>JAYUBN010000220.1:0-2878 GCA_043740855.1 Sphingomonadales bacterium | reverse complement strand
GGGCATGGACATACCGCCCCAAAGCCGCAAAAAAAAGCCCCACCAACAGGGACGGCACACGCATCATGGACACGCAAACTTTTTGGAACGGCCAATGGCACGACGGCAACCCGGCGATTCTGGGCCCGCGCGACCACGCATTCTGGCTCGGCTCGATGGTGTTCGATGGCGGGCGCGCCTTTGACGGCTGCGGGCCGGACCTTGATTTGCATGCGGCGCGGGCGGTGCGCTCGGCGCGCGCGTTGGGGCTGAACCCGAAGCAGACGGCCGCCGAGATTTTCGCCCTGATGCTGGAGGGCATCAAGCGCTTTCCCGCCAAGTCCGAGCTTTATGTCCGGCCGATGTTCTGGGCGACGCAAGGCGGGCACGGGCCGATTTCGGTCGATGGTGACAGCGTCCAGTTCCTGCTGTGCATTTATATGTCGCCGCTGCCGACCGGGGCGGGCACCAAGCTTGGCCTGTGCCGCAGCATTCGCCGTCCGACGCCGGAAAGCGCGCCGACGGACGCCAAGGCGAGCTGCCTTTATCCGAATTCCGCGCGCGGCGTGGCGGAAATGCTGGCGCTCGGGTT
Source organism: Sphingomonadales bacterium (assembly GCA_043740855.1). Classification (GTDB taxonomy): domain Bacteria; phylum Pseudomonadota; class Alphaproteobacteria; order Sphingomonadales; family Sphingomonadaceae; genus Novosphingobium. The sequence continues at coordinate 2,307 of JAYUBN010000220.1, read as the reverse complement.
CAATAACGGCGTGGTGTTGGATGCGATGGGCAATGTTGCCGAGACATGCAGCTCCAACATTTTCATCGCACGCAATGGCGTGGTGGCGACGCCGGTGCCGAATGGCAGCTTCCTGGCCGGCATCACCCGCAACCGCACCATCGCGTTGCTGCGTGGGGCAGGGGTCGTGGTCGAAGAACGCACCATCCGCCCCGACGAACTCGATGCGGCCGATGAGATTTTCACCACCGGCAATGCCGGCAAGGTGCAGGCGGTGGTGCGCTACCAGGATCGCGACTTGCAGCCCGGCCCGCTGACCCGCAAGGCGGCGGAACTGTACATGGCGTACGCGCAAACCCAGCGGATCGCTTAAGTTTATCCCATCGCCAGCACCTTGTTGGGGCTCAGGAAAAACGGCGGTAGGTAGGCGGGTATGTTGCTGAACGGCAGCACTTCCGACCTCAGCGTGATGCCGAGCGTGTCTTGCATGAAGGCTCGGCGGGCGGTGATGCGCGCCCAAGCCTCAGGATAGCGAGCCGCGAATTCGGCGCGCAAATCCGCGTCCGCCAGCGCAATGCCGTCCTCGATATTTGTGGTGAACCACGGCGTATGGGTCGCCGGGATCACATCGACCTGGATGGCCATGCCGGATTTCAGCGCGATATTGCTGCCCGGATAGATCGGCGAGTGCATCCATTCATCGATATGGATCAGGTGCCCAGGGTTGAGCCCGACGCCAAAGAACTTATCGCCAAGATGGCGAGCGATGATGTCATACAAAGCCCCGCCCGTGACGCCGATGCCGACGGTTTCGTACCATTCGACCAAGGCGGCGAAATAGGGCGCGGCGAGCTTTTCGACATAGTCTTGAATGCCGACCGGCAATTCGCTGGCATCGGAAACGACAAATCCGGCGCGTGCTGTCAACCCGCCCTGAATGCCGCAGGCCATGGTGATCGGATCGCCGCGCGCGATGGTTTTCGCCGATGGGCTGGGCAGCCCGAAGGCCGCGCGTGGCCCGGTGGACAGCATCGGATGACAGCTGAGCGGCAAGCCGGGCAGGGCCATCAGCCTTGCGGCTTCCAGCTCGGTCATCCCCGGCCGCAAGCCGAAAATCACGTTGCGGATCGCCTGCGACGCATAAGTTGCCGCGAACTCGAAGCTCGCAAGCTGGTCGCATTCGTTGATCGCCCGCAGGCCTGATGCTGGTTCAATGAACAGCCCGGTGGCGTTCCGGGTCGGGCCGATGGCGCGTAGATGGCTGGCGATAAAGTCGGGCAGGTCGAGCCAGCTATCGTCCGATCCCAGATCACCGGCGTCGAAAATCTTCCAACCCACCGCGCCGATGCGCATGCCCGTGGTGAGGCCCGCATCACCCAACAACGCCGCAAGTGGCTTCTGCTCTCCGCGCGGCTGCCCCGGCAGGGAGAAGCTCTGGCACAGCAGCCGGTCGAAATCGCCGGCGGCGGTTTCGGCGTAGCCCCAGCCTTCATTGCCAAGCAGCAAACTCGGCCGACGACCGGGCAGGGCGACCAGCAAACATTCCTCAAAGCGCGGATCGTAGCCGGTGAGGTAAGATACGTTCGCGGCATGTTCGCGATCGCCATACACCACCAGCGCGTCATGCCCGGCGGCCGATGCGGCGGCCAACGCTGCCGCCATCCGGGCCTGATAAATGGCGCCAGACAGGGCCGGCTGCAGCGTGGGTTCGCCAAATTCCGGCAGCACAGCGTCAATCAGCATCGGCTTGGCCATCGTGGCTCCCTGGGCAGAAAATTTCGCGCCGCGCTATACTGCGCCGATAATCCAACGGGAGAAAACATCATGGCGCGCCTACCCTATCTGACCCAGGCCGACCTGCCCGACGAACACAAACACCTGCTCGCCCGCGACATCGCGCTGTTCCGCCTAATGACCCACAGCCCTGGCGGCGCCCGCGCATTCTCCGGCCTCGGCGGCTATATTCGCAACAAAAGCACCCTCGATGGCCGCCTGCGCGAACTGGCGATCCTGCAAGTCGGCTGGCTGGCGCGTTCACCCTATGAGTGGTCGCACCACGTCAAGATCGGCCATGATTTCGGGGTGAGCGACGCCGATATCCAGGCACTGATCGACGACAGCGCCGGCAAAGCAACCACGCTCGACACAAAAAGCCTCGCCGTGCTGCGTGCGGCGCGGGAAATGACGGTGGATGGGGCGGCCTCGGCGGAAAGCTTCGCGGCATTGCAAGGGTTCCTGTCCAACGAACACCTGACCGATCTGGTGCTGACGATTGCGTTCGACTGCGCGGTGGTGCGGTTTCTTGCCACCATGCAGGTCGATGTGGAG
>JAYUBN010000219.1:0-9410 GCA_043740855.1 Sphingomonadales bacterium | reverse complement strand
GACGACCGCGAAACGCCATGGTCGAGGAGACATTGACGATGCTGCCACCGCCGTTGCCCGCCATCGCCAGCATCTCGTGCTTCATCGACAGCAGCACGCCGCGAACGTTGATGTCGAAGGCCTCGGCGTAGGTTTCGGGGGTGTGCTGGGTAAGCGGGCGCGAAGCGCCATCGGTGCCAGCGTTGTTGACGGCATGGTCGAGCCGGCCAAAGCGCTCTAGCGCCAGTGCCACCAGCGCGGCGATATCGGACTCGTCGCGCACATCGCAGTGCCGATAGGCGGCATCGCTGCCCAGCGCGACGATCTCGGCGACCAAGTCGGCGCCGACGGCATCCTTGCGGCCGCCGATCACCAGCCATGCCCCAGCCTTGGCAAAGCCCAGCGCCGCTGCGCGCCCGATGCCCGTCAAGGCACCCGTCACCAGCGCCACCTGACCCTGCATTCTGTCCTCCCGCGCAATAGCGATATTGCTGTAAAGGTGGCTAGTCTATCGGGCCGGCTTGGGCACAGGGACGGGTTTCCGTCCCTTGGGTGCGTGTCGGCTTTGCGCGACATGCCAGACTGCGCAGGACGCGGTGCGACTGCATCCGCAGGCTGCGGGAGGCAGGTATGCTGATCAAGTTCGACGATTACCCGGTGCATCAGACGGCGGACCCGCTGTCCTATATGTTTTCGTCCGAGCGCAATATGTATGCCCGTTATTGGTATAACGGCTACGATTTCGACGGCGAATTTTATATCGGCGTCGCCTTCGCCGCTTATCCCAACCGCGAGGTCATGGACGGCGCGGTGTCGATTGTGCGCAAGGACGGCACGCAAGACAGTTTCCGCGCTTCGCGCCATTTGACGGGCGACCGCACGCAATTATTCGCCGGCCCGATGCGGCACGAAATCGTCGAGCCGATGAAGACCATGCGGATCGTCGTCGAGGCCAACGACACCGGCTTTGAATGTGACCTGTGGTTTCACGCCACCACGGTCGCGCATGAGGAACCCGCCGATCACATGCAGCAAAACGTGCGTACGGTGGCGCAAATGAAGCGCTTTTCGCAATTCGGTCGCTGGGAAGGGCATATCACCGTCAACGGACGGCGGCAGGAGATCAGCGCCAAAACCACATACGGTACCAAGGACCGCTCGTGGGGCTGGCGCTGGACCGGAGAGAGCGAAAAGGGTGTTTCGCGCGATATGCCCTCGCAATTCTTCTGGCTGTGGGCGCCGATCCATTGGGAGGATCGCTGCACCCATTGGGGCCAGCACGAATATCAGGATAGCCAGCGCTGGAAGCAATTCGCCCAGATTTTCAAGACTTTTGACATGACCAGCGATTTTGACACGCTCGATGAAAGTCAGGTTTCCGCGGCGATCTGTGGCCCGCACCGACTTGAATTCGCCAAGGGCAGCCGGATGATCAGCCGCGCCGAGATCGACACCACGTATAGCGATGGACGTACCGAAACCTTCGTTCTCGAGCCGTTGCTGCGCTACCATATGTACGGCACCGGCTATAACCACCCCGAATGGGGCCACGGCTTCTACAAGGGCAAAGAGGCCTGGACGATGGAAAGCTGGAACATCAACGAGATCGACATCAACGCGCCGCAATTCATGCATGTCCAGCACGTCGTGCGCGCCCGCTGCGGCGACAAGGTCGGGGTCGGCGCACTCGAGCAATATATCGTCGGCCCGCATGACCGCTATGGCATGAAGGGCTTTCTCGACCCGCTTTAAGAGGAAAACCAGAAGATGCGCGCCGCAGTATTGAACGATGGCCGGTTTACGGTGCAGAGCCTGCCCGATCCGTCGCCCGGCGTTGGGCAATTGCTGGTGCGGCCAATCGTCTGCGGGATTTGCGGCAGCGACCTGTCGATCCGCAAGGATGCACCGCACCTCTGCGATGTACTCCACCGCGCCGGTTTTCGGGGGTTTATGGACCCCGCTCGACCCGTGGTGCTGGGGCATGAGTTTACCTGTGAGGTGATCGATACCGGCAAGGGTTGCGAACGCTTTCGCAAGCGCGACCGGCTGGTGGCGCTACCGTTCCTCAGCGTGCCGCAGGGAATCCAGCTTCTGGGCTATTCCAGCGACTTCAACGGCGGCTTTGCCGAGGCGATGCTGGTCGATGAAGCGTTCGCAAGCGCGGTGCCCGGCCATGTTCCTGACGACATTGCCGCGCTGGCCGAGCCGCTCGCAGTGGCGGTGCACGCGATCAATGCCGCGCGCCCTGACCGCGATTGCGCGTTCGCGGTGATCGGCTGCGGCCCGGTCGGGCTGTTCGTGATCGCGCGATTGAAAGCGCTGGGGCTGGGACCGGTGATCGCGATCGAGCCCAATCCGGCGCGGCGCGCGCTCGCCGACAAAATGGGTGCCGACATGACCTTTGCGGCCAGTGACCGGACGATCGAGGGATGGTGGAACGGTCTTGGCCTGCCTTACGGCCTGTCCGATGCGATGGCGGTCGATCCCGCCACACGCCAACGCAAACGGGCGATTTTTTTCGACTGCGTGGGCGCGCCGGGGCTGATAATGAACATCGCCCGCGCCGCGCCGATCGAGGCTACCATCGTCGCCATCGGTATCTGCAAGGACGACGATATCATCGAGCCGGCCTTCCTGGTGCAAAAGGGCATATGTCTGCAATTCGTCTTTGCCTATTCGCCCGCCGAATTCGCCGATGCGCTGGCGATGATCGCCGCCAATCCTGATGCGCTGGCGCCGATGATCACGCGCCAGGTGGGTTTCGACGGACTTGACGAGGCATTTGCCGGGTTGATCGCGGGCAGCGGTGATGTGAAGGTGCTGGTGCGACCGGATTTGTAGACCGTCCGATCAGCCGTCCGTTGACGCAGACACGGGCCGCCACCGCTTACATATTTTCCAATGTGTCGAGCTGCGCGCGCAGCACGGTGCGCGCTGGCCCGTCGGGGGCGGACACTCCCCCCCGCGCCGCGATCGCTGCCAGCACCGCGTCGTCCGGGCTGAAATCATATTTGTAGCGTTCGCGTCCGCCCGCGCAAAACCAGCGATAGGAATCGGCAAGCCCTTCGGCAATCGACAGACGCGGTTCCCAGCCCAGCTCGCAGCGAATCTTGTCGATTGCGATCACCATGCTGCCCCGGCTGGCCTCCAGCCAGTGAACGATGGGCGAGCGCAATTCGGCTGGCAGATCATCGGGCATGATGATGATTTCCGGGTCAACGCCCAGCGCGGCGCCCATCAGCTTCATATAATTGAGGATACTCGAAAACTGCTTGCCGGCGACGTTGTAGATCTGCCCCGCTGCCTGTGGCTTGCCGAGCACCGCAACCATGGCGCGTGCGGCATCCCGGGTGTGGATAAAATGGACTATCGCCTCGACCTTGCCCGCGATCAGCAGCGGGCGACCATCTTCCAGCCGCTTGAAAGTGCCGGGCTCGCGGCTGACGGCGGGGCTCATCGGCCCGCAGGTATGGGTAACGCGCAACGCGGTAAAGGGCAAACCGTTGCTGGCGTATTCCTCCGCCAGCAACGCCTCGCAATGCACCTTGCCGGCGGCGTAGGCGCCATAAAGCGCGGTAGCGGCATCGCGGCCGACGGCTGCGGTTTCGTCAACCGGCTGGGCCTGGGTCATCTCATAAACCGCGATCGAACTGGTAAAGATAAAGTGCTGAACCCGCCCTCGGAAAATTGCGATCATCGGGGCGAGGTGCTGAGGGGTATAGGCGGTATTGTCGAATACCGCGTCGAAGCGATCGCGCAGCGGCAGCAGCAGCGCCTCCAGAACCCCTGCTTCGTGGCGGTTGCCATGGATACGGCGCACACCTGCGGGCAGGACGGTTTCGTGGCTGTTGAGCACGGTCACGTCATGGCCTTGCTCGACCAGTTCCTCGACCAGTTGCAAGCCGATGTAGCGGTTACCGCCCATCACCAGCACGTTCATCGCATCGTTCACCCATTGCAATTCGGCGGCATTTATTCCCCGAATAGCTAGCCTTGCCCAAGGGACGGAAATCCGTGGCTGCCAACGGACGTTGGCGGATGGCAAAGTAGCGTCAGAAATGATTGGAGTGGTCAATGCGTAAATTCGGTCGTCACGGGATGGAAGATATCGGGCAATTGACCCGCCTGGACGAATATCTGTCCCACCAGATTGCCGATACGATGGCAACTGTCCAGTCTTCCGACCACAGCTGGACCGAGAAGATCTGGACCGCGCTGGTCAAGAAAGACGGGACGCTGGCAATCGATTTTGGGCTGGGGCGGTATCACAATCGCGGGGTGCTCGATGGTTGGGCGGCGGTATCGCGGGGGACCCGGCAATGGACGGTTCGCGCCAGCCGCGAATTGCGCGACGACCCGCTGGAAACTACCGTTGGCCCGCTGGGTTACGAAGTCATCGAGCCGTTCCAGACACTCCGCTACCGGCTGGACAGCAACGATGCGCAGCCGATCGCTTATGACATTACCTTCACCGCCTGCTACCCGCCCTTTTTCGAGGACCGGCACCGCCAGCGCGAGCCGGATGGTTTCCGCGTCGGTTCGGACATCATCCGCTATCACCAGTTCGGCATGCCATCGGGATGGATCGAGATAGAGGGTGAGCGGATCGCGATCGTTCCGGACGAATGGTGCCAGGTGCGCGACCATAGCTGGGGAACGCGGCTCGACGTCGGGCTGCACAGCTCCGATATAAAGCCCAGCACCGATTTTGGCGGTGCCGCTTTCGGCAAGGACGAATTTCAGCTGGTGTGGAGCCCGTTCCTGCTCAGCGCGGCGGACGGGTCGGAAGTTGCCTATCACATTTATCACATGACCAAGCTCGGAAAGGTCTTTTACTCCTCGGGCTATCGCAATCTGCCCGACGGCAGCCAGGAAAAGATCAGCCGCGTCCGGACCGCGCTGCGCTATGACGACAAGACGCGGCGGCTGCTGGGCGGGCAGCTTCATTTCGACATGCTGCAAGGCGAAAGCCGCACCATCGAAATCGAGGCGCTGGGGCCAGCGGGGGTCCACCTCGGGCCAGGACTATATCTCGGCTACCAAGGCAAAAAGCACGGGATGTGGAAGGGCGCGCTCGAAGTAGAGGGCGAAATGGCCGAAGACACGCTCGATCTTGCTGTTTTGCGCAAGGTTCAACAGCTTCGCGATTGTCCGATCCGCGTCCGCGAAGGGGATATGGTCGGTTACGGAATTATGGAAACCATCATCCACGGCGCCGACCTGTCGTTGGGCCTGACGCGCGAGAATTCGTTGATCTGATATCGAACGGAGCGCGGCGGCAGGGGCTTGGTCAATCAGCCGGCCGCCGCCGCCGCCGCCGCCGCATTAATCAGTTCAGCCCGCCGTTCATCTGGGCAACCAGCGCGACGCGGTTGTGGATGCCAAGTTTTTGATAAATGCGGCGCAGATGGTTTTCCACCGTGCATTCGGAAACGCTCGCGACCCAGGCAATTTCCTTGTTCTGCTTGCCGGTGCAGACCAGCCGGGCGATTTCCGTCTCGCGCGCGGACAGTTGCGCCAGCCGTGTATCGGGGGCCGGTCTGTCCTCCCGGAACATGCTGAGCAATGATTGGTATCCCTTGCCCCCGGCCATCAATGACGACAGCAAACTGGCCGCAACCTTGTTCTGCAACACTTCGATCCTGTAGGCGAGGCGCTCAAGCGGGACTGCACCGCGCGGGTGATCGCTGCGCGCGCGGTGCGCGCCCAGGGTCAGATACAGCCGAGGCTGCAGCTTCATCGTTGCCGCACCGACCACCTCGATCCCCTCGGCAGCACAAAATCGCCAATAGGAATTGGCGCGCGCGCCGCAGCGTTCGATCAAAGGGTGCGAAGGAACGCGGAAATTTTGCAATTCGTCGTTGGCGGCTTCGTGGCGCAGCGTGTCGGTAAACGGATCCGCGTCGCAGATACCATGATGACGATACCGGCTCAGCACTTCTTCGTTAACCCCAAAATTGCCGAGATAGTAAAGCTCAGTGGAGCCGGTGGTCTTGTCGCTGATGAACAGACACGTACTGTCGATGTCGCAATCGCGCGCAAGATCGCAGGCATAATCATTGATGGTGCTGCTGAGCCGCATGGCGCGCTTCCCCCTTTTTTTGGCCGCCCGCTAACAAAGCTGCGCCGGCCTGATTCAGTGCCGCTGACGGTGCGCTGGATCGCACCTGACAGGACGTTGTTTTGCTACAGGTTGGTAGGCGTGCGATTGCGGTCGGTCAAAGATTAAAACGGAATTCTACTTAGCCGTTTTAACGGAAATCCGTCGATGGCGACGACCCTTAAAAATCGCTTTGATGCAGATATGGCACTGGATACGGATGTCTTTATTTTAACTTAAGCCTGCAAAATCAGTGCTAAGTTTACAATACCTAATTTGCAGCAGCGCGGGAGCGGAGTGCCGATACGTCGTTTACATCGGGCAAACTGTCCGACAAGACTGTCAGTCAATAATTGACCGGTTTTATCGGAATGGTCGTAGGCGGCAGAGGCGATTCGCCGGCCCACAAAAACGAGGCGAAGACATGTCAAAAGACGGCCACATTTTGCGGGATCTTGATCAGTTGCTGGCGCGGCTGAAAGCCTGGCATCCCGATGGTCCGGCGATAACCGGAATCAAGGTGCTGTCGGCGGGACATTCGAACGAGACCTTTCTGGTGGAGGGGATCGACCGCGTACTGCGCCTGCCGCCCTCCACCGGGGGGCTGCTGCCGCCTTATGACATGCCAAAACAACATGGCATCCTGGCAAAGGTCGGCGCCATGACAGACGGGCCGCCGGTACCACGCGTGTTTGAATGCTGCGCCGATCCCGAGGTGCTGGGTGATCCGTTCTTTCTGATGGAGAGGCTGGTCGGCGAAGCATACGAATATGCCGCGCCGCAGTGGCTGGTCGATGCGCCGCCGTCGCAGCGCTTGCGGATGAGCAGTCAGTGGATCGCCGCGATCGCCGCGCTGCACAACCATCCCGCCGCCGCAATGTCCGACGAATTCATCTCGACCCGCGACTATGCCGAACAATGCCTGAAGATGACCCAGGTGCCGAATGGCGACAAGCGGCTGATCGCGCTGCTCGAAGATTTCGTGAACAATCCGCTGCCTACCTCTGGCCCGGCTACTCCGGTGCATGGCGATCCCAAGATCGGCAATATGATGTGGCGCCCTAATGGCGATCTGGTGGCGATGCTGGATTGGGAAATGGCTCACAGCGGAGAACCGCTGCATGATCTGGGCTGGGCGCTGTGCCTGTACAACCAGCCGCTGGCCTCGGCGGGACTGGATTTCGAAGGTTGGCTCCAGCCCGAGGTGATGGCGGCGCGTTGGGAGGAAGCCACCGGGCGCTCGGCCGCCGCGGTTCATCGCTACATGGTGCTCGCCTTCGCCAAAATCTGCGCAATCAACACCTGGGGTGTTTATTTGTACGAGTCGCAGCAGACCCGGGATGAGCGCTATGCCGCTTGGGGTCGGGGCATGCCGCAACTGCTTAGTATCCTGTTTGATCGCGCTGATAAAATGTAAAATCCCGGAGCAAATACTTAAAAAATTAGGGGAGGTAGTCATGCGTTTGGCCAAATCTTTTCTGCTTTGCGTTTCACTTGAGGCGATGATCGCGGCGGTCCCGGTCCTCGCCGCCCCTGCCGCCAGAGGCACCGCCGCACAGGCAGAACCCAGCGAAGCTGGCGAAATCGTGGTGACCGCGCAAAAACGCGAAGAGAACATCAACAAGGTCGGGCTCAGCATTGCGGCAATCGGAGCAGCCACGCTGAAGGAACGGGTCATTCAGAGCCTGTCCGACGTGGCCGCGGCGGTTCCGGGCCTGTCTTATGTCAACAGCGCCAACAACACCCCGGTATACAACCTGCGGGGCGTCGGATTTTACGATACGTCGCTCGGCTCCTACCCGACGACCAGCGTCTATCTCGACCAGGTACCACTGCCGTTTCCGGTGATGACCAATCTGACCGCGTTCGATCTCGAGCGCATCGAAGTGCTGAAGGGGCCGCAGGGTACGCTGTTCGGCCAGAACTCGACCGGCGGCGCGATCAACTACATCGCCGCGAAGCCGACTAGTCACTTCGCTGCCGGCGGGCAGGCCAGTTTTGGCCGCTGGAACGATTTCGTCGGCAGTGCCTATCTAAGCGGCCCGCTGTCCGACACGGTGCGCATGCGTATTGCCGTGCAGGGCGAAAAAAGTGGGCCGTGGCAATACAGCTACACCCGACCAAACGGACCCGACAATAAAAACGGTCGCAACAACAACATTGCCGGGCGGTTTCTGGTCGATTGGGACGCGGCGAGCAATTTGAATTTCGAGCTGAACGTCAACGGCTGGATCGACAAGAACCAGCCCGAGGCGGTTCAATATTCGCGCTTCAACCAGCAGGCGATCACCAACGTCTCGCCGGCGGTACGCAATTATCCGCTGGCGCCGGCGGATCCCCGCGCGGCGGACTGGAGCACGAACAATGGCATGTATCGCGATGTCAAGTTCGGGCAAGTGTCGCTGCGCGGCGACTGGGGCTTTACCGATAATGTGGCGCTGACCTCGATCACGTCGTATATCAGCCTGTCGGAACGCGGTGCGCTTGATCAGGATGGCATCAATTTCAGCGGCATTGATCTGCGCGGGTTCATCGGCACGATCAAATCATTTTCACAAGAACTGCGCATCGCCAACAAAAACAATAAAATATTCAGATGGGTAGTCGGCGGAAATTTTAGCCGCGACCACGTCTATTACGATGAAAACCTGGTCTATGGCGACGGTTCCGGCGGCAATAACCAGTCGCCTCCGTTCCAAATCGAATCCAGCGAGAATTTCAGCAAGCAGCACATGAAGAACTACGCGGCTTTCGGGAATATCGATTGGTCGCCGGTGGCGCAATTGACCGTCAAGGGCGGGGTGCGCTGGACGCGGGCAGAACGGACCGCCGATATCTGCAACCTTGATGGCAGCCTGAATCAGGGAACGGTGTTTGGTGGCCCGTCGGATCGTAATTTCCCGGTCGGCGGGGTCAATCGGCTGTTTACGCTGCTGCAGAACATTTTTGCACCAGGCAATAGTTACGGCGCGATTCAGCCTGGTCAATGCTTCAATCTCAACGACCCTTCGCCGTTGAACGTCAATCAAAATCACCAGGGGGCGTGGCAGGCCGGCTTGTTTACCAGCGCCCTCAATGAGACCAACGTCTCGTGGCGTGCGGGTATCGACTACAAGCCCGCCGACAACGTATTGTTGTATGCGCTGGTCGCAAAAGGGTACAAGGCCGGGGGATTTGGCAATATCAACGCCGCGATTGACTTTCAATTCCGCCCGGTCAAGCAGGAATCGGTGCTGGATTACGAGGGTGGCTTCAAGGTGCAGCTCGCTAATCGCAAGATATCGATCAACGGTGCGGCTTTCTACATGGACTATAAGAACAAACAGTTGCG
>JAYUBN010000218.1:0-26878 GCA_043740855.1 Sphingomonadales bacterium | reverse complement strand
AATTGAGCTGATCAGTCCATGACCCGTTATGTCGCCCTGTTCGGCAGTATCATCGCCGGCGGCAATCGTTTGACGATGGCTGACTTGCGGCACGCGTTCGAGCGCGAGGGCTTCGCGAACGTCGAGACGGTGGTTGCCAGCGGTAATTTGCTGTTTGACCATGATCAGCGACCGACGATCGGGTTGGAGGAAATGCTGGCGCATCTGCTGTACGAGCGATTCGACATCGCCAGCTTTGCCGCAGTGCGTAGCCGCGAGGAAATGGCGCAGGCTGTGGCCGGCAACCCGTTTGTCGAGGATGGCGCGCAGAATTTGGTTCACACCCTGTTTCTGAGCGGAGCGGTCGCTAGCGCCAATTTCGAGGCTCTCTGCGCGGCCTATGCGGGGCGAGGGCCGGAACGACTGGCCAGCGGCGACCGGGCTATCTATATCGATTATGTAGATGGCGTTGCGGGTAGCAGATTGACCAATGGCTTCATCGAACGGCGGCTGGGCTGCCGGGGTACCGCCCGGAATATTCGCTCGCTGGCGCGTATTTTAGAGAAAATGGCCTGATGCGACAGCATCTTGCCATGATGATATCAGGAAAAATAACAAGCTGATGGTTCGACCTGCTACAACACCTGAAACCCGCTCGGTTCGCCTGCTCAAGGTGGGTGAACAAGTGCGGCACGTCTTGTCGCAATTGCTGGCGCGCCAGCAGGTGCATGACGATTTGCTCTCGACGGCTGCGGTTTCCGTGACCGAGGTGCGCATGTCGCCCGATCTTCGTCTTGCCACGGTGTTCGTGAAGCCGCTGCTAGGGGCGAATGAAGAGGAAATAGTCAAGGCGTTGCGCACCCATACCGCCTTTTTCCAGAAAGAAGTCGCCGGCCGGCTGAAACTCAAATTTGCTGCGAAAATTCGCTTCGTCGGCGACGAAAGCTTCGATGTCGCCAGCCATATCGACAAGCTGCTAGCGGACCCGCGCGTCAGCCGGGATCTGAGTGGCGACAAGACCGGCAATGCGGCGGGAGATTCGGTTGATGACGAGGCCAAAGCCAAGGACGCCGATGACTGATTTTGTATTCCTGCATGGCGGCGGGCAGGGCGGCTGGGTTTGGGATGAAACGATCGGCGCGTTGCATACACAGTCGGGCGGCGCGGCGCGTTGCCTCGCGCTGGATGCACCGGGTTGCGGCGCCAAGCGCGGGCGCGATACCAAGCATATGGAATTTGCGGACATCAATCGCGAACTGGTCCAGGATATCGAGGCTTCCGGCTTTCGCGACATCGTGCTGGTCGGCCATTCGCAAGCGGGCATGAACCTGCCCGATATGGCCTCGCTGCGTCCCGATCTGTTCAGCCAACTGGTGTTTGTGACCTGTATGGCGCCGCTGCCGGGCCAAACCACGCTCGACCAGATGGGGCTGGGGCGGCATGGCCAGTACGAACATCAAGTGGGCTGGCCCGTCGATCCGGTGACCCATTCGATGGCCGAGCGCTATCGCACCATGTTCTGCAACGACATGACGCCAGCGCAGGCAAACGCTTTTCTGGCCAGGCTGGGCGGCGATATGTGGCCGGCGGCGTGCTATAGTCATGAGGAATGGCGGCGCGATCATCTTGCCGACCTGGCCGTAAGCTATGTGCTCTGCCTCAAGGACATGAGCTTGCCGCTGGCGTGGCAGGAGCGCTTTGCCGAACGGCTGCATGCCCGGCGACTGATCCGGATCGACGCCGGCCACCAAATTATGAACTTGCGCCCCCACGCGTTGGCCGAAGCACTGCTTGCGGAAATAGCGGCCTGAGGCCAAGAGGCGCCGATGGCCACCCTCACTTTTTATTATGCCAGCATGAACGCCGGAAAATCGACCAATCTATTGCAGGCTGATTTCAATTATCGCGAGCGGGGGATGGCGACGATGTTGTGGACCGCCGCCATTGATAAACGCAGTCATGGTGCAGCGGCCCCGGCCATTGCCAGTCGCATTGGTTTGGCGGCAGCGGCGCATGGCTTTACCGGGGAAACCGACCTGTTTGCCACGTTTTCCGCAGCGCAGATCTCCGCGCCATTGTCCTGCGTGCTGGTGGATGAGGCGCAGTTTCTTGGCTCCGCGCAGGTCTGGCAACTGGCGCGGATCGCTGACGAGGCGCAGGTTCCGGTGCTGTGCTACGGGCTGCGCACTGATTTTCGCGGGCAGTTATTTTCGGGATCGGCAGCACTGTTGGGGTTGGCGGACAAACTGGTTGAATTGCAGGCGGTCTGCCATTGCGGCGCCAAAGCGACGATGAACCTGCGCGTCAACGACAGCGGCGACGCGGTGCGGGACGGCGCCCAGACCGACATCGGCGGCAATGACCGTTATCTGGCGCTGTGCCGCCGGCATTTTGGCCAGGCGCTGGATATGCACGCGTCAAGTTCGGAGCATCTGGCATGAACGTCACCATGTTCAACGCGGCCACGCTGATCTTGCCGTTGGTGTTCGCCATCGTCTGTCACGAGGTCGCGCATGGCGCGATGGCGCGGCTGCTGGGCGACCACACCGCCGCAGAGCAGGGGCGGCTGACGCTGAACCCTTTTCCCCACGTCGACCCACTCGGCACAGTAATCCTGCCGGGGCTGCTGGCGCTGACGCATCTGCCGGTGTTTGGATGGGCCAAGCCGGTACCTGTCAACCAGTGGCGGCTGCGCAATCCGCGCTGGGGAATGATGCTGGTCGCTGCCGCCGGGCCGGGGAGCAATCTGCTGCTAGCGGCATTGGCGGCCGTGGGCCTGGGGTTGTTCGCCCGCAGTGGCGTGGCCGTGACTGGGTCCGGGACCGGAATCGTCGCCTTTACCATCGCTAATCTGGCTAATTTCCTCGTGATCAACCTGTTCCTAGCGTTGTTCAACCTGTTGCCGATCCCGCCCTTCGACGGCTCGCACATTTTCGAAGGGCTGTTGCCGCGCGGACTCGCGCGTCGCTATGCTGGCATCCGCAATGGTGGAATGCTGCTGGTAATTCTGCTGCTGGTGGTGGTGCCTTGGCTGATCCCCGGTTTCGATCCGATCCGCAAGCTTATCGGGCCGCCGTTCGACTGGCTGTATGGTCAGTATCTGGTGCTTGGGAACCTCGTTGCAGGCGGGCATTAACGGCTTGCCGAACGGCTGGATCATTCTCGACAAGCCCCTCGGCTTGGGCTCGACGCAGGCGGTGGCGGCGGTAAAGCGCAATCTGCGCGCCGCCGGATATGGCAAGGCAGTGAAGGTCGGCCACGGCGGCACGCTGGACCCGCTGGCGAGCGGTGTGCTGCCGATTGCCGTGGGTGAGGCGACCAAGCTGTGCGGGCGAATGCTCGATGCCAGCAAAGCCTATGCATTTACCGTGGCGTTTGGCGCCGAGACCGACACGCTGGACCTTGAAGGCGCGGTAATTGCGCAATGCGCTGCACGCCCGTCGCGGGCGATAGTGACCGCAGTGCTTGCCCGCTTTACCGGGCCGATCGAACAGGTTCCTCCCGCTTACTCGGCGATCAAGGTCGACGGCCGGCGCGCTTACGACCGGGCCCGCGCCGGCGAAGTGGTGGAGCTGAAAACCCGCTCCGTCACTGTGCATTCATTGGTTTGGCACGAAGAAGAAGTGCCGAACGAAGCCGATCTGGCCAGCGCCACGCTGATCGCGCATGTTTCCAAGGGCACCTATATTCGCAGCCTGGCGCGCGACATCGCGCGAGCGGCTGGATCGCTGGGCCATGTCACAATGCTGCGTCGGCTGCGCGCCGGGCCGTTCGCGCTGTCCGAGGCGATTTCGCTGGACAAATTGAACGAAGCAGGTAACGGCGCGGGCTTCGAGAACATACTCTTGCCACTGGAGGCAGGGCTGGACGACATCCCGGCTCTGGACCTCGGTCCGGAACAGGCAAGGGCGGTCCGACAGGGCCGCGTTCTGACCGGATTGCCCCACGACGACGGGCTGTACTGGGCGCGAAGCGGGATTGTTCCCGTCGCCTTGGTTCAGCTTTCAGACGGTCGTCTGAGCGTCCTGCGGGGTTTCAATTACACCGATGTCGCGGAGTGAAGAATATGTCGGTAAGTGCTGAAAAGAAACAGGAAATTATCAACGACAACGCCCGGGGTACGGGCGATACGGGTTCGCCCGAAGTGCAGGTTGCAATTATTACCAGCCGCATCAACACGCTGAGTGGCCACTTCAAGACCCACAAAAAAGACAATCATTCGCGTCGCGGCTTGTTGATGATGGTGAACAAGCGGCGTTCGCTGCTTGATTATCTGAAGCGCAAGGACGTCGCGCGTTATAATGCGCTGATCGCCAAGCTCGGCCTGCGCAAGTAAGTTTTCGTGCAAAAAGCGGTCTCCTTGGGGGGCCGCTTCCTGCATATGCGGCAGCAAATCGTGCCGTACAAATCCTGAAACCGGCTGCGTCAGGACTCAGGTCCCGCGCCGTTTCAGGGCTAAGCTCGCAATTCGGCGGGCGAGGCCATGAGGCCAAGAGTGCCTCGCGCCGGACCGGGACGGATCTCCCCGGCAGCAAATCCCGCGGGCAATTGGGCCTGTGGGCTGAAGGAAAATACATGTTCGACGTCAAAACCGTAAAGCTGGAATGGGGCGGAAAAACTCTCACTCTGGAAACCGGGCGCATCGCCCGTCAGGCCGATGGAGCCGTGCTCGCCACTTATGGCGAAACCGTGGTGCTCTGCGCCGTCACCGCTGCCAAGTCGGTCAAGGAAGGGCAGGATTTCTTCCCGCTCACCGTGCACTACCAGGAAAAATTCTTTGCCGCCGGTCGCATTCCGGGTGGCTTCTTCAAACGCGAGCGTGGCGCGACCGAAAAGGAAACGCTGGTTTCCCGCCTGATCGATCGTCCGGTTCGTCCGTTGTTCCCCGAAGGTTTCTACAACGAAATCAACGTTATTGCGCACGTATTGAGCTATGACGGTGAGACTGAGCCTGACATCGTCGCATTGATCGCGGCGTCCGCAGCGCTCACCATTTCGGGACTGCCCTTCATGGGCCCAATCGGCGCCGCGCGCGTCGGCTATGTCGATGGGCAATACACGCTCAACCCGTCGCAGCCGGTGGCTGCTGCGGGCGCGCTCGACCTGGTCGTCGCTGCTACCGGCAATGCCGTGATGATGGTGGAATCGCAGGCTCGCGAATTGCCCGAGGATATCATGCTTGGCGCGGTGATGTTTGCGCATGACTCGATCAAGCCGGTGGTCAACGCGATCATCGAACTCGCTGAAAAGGCCGCAAAGGAGCCTTGGCAGATCGATCTTTCGGACAATACCGAGGACATGAAAAAGGCGCTGACCGCGCTGGTCGGTGACGATATCGCCGCTGCTTACAAGCTGACCGACAAGTCGGCGCGCTCAAACGCACTGAACGAGGCGCGAGCCAAGGCCAAGGCGGCATACGCCGCTGACGGCGGGCAGACCCAGATGGTCGCCGGCAAGGTTGTGAAGAAGATCGAATCGGCAATCGTGCGTGGCGCTCTACTGCGCGACGGTACGCGCATCGACGGTCGCACCACCACGCAGGTCCGCCCGATCGAGGCGATGGTCGGCTTCCTGCCGCGCACGCATGGGTCGGCGCTGTTCACGCGCGGGGAAACGCAGGCGATCTGCACTACCACGCTGGGCACCAAGGATTCCGAGCAGATGATCGACGGGCTGGAAGGCTTGTCATATTCAAACTTCATGCTGCACTATAACTTCCCGCCCTATTCAGTTGGCGAAGTTGGTCGTTTTGGCGCTCCAAGCCGCCGCGACACCGGCCATGGCAAGCTGGCATGGCGCGCCATGCAGGCGGTGCTGCCAGCCAAAGAAGACTTTCCCTACACGATCCGCGTGGTGTCCGACATCACCGAGTCGAACGGGTCGTCTTCGATGGCCACGGTCTGTGGCGGTTCGCTGTCGATGATGGATGCTGGCGTGCCTTTGACGCGCCCGGTTTCTGGCATCGCCATGGGGCTGATCCTGGAAGGCGATGAATTTACCGTGCTGTCTGACATTCTTGGCGACGAGGACCACCTCGGCGATATGGATTTCAAGGTTGCCGGTACGTCCGAAGGCATCACCACGATGCAGATGGACATCAAGGTCGCTGGCATCACCCGTGAGATCTTTGCAGCGGCGTTGACGCAGGCCAAGGAAGGTCGCGCGCATATCCTGGGCGAAATGACCAAGGCGCTCGGCACGGCTCGCAGCGAATTGTCAGCCCATGCGCCACGCATCGAGACGATCCAGATCGACAAGTCGAAAATCCGCGAAGTCATCGGTACTGGCGGCAAGGTCATCCGCGAGATCGTCGCCGAAACCGGCGCCAAGGTCGATATCGACGACGAAGGGCTGATCAAGATCAGCTCTTCCGATCCTGCGCAGATTGAAGCCGCAAGGGCATGGATCCTGGGCATCGTCGAAGAAGCGGAAGTCGGCAAAGTCTACGACGGCAAGGTTGTCAACATCGTCGATTTCGGCGCGTTCGTGAACTTCATGGGCGGAAAAGATGGCCTCGTTCACGTCTCCGAGATGCGCAACGAGCGCGTTGAAAAGCCTACCGATGTCGTCTCCGAAGGTCAGGCCGTCAAGGTCAAGGTTCTGGAAATCGATCCGCGTGGCAAGGTGCGCTTGTCAATGCGCCTTGTTGATCAGGAAACCGGCGCCGAACTGGAAGATTCCCGTCCGGCGCGCGAACCGCGGCCAGGTGGTGACCGTCCCGGTGGCGATCGCGGTGACCGTCGTGGTCCTCGCGGCGATCGCGGTGGGCGTGACGCCGGGCGTGACCGGGGCCCCCGCCGCGAGGGCGGCGACCGCCCGCGTGAAGAAGGTGGAAACCCCGATCACATGCCCGCATTTCTGAAGTCCGACGACTAAGCTTGCGCTGTCGGCGTTAGCATAACGAAGGGGCTCGCCGACTGGCGGGCCCTTTTTGTGTGCAAGAAACGGGATTTCCCGACCCTTTACTTTAACGGCAATCCGGCTAACGCGCGGACTTTGCCAAATGGAGAGTGTTCGTCATGCGTGCCGAGGGGCAGGCCCATATAGACCGTATCGAAGCGGCGCTGGCGTTGGTTCGCAAGTTCCTGGATTGGGACCGGGCACTGCGTCGACTTGACGAGCTGAACGCGCGTGTCGAGGATCCCAAGTTGTGGGACAGTCCACGTGACGCCGAGGCGGTGATGCGCGAACGGCGGCGGCTTGAAGCCAGCATCGGCACGGTGACGCAGATCGGCCGGGAAATGGCCGATGCCGTTGAATTCGTCGAACTGGGCGATGCCGAAGGCGATGACGCAATCGTACAGGAAGGCATTGATTCACTGGCGGCGTTGGCCCGTCGCGCCGATGCCGACAAGGTCCAGGCGCTGCTTGCGGGCGAAGCTGATGCCAACGACGCGTATCTGGAGGTTCACGCTGGCGCGGGCGGTACCGAAAGCCAGGATTGGGCCGAAATGCTCCAGCGCATGTACTCGCGCTGGGCGGAACGGCACGGTTACAAGGTCGAGGTGGTCGATTACCATTCCGGCGAACAGGCCGGAATCAAAAGCTGCACGCTGCTGATCAAGGGCGAGAACGCTTATGGTTATGCCAAGACCGAAAGCGGCGTCCACCGTCTGGTCCGCATCAGCCCCTATGACAGCTCGGCACGGCGGCACACCAGCTTCAGCTCGATCTGGGTTTATCCCGTGGTCGATGACAATATCGAGGTCGATATCAAGGAAAGCGACCTCAAGATCGATACTTACCGGGCTTCGGGGGCAGGCGGGCAGCATGTCAACACCACTGATTCAGCGGTCCGCATCACCCATGTTCCGACCGGCATCATCGTCGCCAGCCAGAGCGACCGCAGCCAGCATAAAAACCGCGCGACCGCGATGAACATGCTGAAGGCGCGCATCTACGAGGCCGAACTGGCGCGGCGCGAGGTTACCGCGCTGGGTGAATATGCCGCCAAGACCGAGATCGGCTGGGGCCACCAGATCCGCTCCTACGTGCTTCAGCCTTATCAGCTGGTCAAGGATCTGCGCACCGGGGTCACGTCGACTGCCCCCGACGACGTGCTCGACGGCGATATCGATTCGTTCATGGCCGCCGCGCTGTCACAGCGAGTGACAGGTGAGAAGGTGACCGTGGAGGACGTCGATTGAAGCGGCTGACGGCGGCGGTACTTTTTACTGTGCTGGGCCTCTTGGTTAGCTGCCAGCAAAGCGATAGCGATGCGGGTCGCGCAGCGGCGGCGCGCGGGTTTCCCCGCGCCAATCGGGTGCCGGCGGGCACCTCGGGCGATAATTTTTCCACCGAAGCGCGCCGCGATCAGTTGGACGAGGCAAACACCGTCATGCGCCTCGCCGATATCGGTTCTGGCATGACTGTCGCCGATATTGGCGCGGGTGAGGGCTATTACACGGTCCGGCTGGCACCACGCGTCGGTCGCAAGGGCCGCGTGCTGGCCGAGGATATCGACGGCGCCGCGCTCACCCAGCTTGGCGACCGCGTTCAGCGGGAGCGTCTCGACAATATTTCGATCCAGCAGGGCGACGAAGCTGATGCCCGCCTGCCAGAAACCAGCTTTGACCGGATTTTCATGATTCACATGTATCACGAAGTCAGCGAGCCTTATGCTTTTCTCTGGCATATGCGCCCTGCGCTACGCCCGCATGGTCGGGTAATCGTTGTCGATGTCGATCGCCCACCGGCTGAGCACGGCATTCCGCCCAGGCAATTGTTCTGTGAATTTGCGGCGGTGGGCTTTCGCTTGACCGAATTTATCCGTAAACCGGAACTGACGGGATATTATGCGCAGTTCGAGGCGGTCGGTGACCTCCCGGCTCCTTCAGCGATCAAACCGTGTCACAGTCGAGCATGAACCCGACTGCGGGCGCCGCGCGCAACGATCAAGGAAAGTAGGGGACGATGAGTTTCAAAGGATTAGCTCCGATCCTCTATGCCGGACGTGAAGTCTGGCCGCTGGTCGAGGGTGGCAAGGGCGTGGCGGCGACCAATCATGCCAGTTCAGGGGCCTGGGCGGCCGCGGGCGGGATCGGCACGGTCAGTGCCGTGAATGCCGACTCGTACGATCCTGCGGGCAAGATCATCCCCCAGGTCTACGAGGCGCTGACCCGGCGCGACCGGCACGAACAACTGGTCCGTTACGCCATCGACGGCGCGGTTGAGCAGGTCAAACGCGCGTTTGACATTTCTGGTGGCAAGGGCGCGATCAACATCAACGTGCTTTGGGAAATGGGCGGCGCGCAGCAAGTGCTGGAAGGCGTGCTGGAAAAGACGCGCGGGCTGGTGTCGGGGGTAACCTGCGGCGCCGGTATGCCGTACAAGCTGTCGGAGATCGCGGCGCGGTTCAACGTCAACTACCTGCCGATCGTCAGCTCCGGGCGGGCCTTCCGCGCCTTGTGGAAGCGCGCCTATCACAAGGCGTCCGACTTGATGGGCGCTGTGGTCTATGAAGATCCGTGGCTGGCCGGTGGGCACAATGGCTTGTCGAACGCCGAAGACCCGCTCAAGCCGGAAGACCCCTATCCCAGGGTCAAGGCGCTGCGCGATATCATGCGCGCCGAGGGGGTGGCCGATTCCGTGCCGATCGTCATGGCCGGCGGCGTCTGGTTTCTGCGTGAGTGGGAAAACTGGATCGACAACCCCGAACTGGGGCAGATCGCGTTTCAATTCGGCACCCGGCCGCTGTTGACCGAGGAAAGCCCGATCCCGATCGGCTGGAAGGAGCATCTGCGCACGCTGGAACCGGGCGATGTCATCCTGCATCGTTTTTCCCCGACCGGATTTTATTCCTCCGCCGTGCACAATCCATTCCTGCGCGAGCTGGAAGCCCGGTCGGAACGCCAAATCCCCTATTCTCGTGTCGAGGCGGGCGAGCACACCGTACAGCTCGACGTCGGTGTGCGGGGCAAGAATTTCTGGGTTGCGCCCAAGGATCGCGACCGCGCCCGCGGCTGGGCAACGCAAGGTTTTACGCTGGCGCTGCGCACCCCCGATGACACGGTGGTATTCATCACGCCCGAGGAGCGCGAGACCATCCACAAGGACCAGTCCGATTGCATGGGCTGCCTGTCGCATTGCGGTTTTTCGTCGTGGAAGGATCACGACGATTATACCACGGGCCGGCTGGCCGACCCGCGCAGCTTTTGCATCCAGAAGACCCTGCAGGACGTCGCCCACGGCGGCGATCTGGACAAGAACCTGGTGTTCGCGGGCCACGCGGCTTATCGTTTCAAGCAGGACCCGTTTTATTCCAACAACTTTACGCCAAACGTGAAACAGTTGGTGGACCGGATTTTGACGGGCGATTGAGGGTTTCCTGAACCCCTCCCCAAAAGGGGGAGGGGAGGCATTTTGCCTGCCCCTGCCGATGCGGCCCATGCCGATAATTGTCAGTTGCTTGCCGTCAATGATGCTGGCCCAGCATCATTGACGGGCCCCGGTCGTGCCAGTCCCCGGTCAC
Organism: Sphingomonadales bacterium; assembly: GCA_043740855.1. GTDB lineage: Bacteria > Pseudomonadota > Alphaproteobacteria > Sphingomonadales > Sphingomonadaceae > Novosphingobium. The sequence continues at coordinate 16,428 of JAYUBN010000218.1, read as the reverse complement.
GACGCTGTGCGATGCAACAGGCAGCCGGCGCGGTGGGGCAATGATCAACGGCATGGTGAGGATGGTACATCGTCGGTGAAGACGCCGGAGGCGTCGGTCACCGCAGCCATGGGAACAACGATTCGCGCGAGTAACCGCCACGGTCAAGCGGCCTTGATGGATGTGGCTCGATCGGCCTATGCATCGGTATGGAGAAACCTCGCGAAATGACAGTATGGGGGAATGTGGCGGCATTGCTCGCGGCTGGGGCAGTTGTGCTTGTCCCGCATCCGGCCAGTGCGGCGTCCGATCTCAGGCAGGTGCCGTACTGGGCGTCGCTGAAGTCCAATGAAGTCTATATGCGCGTCGGCCCGGGCGAAGATTACCGCATCAATTGGATATATCACCGCCAGCACTTGCCGGTGATAGTGCGGCGCATCATGCAGAACTGGCGGCTGGTTGAAGACCCGCAGGGTGCCCATGGCTGGATCATGGTCAATATGCTGGTGATCGGTCATGATGGCTTCGTGATCGGCAAGGATCCTGCCGAAATGCACGAAGCGCCTGACGGCAATTCACGTTTGCTGTGGCGGCTGCAACCCGGTGTGCTCGGCAAGCTGGGCGATTGCAGCGCGGGCTGGTGCCGGTTCACGGTCAACGGCCGGGGGGGCTATGTGCGTCAGGTCGGGCTATGGGGTGCGGCCGAACCGACGCCGGGGCATTAGCGGCGGCGCGCGGAGCTAGCCCAGACTTTCCGGCCCAAAGGCCAGCGGCAGCAATTGCGACAGCCGCAGTTCCAGCATCTCGCCGCCGTTGGCGCAGTAGATCAGCGGGTCGGTCCCGCCCAGTTGCGCCAGTTCGGACAGCACTTGCCGGCAGCGCCCGCACGGGCTGAGCATCGGCCCCGCTTCGCCCGGCACCGTCCCGCCACTCACCACGGCCACTGCGAGCAATCCGCCGCGTATTCCCTCGCACATGGCCTTGGCTACGGCGACCGTTTCGGCGCACAACGACAAGCCATAGCTGGCATTCTCGACATTGGTGGCGGTGACGATGCGACCATCGGCAAAGCCCAGCGCCGCGCCAACCTGCAAATGCGAATAGGGCGCATAGGCCAGCACGGCGGCGGCGCGGGCGGCGGCAATCAGTTCCTCGTGGTCTGGGCCATATGCTGGGTCGCCGCTCATGGCTGCACCACGACCCAACGCAGCGGCTTGTCCGTGGCCGTGGTCTCCAACGCGCTGTTCGCGGTCCACAAGGCCCACGGGCGCCCGGCGTAGTCTGGCTGAAAGCGGCCACCCTGCAGCCACAAATTGCGATTGATCGCCCGGGCCAGGCGATAGCGGCTTTCAAACGCCGGGCTGATCTTCAGCAGCGAGGCTTTGCCGGTATGGGTCTCGATCTCGTTCAAAAAAGTCATCAGCTCGCTTTCGACCGACGCATCGCCGACCCGGACCGGGCAGTCGGTCGCCAATTGCGCCAATTCCACTGCGGGCGGCAGCATTTTTGCGTCGCGCGGCACCACGGTGACGAAATTGGCGGCCTGCTTGTCGGCTGGCTGGCACGCATCGTAGCGATGCACCGCGCCCACCAGCAGTCCGGCGGCGCGCGCATCCTCCATATTGCGGCTGAAATTTGTATCGCGCCCAAACGCGCCTGCGCTGGCATCGATATAGGCGAAATTGGCGCCGATCGCCTTCAGCGCATTCCAGTCGATATCGCCATCGTCGCTGCCGATCTCGACGCCTTGCATTGCAAAAACGCGGCGTGGTGGTTGCCAATGGTGCAAATGCCACCAGCCCAGCGCGACCGATACAAGCCCCGCCAGCAGCAATGCCGCTGCCCCGCGCAGCCAGATGCGCCTGCTGTGCTTTCGCGCCATTTTTTTTGCTAACCCCTGATATGCAAAACGCAAATCAAGGTAAACAGCCGCCGGGCCGTCGCGTGATCGGTCTCTACCTTGCCGTCCAGCCGTTCCAGCAGCATTTCCGCCGCCTCGTTATGAATGCCGCGCCGCGCCATATCGATGGTCTCGATCTCCTGCGCGGTGGCCTTGCGAATCGCTTGATAATAGGAATCGCAAATCGCAAAATAATCGCGCACCGGCCGGCGAAAGCGCCCCAGCCCCAGGATCAGCGTTTCCAGCGGCTGCGCCCGGTCATCGGCAACGTCCATCACCAGCCGGCCGTCGCTGACCGCCAGCCGCAGCCGGTAAGGCCCGCCATGGCCAGCCGCCATTGGGCGCAGCGGGCGAAACAGGTTTTCCTCGATCAGGTCGAAGATGGCGATCCGGCGTTCCTGCTCGATGTCGGCGTTTCGCCACAGAATCGTCGCCTCGTCGAGTTCGATGTGCGAGATTCGGAAATCGACCATTGGTGCGCTCTATTCGCAAATGCAGGCGGCGCGGGCAAGCGCGGGATTCCATCCCCGATATCCACAAGCAGAACAGCGCCGGTGGCATTGCCAGCGCCCGCTCGCCAGCGCATGGACCGTGGCCTATGCCAAGCGAAGCCATTCTCCTGCGCCCCGATGACGCCCCCCCGATCCGCGCGCTACCGGCCAATGTCGAGGCTGAGGCAGCGTTTCTGGGCGCGCTGCTGATCGATAACCGGGTCAGCGAAGAATTGGGCGTGCCGCTGGCCGACAGCCATTTCTTCGAACCCGTCCATGCCCGCATTTTCCTGCGTATCCAGCAATTGCTCGACCGCAAGGCGGTGGTCACCGCGGTCACGCTGAAGCCCTATTTTGAAGCCGATGAGGCGTTGAAAGAGCTGGGCGGCACGACTTATCTGGCCCGGCTGACCGCTGACGGCAAGGGTTTGCTGGCGCCCAAGGCGTTGGCCGAGCAGATTTACGAGCTGGCGCTGTTGCGCGAACTGGTGGCGGTTGGCCGTGAACTGGTGACCAAGGCGCTGGATACTAGCGAGCTGGTCGCACCGCTGGAACAAATCGAAGCGGCAGAGGCGGCGCTGTATGCCGTCGCCGATGGCGCGTCGGGCATGAGCGAGGCACAGCCGTTCAGCGCAGTGACCCGCACCGCGATCACCGCCATCGAAAAGGCGCTGAATTCGGGCGGGCACATTTCCGGCAAGACCACCGGCATCAACAGCATCAACGAAAAGATCGGCGGCCTGCACGATTCGGATTTGATCATCGTTGCGGGTCGGCCCGGCATGGGCAAGACCGCGCTGGCCACCAACATCGCCTTCAACGCCGCCAATCGCCTGCTCAACGATTTGCAGATCGGCATCACCGCCGAGGCATCGGTGGGCGCGGCAACGGCCTTTTTCAGCCTGGAAATGAGCGCGGACCAGCTTGCCACGCGCATCTTGGCTGAACAATCGGGGATCAGCAGCGAAGCCTTGCGCATGGGCAAGATCAGCCGCGACGATTTCCAGTCGCTGTCCTTCGCCAGCCAGCGGCTCGCCGAATTGCCGCTGTATATCGACGACACCCCGGCGCTCAGCATCGCCGCGTTACGGGCCCGCGCAAGGCGGCTGAAACGGCGGCACAATATCGGGCTGATCGTGGTCGATTACCTGCAACTGCTGCAAGGCACCGGCCGCGCCAACGACAACCGCGTCAACGAAATTTCGGAAATCAGCCGGGGCCTGAAAACGCTGGCCAAGGAATTGTCATTGCCGGTGATCGCGCTGTCGCAATTGTCGCGCGCGGTCGAACAACGCGAAGACAAGCGACCGATGCTGTCGGATTTGCGCGAATCAGGCTCGATCGAACAGGACGCCGACATGGTGTGGTTCGTGTTCCGCGAAGATTACTACGTCGCCTCCCGCGAGCCTAAACAGCCGCAACAGACCGACGACGCCAAGGTCCACGACGATCATGCCAAATGGCAAGCCGACATGGAAAGCGTGTACGGCACCGCCGAGTTGATCGTCGCCAAACAACGCCACGGGTCCACCGGCAAGGTGCGCCTGCGGTTCGAACCCCGCATCACGCGGTTTTCGGACTTGGCAGAGGAAGAGCTGGCCGCGGATCGGTATGGGTGATTTTTCGCTCAGTGCCGAAAGGTAAGGTACGAGGGGTAATCCCCTCGTGCTCCCCGTCATTGGCTTCGTTACACCTGCGTTATCGCGATCAACGTTCGCATTCCTGTACGAACTACTGTTACCTAAAGCTATAATTGATAAAATTTCGGATCAGGCTCTTACGACGGGTCTTCCAAACTTAACCTTTCAGTCTCTTCATCATACGCTAAAATCTCTGCGTACCTCCCCCAGTTGATTACTGCGCGCAGCGTTTCCTCGGCATATTCCTCCGACATGTAATCCTCCAGTTCGCTACGGAAGCGGGCCAACGGCGCGACGTGGCCGGGGCGTTCGTCCAGGACGCGGCGGATCAGGCGGATCAGGGGGACGTGGGTTTCGAGGCGTTCGGCGAACAGGCGCTTGCGCTGGTCGGTGTCGGCCTCGGCAAAATGGCGCCCGCCGTCGGTGGCGCGGATGCAGCCTGCTTCCATTTCGGCGAAGCGCAGCAATTGCAAGATTTCTGCAATCGGGAACAGTTCGTCGACTTCGAGTTGCAGAGCGCGGGCGATGTCGGACAGTTCGACGCGGGCTGGGGCGGTGGGTGCCGACAGCGCTTCGAGCAGGCCGGCCATTTCATTGGTGGACACGCTGGGCAGGACCATGCCGATGCCGGTGCCGGCGATGCCCTCGACGGTGGGTGAGAGCGGGTCCTGGCGCTTGGTCATCAGCGCGTAGATATCGCCGACATGCTTGCGGAAACCGGGATCGAGCCGGTTGCGCGGATGGGTGAGGGCGATGTCGATTTCCAGTGCGATGCGGCCGGGATTGGGCGACAGCACGATCACGCGGTCGCACATCAGCACCGCTTCTTCGATATTGTGCGTCACCATCAGCGCCGATTTGATCGGCAGGCGGCCTTCGATCCACAGGTCGATGAGGTCGGTGCGCAGCGTTTCGGCGGTGAGCACGTCGAGCGCCGAGAACGGTTCGTCCATCAGCAGCACGTCGGGATGGACGACCAGCGCACGGGCCAGGCCGACGCGTTGCCGCATCCCGCCCGACAGTTCCTTGGGATAGGCCGATTCGAAGCCATCGAGACCGATCAGATCGATCGCGGTCAGCGCGCGCTGGCGGCGTTCGTCGGCCGCAATGCCAAGTGCCTCCAGCCCCAGCTCGACGTTTTCGAGTACGGTCAGCCAGGGAAACAGCGCAAACGTCTGGAACACCATGGCGACGCCGGGGACGGGACCGGACACGTTTTTGTCGCGGAACTGGACGTTGCCAGAGGTGGGCGGAATCAGGCCGGCGACGATCCGTAAAATGGTGGATTTGCCACAGCCCGACCGCCCGAGCAGGCCGACGATCTGGTTCTCCCACAGGTTCATGTTGATGCCGTCAAGCACCAGCAGGTCGGATGAGCCGCCCTTGCGATAGGCCTGGGTGATGTCGCGCAGACGCAGCAGCGGTTCGGGAGCAAGCGTGGCCATCGGTTATATCCTAGTCGGAACCCAAGTCTTAATCGAAACGAAGCCGGCGGCCCGCATATGCATACAGCGGACGCCACAGGATGCGGTTGGTGGCGATCACGAAGCCCGACATGACCGCGATCCCCAGCACCACCCGCTGGTAATCGCCGTGCAGCGTTGCATCGGCGATATAGGCACCCAGGCCGTGCGCGTGAAGCCGGGTCGTCCCCCAGCTTGCCACTTCGGCAACGATGGCCGCGTTCCACGAGCCGCCGCTCGCGGTGATCGCACCGGTGACATAATAGGGGAAGATGCCGGGCAGCATGACCTTGCGCCACCAGCGCCAGCCCCTGATGCCGAAATTCGCGCTGGCTTCGCGAAGGTCGCCGGGAAATACGCTGGCGCCAGCGATGATGTTGAACAGGATGTACCACTGCGTGCCCAGAATCATCAACGGGCTGAGCCAGATGTCGGCATTGCCGTGAAAGCGCACGATCAGCACGACGGCGACAGGAAACAGCAGGTTGGCGGGGAAGGCGGCGGCAAACTGGACAAAGCTTTGCACGCGGCGGGACAAGGCTGGGCGCAAGCCGATCCAGACCCCGATCGGCACCCAGATGATCGAGGCCAGGACGATCAGGACGATCACCCGCAGGAAGGTAAATAGGCCCAGTTTCAGCGCCTCCAGCAGATCGCCGGGGTGCAGCGTCTGCGCCATAAAGCTGAACATGTGCCACAGGCACCAGCACAGGCTGAGCGCGATCATCGAGTACCACGTCACATCGAAGGCGATGTTGAGCGGACGGGGCAGCTTGGCGATTTTATGCGCGCGCGGCTTGCCCAGCCGCAGCCGGGCAATATAACCTAGGCTTGTTTCCACCGGCAGCAGCATCGCTCGCATCAGCCGGGTGCGCTGCATCAGCTTGAGCGCCCAGGGGTCCTCGATGGTCTCGCTGGCGGTTTGCTCGAACTTGAACTTGTCGGCCCATGCTACCAGCGGGCGGAACAGCATCTGGTCATAGGCCAGGATCACCAGCGCCATGGCGACGATGGCCCAGGCCACAGCGCCCAGGTCGCGCGCGTCGAGCGCGGTGACCACATAGGAACCGATGCCGGGCAAGGCGATGGTATGCGTACCGACTGTGATCGCTTCGGCGGCGACGACGAAAAACCAGCCGCCCGACATCGACATCATCGCGTTCCACACCAGCCCCGGCATGCCGATCGGCACTTCCAGCCGCCAGAAACGCTGCCAGGTCGATAGCTGAAAGTTGGTTGCGGCTTCGTGCAGGTCGCGCGGGATGGTGGTCAGCGCCTGATAGAAGCTGAACGCCATGTTCCAAGCCTGGCTGGTAAAGATCGCAAAGATCGCCGCGAATTCCAGCCCGAGCACACTGCCCGGAAACAGCGCCATGAAGCCAGTGACGGTGAACGTCAAAAAGCCCAGGATCGGCACCGATTGCAGGATGTCGAGCAGCGGTATCAGGATCTGGCCGGCGCGCTGGTTCTTGGCCGCCAGCGGCGCGAAGGTGAAGGTGAACACCAGGCTGGCGACCATTGCTGCGGCCATGCGCATCACCGTGCGCATGGCATAGCCCGGCAGCGCCCACGGCGACAGGCTGATCTTGCCCTGCTCGACCGCGCTGATCGACATCACCGTGCCATGCGCACTATGCGCGACCGCAGCCAGCAGCCCGATAATCAGCCCAAACGCCACGGCATCCCACAGATTGGGCTGCGCGCGCTTGCCGATCAGGCCAATGGGCGATGTCAGGTCAGGCAAATTGAGAACCCTCTGTTGCGCTACCCGATGCTTTGCAGGGTCGCGGCCGGCTGACAAGCCGCAAACGGGCCGAAATTGTCTTCACGCCCGACCATCAACGCATTATCGTTGCGGGATTATGACAGGTGCGCGCATGCCCGAGCGCATCGCGACGATGCCGCCGATTAATGCAAAGGCGCCGGTGGCGCATTGGGATACCCGGACGTTGACGGGTCAGTCGGGACTATCTGCAAATGTCGCACCTGTCAGGGACTATGCCAGCCGTAGTGCCAGGTAGGCTGCGTCATGGTGACCGTCGTGGTATCGGTAATCGCGCCTTGCCGTTTCAGGATATCGCCCAGCGAATGGGTTTGCGTAATGAGGTCAAGCCCCCACGGGGTGAAGGTGGCAGCGTTGAAGACATGCTCCGACAGCAGCGGATTGGTTAGCGCCTGGGAAAACGCATCGACCCCGACCATGGTCATGAGCAAGCTGGGCAGCGGGGATTTGGCGATGCGGTCTTCGGCGAACAGGCCTGGGTAGAATTCCACCTTGCTGACGTCACCGTAAGTGGCGGTCAGCAATTCGACGACCCTGGGATTGCTCGATATGTCGGAGAATGCTTCGGCAGGATTCAAGCCATATACCGCACGATAGGCATTGTAGCTTGCCAGGCGATTGTCCCGACCTTGCTTGATTGCAAGCCATTCAATCGGCAGCAGCGCGGCGCCAGTGTTAAACGCGCCGAGCTCGGCGGTGGGCTGACTGGCGGCCGCCAGGAATGCCTTTGCCAGCCCGACACTGGTCAACGGCCGATTATCGAGCAGGAAATTTTGGAGCGGGATCGGCCCGGTCGGCCACTGGATATCGTCAGGCATCAGCGAGTGCCAGCGATAGAGCAGGCTGAATTCCGCGGTCATCCAGTTCGGGCGGTTCCAGTTCGCATCCCATGCCACTGACGGGTCGGCGATCAGGTTGAACGGGGCTGGGGTGATGTGGTTGATATATTGCTCGACCACGATCTTGATAAACATCGGGATCATGATGTTACGGGCGGTCTGGAACACGCGTTCGTCGTCCCAACCGGGGTTCTGGCGTTCCAGTTCGCCCGCGACGCGGTTGTGTTCGCGCAGCAGCAGCGTGTTCATCATGGCGGTAAACGGTGTTGAATTGGCGCGGTCCCCGCCCAACGCGAACAGCGTCAGCAGACGTTCGACCGGCGGATCGGGCATATGTCTGGGGCCCAGCAAGGGCTTGTCGAGCGCCACGAATTGCGGATCGGCGCCGCTGCCGTCGCGCAGATAATAATAGGGCGAATATTCCTCGCCGTTGATCGTCTGGCTCTTTAGCCGGCCGCGTTGGCCGAGCGTCGGATCGAGCAGTCGCAATGCCAGCGTCTGCGCCTCGGTCCGCCCATAGAGCGGGCACAAGTCAATCTCGTGGTTCGATGTCGTTTTCGCGGTATTGTTCGGGTCGGTACGGATGAACCCGTCAGTCAGATATTGCGCAAAGGCTGGAAACAGGCAGGTCGACTTGTCGGACATCCGCTGCTGTCCAGGCGCCCGCGCAAACAGCGCAACCACCGCACCGATGTCGGGCAGGGCACCCAGGTCGGTCGCGGGCAGTTGGCGTCCCTGGTAGGTCTTGTCGGTCAGGCTTTTCCACGAGGTATAGTCAGACGCGGTGCTCCACGGATGCGGGCGGGTCGGCGCCGACGCGACCAGCTTGTCGATGACAATTTTGGTTGCGGCCTTGTCCGCCCAACCGCAATGATCGATTGCGCCGCCAACGATGCTGAAGACTTCATCTAAGAAACTGGACATGCTCGGCTCCCTTGGTTTGAAATAGACTGGCGATGTGCTGCCGCCGAGCGGGCGGTGCGCATCCAGGTCGTGCCACGGCGTAAACGAGAGGTGTTCGCCAAACGCGACTTGCTGTGGCGTATCAGACACTTGCCGGCCAATGGTAAGCCGGGCCACGGGAATGAATGGAGCGAATTGGACACGATGCGGCGGGTGATGCGGAGCGCCGTAAACAGTTCTTGGAAGCGGAAACGGAACGGGTTCCATCCGGGCAGGAAAAAACGCAACGGGTTGGTCGCCGATTGAAAGGCGGCATAGTCCGGGGCATTCTGCATCAAGAATACCGGGTTGTTGATCATGATGAAGTCTTGCGTGGTCGAAAGGTTCTTGGCGACATTCATCACCTTGATCGCCATGCCGGGCCCTTCGCCGGTCATCGCAGCGATCGCCCCAGCCTCTTCATCTGGCACCAACTCCAGCGGCGACTCGCCGGGGGGTGCTCCGGGTGCGGGGTGGACCAAAGCCCGATTGCCGTTCATCAGCCTTGCCCCCAAATTATGCCATGATATTTTTTCACAGTATTTGTTTGCAGGATTTAAAAATAAGGAGTCTGCGCGCATTGTCAAAGTAATATGCGTGCAAAGAAAGCCGACATGATGATTAGTCCCGGCACTTATTGTCGTTGCCGCAGGTGAGCCAACCTAATGAAAATCGCGCGACTTCGGCAGCAGCCGGACTTGGCGCGGGTGGCCGGCGTGCGGCGCGTTGTCGGCGCGCGATAAAAGCGGGTCGGCGGCGTCGAGTTCCGACAATTGCCCGAGCAGTTCGGAGCGATCGAGGATGCGGCTGGCCATGACATGCAACACCCCTTCCTTGCTGCGCTGAAGCTGGCCTTCGACCACCATCAGCCGGGCCGCCATCACCGCGCGCCGGAATTTTTCGAATTCGCTGGCCCACAACACGATATTGGCGACGGCGTCCTCATCCTCGATGGTGATGAAGATGGCGTTGCCCTTGCCCGGTCGCTGGCGGATCAGGACAATGCCGGCCACCTTGACGCGGCTGCCGTCCTTCGTGTGACGCAATTGAATACAAGGCAGCACCTGCGGGAACAGCGGGCGCAGCAGCGCCATCGGATGCGCTTTCAGCGACAGCCGCGTGTTCTGGTAATCCGCCGCGACTTGTTCGCCCAAGCTGAGCGAGGCCAAAACGATTTCAGGTTCCGCGCCCAATTCCCGCGCCTGTGCGGCTGCAAACAGCGGCAATTCGCCCACCGGCACCCGGCGCGCCTCCCATAACGCCGCCCGGCGGTCGATGCCAAGCGAGCCCAGTGCGTCGGCATCAGCCAGCAGGCGCAGTGCACGCTGTGGCAGGCGAGAGGCGCGGGCGATGTCCTCGATACTGGCAAATGCCCGGATGCGTCGCGCCTGCACCAGCGCCTCGGCCCAATCGCGCCGAAACCCGGTAATCTGGCGCAGCCCCAGTCGCAGCGCCAATGTGCCATCCGCGCCCGGTTCGAGCGTACAATCCCACGCACTGTGACCGGCATCGACGGCGTGCACCGGCACGCCATGCTCGCGGGCATCGCGGACCAGTTGCGCGGGCGCATAGAACCCCATCGGCTGCGAATTGAGCAAGGCGCAAGTGAACACCGCCGGCTGGTGGCATTTCAGCCAGGACGAAACATAGACCAGCCGCGCAAACGATTGGGCATGGCTTTCGGGAAAGCCATAGCTGCCAAAACCCTCGATCTGTTTGAAGCACCGCGCGGCGAAATCATGTTCATAGCCGCGCGCAACCATGCCGCCGATCATCTTGTCGCGAAACGCCTCGATCTTGCCAGGATGACGGAAGGCGGCCATCGCGCGGCGTAGCCCGTCGGCTTCCTCGGGGGTGAATTTGGCGGCGGTAATGGCCAGTTTCATCGCCTGTTCCTGGAAGATCGGCACGCCAAAGGTCTTGCCGAGCACGACGCGCAATTCATCGGCCGGATGCGGCGGCGCGGGCGAGGGCAGGTCGACCGCTTCCTCGCCGCAGCGGCGCCGCAGATAGGGGTGAACCATTTCGCCTTCGATCGGGCCGGGGCGGACAATTGCCACCTGCACCACCAGATCGTAAAATTCGCGCGGGCGCAGCCGTGGCAGCATGTTCATCTGCGCGCGGCTTTCGATTTGAAACACGCCGACACTGTCGCCCCGGCACAGCATATCGTAAACCGTGGCATCGTCGGCAGCGATGTCCACTTCCAGCGTGTGATCGCCCAGCCCGTGCTGGCGCATCAGGTCAAAGCTCTTGCGGATGCAGGTCAGCATGCCCAGCGCCAGCACATCGACCTTCATCAGCCCCAGTGCATCGATATCGTCCTTGTCCCATTCAATGAAGCTGCGCTGTGCCATTGCGCCATGGTGGATCGGCACGGTTTCATCGAGCCGGTCCTGCGTCAGCACGAAGCCGCCGACATGCTGCGACAGATGGCGCGGGAATTCCAGGATTTGTTCGACCAGCGCGATCAGCCGGGCGATCTCGGGATTGTCGGGATCGAAGCCGGTTTCAGTCGCGCGCGTCGCCCCATAGCGCGAGCCGTGACTGCCCCAGATCGTGCTCGACAGCCGGCTGGTCACATCCTCCGACAAGCCCAGCGCCTTGCCCACTTCGCGCAGCGCGCTGCGCGGGCGGAAATGGATCACGGTGGCGGCGATACCGGCATGCTCGCGGCCATAGCGGCGGTAGATATATTGCATCACCTCTTCGCGCCGCTCGTGCTCGAAATCGACGTCGATATCGGGCGGCTCCTTGCGCTCGCTCGACATGAAGCGCGAGAACAGCAGATCGTGCTGCATCGGATCGACCGACGTTATCCCCAGCAGGAAACACACCACCGAATTGGCGGCACTGCCGCGCCCCTGGCACAGGATGCCGCAGCTCCGGGCATAGCGGACGATATCGTGCACGGTCAGGAAGTAGCAGGCGTAGCGCTCGGCGCGGATCAGGGTGAATTCGGTTTCCAGCAGCGCCAGCACCTTGCCCGGAACGGTGGCGCCATAGCGGGCGTGTGCGGCCTCTATCACCAGCTGTTCAAGCCATGCCTGTGCTTCCCAGCCGTGCGGCACCGGCTCTTGCGGGTAGGTGTATTTAAGGTCATCCAGCGTGAACTGGATACCGGCCAGAAAGCGCTGCGTTTCGGCCACCGCTTCGGGACAAGCGGCAAACAGGCGGACTATTTCTGCGGGTGGCTTCAGGTGGCGCTCGGCATTGGCGAGCAAGGTGCGCCCCGCCGCTGCGACGGTGGTGCCCAGCCGGATCGCGGTCAGCACATCCTGCAATGGCCGGCAGGAAGGCTGGGCGTAAAGGGCATCGTTGACGGCGAGCAGCGGCACTTTGGCGGCCTGGGCGATTTGGCGCAGCCGGGCGAGGCGGCGATCATCGTGCCCCGCGCGCGTCATGGCCGCACCCAGCCAGACGCTGCCGGGCAGTACCGCTGTCAGCCGCGCCAGCAGATGCTCAAGCGGTTCTGCGCGCACCAGTGCCAATCTGGGGGTATCCACTGCGGCCAGCAGATCGATTGGCGTAAAATCCACCGGTTGCTTATGCGCCGCCTGCTCACTTGCCGAGGAAGCGGGCAGCACGATCAGCTGCATCTCCTCGGCATGGGCGAGCAGGTCTTCGAGCCGCAGGATGCACTGGCCTTTGACGGCGCGCAGGTTACCGCACGTCAGCAGGCTGGTCAGCCGTCCCCAGCCGCGCCGCGTGGCGGGATAGGCGACGATGTCGGGCGTACCATCGACGAACAGCAGCCGCGCACCAACGATGAGGCGAAAGTTGGCGGCTGCAATATTGGAGAAGGGGGGTGCGGTTTGTTGCAGATCCCGCAGTGCGACATGCGCGCGCACGACCCCGGCGACGCTGTTGCGATCGGCGATGCCGATGCCGTTCTGGCCCAGATACAACGCCGCATGCACCATCTCGTGCGGATGCGATGCGCCATGCAGGAACGAATAATTCGTCGCCGCCACCAGTTCGGCGTAAGCTGTTTCGCTCATGCGAACAGGCCGTGGATGTACCAGTGTGGCAGCTTTGGCCAGCTCGGCGGGCTGGTATCGTCGCTGTACATCCCGTGGCGGAACAACCAGAAGCGGTGGCCGGCCTCATCCTCGACGCGGTAATAATCGCGGGTCAGGCCGGGGTTGTCGTCATGCCCGCCGCGTCTGCGCCACCATTCCGGGGCGATCCGTTCCGGCCCTTCGTGGCGCACCGCGACATAGTGCCGCCCGCGCCAGCGAAAGCGGCGGGGCGGACCATCGGGAAGCGCGGCGATCACTTCGACCCGCTGTGGCGGATCGAACAGCAGCAGCGGGCGGCGTGGCGGTTCGCCGGTTTCGCGCGGGGTCGTCAGGTACGGCGGGGCAGGACTGGCTTGCACCGGGCGCAGTGTTCCAGCACGCTCGGGGATATGGCTGTCCGCGCCGGCGAAGCGCAGCACGCTGCCCGGACCATAGCGCACCGCCAGCCGGTCGAGCAGCGAGCCAAGATCGGGGGTCTTCCTGTCGCGCGTAACCTGCTCCAGCACTTGTTGCGTTTCGGCCAGCGGTTCGCTGCGCGGCACGGCGAGGTCGATGGCATCATAGCCGAAGCCGGGATCGAGCGGGTCGGCAAGGCTGTCGATGCGTTCACGCAGCAGCCGCATGACCAGTGCCGGATCGCGCGTCGGAGCGCTGGTTTCGACCGCCAGCCGGGCGACATGGCCGTCACTGCGGTGCAGTCGCAAGGCAAAGGCACGGCCACCGGCACTGCGTTCGGCCAGTTGAGCCGCCGCCCGCACCAGCAGCATTTCGATGGTGTCGAGAACATCGTCGGTGCGGGCGATCGGTTCGGCAAAGCGCTGGCACAGCGCGATCGGTTCGGGCGTGCGGCGCGGTACGATATGCGGGTCAGCCTCGCCCAGCAGATGGCCCAGCCGCCGCACCAGTTCGCTGCCGAACCGCGCCGCCAAAGGCGCACGCGGCAGCCCGGCAAGATCGCCGATGCGGCGAAAACCGGCGCGGCGCAGTGCCATTAATGTTTCCGGCAGCGCTCCGGCACCGCTGGCAAGGGCAGCCAGGGGCAGTGCTCGCACTTCTGTCATGCCAAAGCGGGCAAGTGCGCGAGCAGCATCGGGGGTATCGCCCAGTGCTGCGCGGGCGGAGATGCCGAGCTTGTGGAAACGATCGATCAACGCCCCCTTCAGCGCCTGCTCGCCGCCATGAAGATGCGCGCAGCCGGTGATATCGAGCATCAAGCCATGAAACGCGGCATCCGGCAGCGGATCGATGGCAACGCTGGGGGTATAGCCGCCGCACAGCCGCGCCAGTTTTTCGGTCAGAGCGGCGTCCTCTGCAGGGACAAAAGGCAGCGCAGCCAGTTGCGGCACCCGCGCGCGGGCTTCGGCCAGCGCCAGCCCGCGCTCCAGCCCCAGCATTGCCGCGCGCGGGTCAAGCGCGACAATGCGCCGCGCGCCGCGCTGCTGTTCGACCAGCGCAAAAGGCGTGTCAGGCGGCGCTACCCCTGCGCGTGTCGCCCGTTCGGCCGGAAGCCACGGCAGGCATAAGGCCAGATAGCGGCTGCTGCATCGACTGATCGGGAGTTGACTGGAAAGATGCTGTGTCACGGTCCCATTCCATGCGGATATGCAATCCTTCTGGCCCACCGCGCTGGCGCAGCAGGGTCAGGTCGAAAGCGGGGCGCCCCGCAGTACCGACGCCCAGGCTGGCCCCAAGGGTCGGGGCATGAGCGACGCGCCAGCGGGTATGCGCTGCGCTGGGCACCGGCTGGGCCTCTCCGCGCACCAGCCAGACCATCGTCCGGCTCTCCTGTGCGGCCAAGGCGAGGCGGCGCGTTGCGGTGAGATCGAGCAACGGCTGGCGACCGCGCAGTTCAATCAGTACGGCGCCGGCCGCGCCCTGCCGCACGCTGTCGAGTGCGGCGCGCAGCACCGCCCGGCTGTCGGGCAGCATCAGCAAGGTAAGCACCGCCGGATCGATGCCGAGTTCGACCAGCCCCGGACCATAAGGCAGGCTGGGGCCGCACAGCTCGCGCGCCCAGATGATCGCCCGCGAGTCCGTCAAGGTGTCCTGAGTGTAATTCAGCCAGGCGATCAGCAGTGCCAGCGCCATGGCGCCGGCGGCATCTTCGCGGGCTTCGGCATAGGCTTCATGCAGCGCATCGCGGCGTAATCCGCCCGCCAGCAGGGCGTCGGCCTCGGCAATTCCCAAGGCCACGCGTCCCGACAGGGACAACGGCGCAAGCGGCGCGGGGCGCAGGGAGATGATCGACTCGGGTCTCATGTTCTTTGTTTGTTCTATAGCGTTTGGACTTGGCAAGCGAGTCATAATCGGTGCCGCCCGCATCCGGCCGCGAGCAGCGCCGTGGGCAATAGACAACCGGCCTTTCTCGGGCATATACTTTCGAACTTGTCTGATGGAGAAATCGCATGGCCTTGCGCAATTACCGGACGCTCTTGCTGGCACCGTTGCTGATCCTGCAAGGCGCCGCCGTCGCCGTTGCCCAGTCTGGCACCAACGCGTCGGGCGCCAGTTCCTCCGGCGGCATCCAAGTCGACCAATCGCCAAGTGTCGAAGATGTTGCTGAAACGCCGTTGCGCGTTGTCAACCTCAAGAAGACCAAAATCCCTACAGTGCTGGAGCGGGCCATCCAAGCGCCTTACACCCTGGCTGGTCTTAATTCCTGCGGTCGCATAGCCGCTCAGGTCGGACAATTGAACGCTGCTTTGGGCGAGGACATCGACGTGGCACACGCGCGCGGCCATCCTTTTACACCGGGACGCGTAGTGCAGTCGGTTGTGGATTCGTTTATTCCCTTCGGCGGTGTCATCAAGGAAGTCTCCGGCGCGGCTGCCAATCAGCGCCGCTTGCAGGCGGCGGTTGCAGCCGGATTTGCCCGGCGTGGGTTCCTGAAGGGCGTCGGCCTGTCGCGTCGTTGCCCGGCACCGGCCCGGCCCGTTTGAGCGACCAATCGCATTGCTTCAACGGGCGAGTGGTCCAAACTTGACCTTTGCGTCTCTTGGATCCTGCGCTTAGGGTTCGTGACGATCTTTCTCGTGGCCGGGATCAGGACGGGGTGCTTCGTGCAAAGCCTGCGCATGGCTGGCAGGCGGTTTCGCCTCGGGCCGCACTGCCGGAGTCCGCGCCACCTCCGCCTGCTTTTGCGCCGCAAGAGCATGCAACTGCGCCTGATGGGCCGCCATCAACGCTTCATGCCGCTGCGCGGCCACTTGTTCCTGTGCCGCCATCTCTTGCTGACGATGGACGTTGGCGATCATCTGTTGTTGCGCTGCGGCCTGTTGCCGCGCCCTGCCGGCCTCTTGTTCCGCTCGTTGGCTGGCCAAGGCTTGCTGCTGGGCCGCTGTTCGCGCTGCCAACTGTTGCTGACGCGCG
>JAYUBN010000217.1:0-26895 GCA_043740855.1 Sphingomonadales bacterium | reverse complement strand
CGATCGGGTGCGGGCAGGCTGCCAAAGCTTCCGGAAGGTTGTGTCAAATCGACAGCTAACGCTGTCGGCGCCTTAATAGAAAGTACCAATGCAGTTGTGCTAGCAGTGGCAAGAAAACCTTCTAATAACTTGCGGCGATTTATCAACATGATTTCCCAAATTTCATAAATTTATAGCATGATGCTCTTGCTACGTACGCTCTCAACTACCCATTCTGCCTGTGACAAAAACATCTGCAAGCGGCAAAATCATCAACATACAATTGGCAAATAGTTATTATTGTAACGCGATACTGGCTTGGCCCTTCATGGCGAAAAAGCGTTGCACATTTCCGAATCGGGCCAGCAGTAGGTTCACCAAATACGAGATTGGTGGCTTGGATTGATAATTAGATGAAATTGACTAGCTAAACGATACGTAAATCCCACAGTACCCAGCGTGACAATTACGAGGAGAAAGTTTTGTGAAGGGACGGTTCGACAGTTATCGCGCAAAATCAATCTGTTCTAATTCTCATAGTTATAATTCGGATATGAGGAACATATCGCCGCCGTTCGACGTTGAGGCGCCAACCAGTACTGCTGCGTTATCGCGATCAACGTTCACATTCCCGTATGAACGGCTGTAACATACTGCTATGATTAGTGAATTTCTCGATCAGGTGCATAAAGTCCGCTTCGCCAGCTTTTCCTGCGTAGCAATACCTTGCGGTACGGCGCGTGATCATTCGAATGGAGGCGATGATGGCCCATGTGGTTGAGGATGCGATGGAGCTGTTCCAGCCCTTGGCCAGTCGCCTGCATCGGCCCAACCATGTAAAGGTCCGTTCGACCACCCATCGGCGCGGTAGCAGAACAAAGCCGGCAGCAGTGTCAGAGCGCTTGACGATCTCGATGGTCAGAGGTGGCTTGGTTTGTTTGCGCCGGGATCGGCAACGGCTAAGCGAATCGACTGCCAGACTTATGCTGCCATCATGGCCTGCGGGTGATCAAAATAGGTTTGATCCGGCGTCTTTGCGGCAAGGCCGCGAATGCGGTCTCTTTGCATTGAGAACGCTGAGATATCGACCAATCGATGGTCTCGCCTCGCTGACCGTACCGTCGGTGCGTAGATAAACCTCGCCGTATTAGACTGAAAGCAACAGACGTTTGACGATGACGTTGCCGCACCACTGCTTATGGCGATCTTTCCGCCCAGCAGTACGCCGGTGAACCGCCTGCCTTGATCGGTGTTGAATATCGCCCGCTTGCCGGACCAAGGATTTCCGAAGCGCGCACTGGACGCCGCCGACTGTAATTTACGGGCACTAACTGTCACTCAGCATTACACGTCAATAATATAGTTTGTATCTGCGAGCGCCAAACATATGATTTATAGCAATATTTTACTTTGGCATGATTTATGCACAACTTTTAATCAGGAGCGGACTATTCGCCCCTCGGCAATCGCCGAATGACAGGAGTATATTCGTATGATTAATAAAACCATGCTTGGCGCGCTGTTGGCCGTAAGCAGCTTGGCAGCTTCGGCATCGGCGTCCGCCACCACAATAGATTTCAGCACTTATCCGCTCTATACAGCCGTCTCGTCCGCGCCTGGCGTGAACATTTCATTGTACGGAAGCGGAGTATCCGGTCCTGCGGTAACTGGATCTTTTGGCACTCCACAACTTGGAAATTCCCCAACTGGAGATTACCCCACGTCAACGGGGATTTTGTTCAACTTTACCACGCCGGTCAACAGCCTGAGCTTTACTTTTGACAATTTTGGACAAAATGACGTCTCTTTTGAGCAAGCATTCGCAGGGGTCACATCTGTAGATCTACAAAACATCGGCGGGGCAGGATGCGCGAACGGCTGCACGGTGACCGTGGCTGGCTCGAATATCACGTCTTTCGTGGTCGATAATGGCTTTAACGGCTCGAGGAGCTGGGAATTTGGTATTGGCTCGGTGACATTCACGCCTGGCGCAGTTCCCGAGCCCGCCACCTGGGCAATGATGCTCGTGGGCATGGGCGCTATCGGCTTTGCCATGCGTCGCCGCGCATCGGTAGCCATATCTTACGCCTAACGTCGCACATCGTCACGAAGGCCGGCAGCACAGCTGTCGGCCTTTTTGCTACTGACAGGCTGTATTGACCTTGCCGACATGTAGCGAGCTTGTCGGGCCCTGCCTTATCCTGCCGCCTCGCATACGTGACCGAAAATCCGTCGGCCGCTAATCAGAGAGCAGGCTCACCAATCGCGATCAGGCTTCTTGGCGCTCTGTCTCGGTCTGATCAAGGCAGTAGTTAGCGACGGTCACATCACCCTCGGACAGGTCATTCGTCTTGGCGATAATCTCAGCCAGCACCGTCTTTGTCGCGCCCTGCACACAGCATAAGCCAAGATCGGTAACAGTACTGAATCGTCCCGGGTTTTCCGGAGGCCCCGATCTGTGAAAAGAAGGAGCCACCATGGGCAAAGCAACGAACAAGTTTCCGCCCGGGGTCCGCAAGCGAGCGGTTCAGATGGTGGGTGAGCACCGTGCCGATTATGGCTCGGAGTAGCCGGCGATGACCTCTATCGCAGGCAAGATCAGCTGCACGGGCGAGACAGTGCGCCGCTGGTGCCGCGCAGCAACGAGATCCAAACGACCTTGGCTCGCGGGGCCAGCAGAGTAAACCACTGTCCGCAATGTCAAAGCGCCGTACCCGCTGGACAAAATAAACCGTGGGCTCGGCGTCAGCCGGCTCTATGCGCTGTAGGTGGTTGATTTCACCTGCGTCCACACCTCCCCCGGCTTTGTCCATGTGGTATTCGTCATTGACGCCTTCGCCCGCCGGATCGTTGGCTGGGAGGTCAGCACCCGCACCACGGCTGCCTTCGTGCTCGATGCACTTGAGCAGGCAATCCATGCCCGCAGGCCTAATGCCGACCGGTTGAATCCGCCCAATATCTGACCAAGAACTACACCCAGCGCCTCGTCGAGGTAAAGCTCGTGCTTTCTGTGGGCAGCGTTAGTGATTGCTATGACAACGCCTTGGCCGAAACCATCAATGGCCTCTACGAGGCCGAGGTCATCTGGCGGCATGGCTCAAACGAAACCGCCTCCGGAAAACCCGGGACGCTTCAGTATTGGAATGATGGTAGCGGAGGAGGGACTCGAACCCCCGACACGCGGATTATGATTCCGCTGCTCTAACCAGCTGAGCTACTCCGCCGCACAGATCCGGCATCCTTGTCTCGACGTGATTTCCGCCAAAACCGCTGTGCGGTTTCAACCGTCACGCGCCAGGTTACGCTCGATGCAGGGGGCGCTCTTAGAGCCGGGCATCAAGCGGGTCAACCGCCCAATCAAGCGGCTTTTCCCGAGTTTCCGGGTACGGGCCTGCAAGTGACAAAACGTTCGACGCAACCTGATTGGGCCTCGGCGCGCCTGATACCAAACTGTGGTGTTCCTGACCCATGAGGATCGCTGTCGATGCCTTCGTCATCAATGCAGGGTTCCTCGCGCTGACGGCTGATGACGTTGGCATCGGCGATCATCGCATAGTGGCAACAGCACATGCCGCAGCCTATAGTTTTCCGGCTCGCCGCTTCATAATTCGCCGCGTGCGTGGCGAATGGCAAACCAACGCGCAACGTTACGATTGTGTTCCTGAAGCGTCCCGGCAAAGGCATGCCCGCCAGTGCCGTCAGCGACCATGTAGAGTGCGCCGGTCGTGGCGGGATGAAGCACCGCCAGAATCGAGGACCGGCCAGGATTGGTTATTGGCGCCTGGGGCAGGCCGGCCATGGCATAAGTATTGTACGCGTTGACCGCCGCGATCTCGGATTGGCGGATGCGGCGCCCCAGCGGGCGACCTTTGGTGATGGGATAGATGATCGTCGGATCGGCTTGCAGCCTGATGCCTTGGCGCAGCCGGTTTTCATAAAGTCCGGCGACCATCGGCCGTTCGGATGGCTTGCCGGTTTCCTTTTCGACGATGGAGGCCAGGATCAGCGCCTGACGAGGGGTTTTTACCGGCAGGTTCGGCGCGCGTTGGGCCCATAGCTCGGCCAGCGTGGCCCGCATCGCCACCTGCATCCGGCCCAGCAGAACGGCGCGCGTCTCGCCGCGCTTGAAATCATAGGTCTGCGGCAGGACGGAGCCTTCGGCGGGCACAGCGTTCGGCCCGGTCAGCATGGTTTGCGCGGCCAGCCGGTCGCTCACCATCACCGCCGCCATCCCTTCGGGCACGGTCACGAACCGCCGCAGCGCCTGATCGCCGGTCAGGATAGCAAACATCGCCGACTCGCTGGCGCCGGGCGGCAGCAGGAATTCGCCGGCCTTGATCGTCGCCCCCCCGTGGAACAGCGGGGGGTGGAACAGCCGGGCACGCAGGCGGAAGGCGGACGCCGAGGCGATCGCGCCGCTGTTCTGCAATCGCACCGCCACACCGGGCAGCGTCGCGCCTTCGGGAACGATGAAGTTGGTAGCGTGGCGCAGCGGCCCGCGCGCATACCAGCCGCCGAAAACGGCCCAGCCCCAGATCAGCAGCGCGACCAACAGCCCTGCCAGCATTGGCACGGGCAAAAGGCGTCCGCGCCGTTTCACGCTCAGACTGTGGTCAGCACCAGGCTGGCATTGGTGCCGCCGAAGCCGAAGCTGTTATTGAGTACCGCGCGCACTTGCCGCTTTTTAGCGACATGCGGCACCAGATCGACCCCGACACAGCCTTCGCTTGGATTATCGAGGTTGAGCGTTGGCGGCACGATCTGGTCACGCAATGCCAGGATGCAGAAAATTGCTTCGACTGCGCCAGCCCCGCCCAGCAGATGGCCGATCGCGCTTTTGGTACTGCTCATCGACACAGTTCCGATGGCATCGCCGAACAGGCGCCGCACCGCACCCAGTTCCAACTCGTCACCCATCGGCGTCGAGGTGCCGTGGGCGTTGATATAGTCGATGTCGGCGGGCACCAACCCGGCCTTCTTCAGCGCCATCTGCATTGAACGGAACGCGCCAGAGCCTTGGGGGTGCGGCGCAGTGACGTGATAGGCATCGCCCGACAGGCCATAGCCCACTACCTCGGCATAAATCTTGGCGCCGCGCGCCTTGGCATGCTCGTATTCCTCCAGCACGACCACGCCCGCACCCTCGCCCATGACGAAGCCGTCGCGTCCCTGGTCGTAGGGGCGGCTAGCCTTCTCGGGCGTGTCATTATAAGCGGTAGATAGTGCTCGTGCCTGCGCGAACCCGGCGATCCCGATCGGGCAGATCGTGCCCTCGGCGCCGCCCGCCAGCATGATGTCGGCATCGTCGTCACGGATCATTCGCGCTGCGTCGCCGATCGAATGTGCGCCGGTCGAGCAAGCCGTAACCACGGCGTGATTGGGACCCATCAGCCCATATTTTATCGAAACTTGCCCGGAAATCAGATTGATCAGCCGGCCATGAACAAAATGCGGCGAGACGCGCGACGGGCCCTTGGCCGCCAGAACCAGCGATTCGGCTTCGATGCCCGGCAACCCGCCAATGCCCGACCCGATCGAACAGCCCGCGCGGTAACGCGTTTCCTCGTCCATATCGAGCAGCCCGGCGTCTTCGATGGCCTGTCCGGCGGCATCGATGCCATAGATGATAAAGGGATCGACCTGCCGCTGCACCTTGTGATCGACGCGCTTGTTGGGGTCAAAACCATAGGGGTGGTCGGCGGGCTTGACCTCGCAGGCGATGCGGCACTTCTGGTCGGACGCATCGAAGCGCGTGATCGGCCCGGCGCCGGATTTTCCGGCCAGAATATTGGCCCAGACGGTTTCCACATCGCTGCCCAGCGGGGTTACGAGGCCCAGTCCGGTAACAACCACTCGACGCATTGTACTCAACTCCGGAATAGCTCAACAGGCTCACCCCGGCTGGGGCGAGCCTGTTGATGGCCCGATGTCCGATATCCGCGCGCGAATAGTCCCGAACAGGACGATGCAACGCACGCCGACCCGGATAATCGGGAAGGCCGAGGCAAAAGCCTCCGTGATTTCAGCCCTTGTGCTCGTCGATGTATGTAATCGCGTCAGAAACGGTCGCGATCTTTTCGGCAGCATCATCGGGAATCTCGACGCCAAACTCTTCCTCGAAAGCCATCACCAGTTCGACGATGTCGAGGCTGTCTGCACCCAGATCATCAATAAAGCTGGCATCCTCGGTGACCTTGTCGGCTTCGACACCTAGATGTTCGACTACGATCTTCTTTACCCGATCGGCGGTGTCGCTCATGGAAATCCCCTCAAGTGAATAGCGAATGAAATTTTCGAGTTTTCCCGTAATGCGCGGGCGCCGCTCTGGCAAGCGTCTCGCAAGCTCAATAGCCGAATCGGCGCTGGAGCGGGCTCAATTTGCCTTTTGCGGCTCGACGACCCGGATATGGAGTTCGCGCAGCTGCCGGGACTCGGCGGGAGACGGCGCCCCCATCAGCAGGTCTTCGGCGCGCTGGTTCATCGGAAACAGCGTGATTTCGCGCAGGTTTTGTGCACCGCACAACAACATGACGATACGGTCGACCCCGGCGGCCATGCCGCCATGCGGCGGTGCGCCGAACTGGAATGCGCGGTAAAGCCCACCGAAGCGCTCCTCGACATCGGCCTTTGACAGCCCGACCAGTTCGAATGCCTTGACCATCAGTTCGGGCGACTGGTTGCGGATCGAGCCCGAGGCGATTTCGAAACCGTTGCAGACCAGATCGTACTGATACGCGTTGATCGTCAGCGGATCCTGCGTTTCCAGTGCCTCCAGGCCGCCTTGCGGCATCGAGAACGGGTTATGGGCGAATTCAACTTTCTTCGCCTCCTCATCCCATTCGTAGAACGGAAAATCGACGATCCAGGCCAGCGCGAAGCTGCCCTCGTCGATCAGGCCCAATTGCTCTGCAACTCGCGTGCGGGCCACCCCGGCAAGCTTGGCCGCTTGCGCGGGCTTGCCCGCCGCGAAGAACAGCCCGTCATTTAGCCCAAGCCCCAGTTCGGCATAAATCTGCGCCATCCGCTCGGGCCCGTGGTTCTTGGCAATAGGCCCGCCGAATTCCCCGGCCTTGCGCGTGACATAGCCCAGCCCCGCGTGCCCTTCGCTGCGCGCCCAGTCGTTCATGTCATCGAAAAACTTGCGGCTTTTGTCTGCTGTGCCCGGCGCCGGGATCGCGCGGACCACGCCACCGCCGCCGACGATCTTCTCGAACAGGCCAAAGCCACTCTGGCTGAAATGCGCCGAGACATCGCTGATCACCAGCGGATTGCGCAGATCGGGCTTGTCGGTGCCGTATTTCAGCATCGCCTCGACATGCGGAATACGCGGGAAACTGCCCGCCGGGGTAACTTTTTTCCCTTGCGCAAAGGCCTCGAAATTGCCCGCGATCACAGGCTCCATCGTCTCCCAGACTTCTTCCTGAGTGACGAAACTCATTTCCAGGTCGAGCTGATAGAATTCGCCGGGCAGCCGGTCGGCGCGCGGATCTTCATCGCGAAAGCATGGCGCGATCTGGAAATAGCGGTCGAAGCCGGCCACCATCAACAGCTGCTTGTACTGCTGCGGCGCCTGCGGCAACGCATAAAACTTGCCGGCATGGATGCGGCTCGGGACCAGGAAATCGCGAGCGCCCTCGGGGCTGCTCGCGGTCAGGATTGGCGTCGAATACTCGGTAAAACCACAGCCTTCCATGCGCTTGCGCATGTCCGAAATGATCTTCGTGCGCTTGACGATGTTGGCATGCAGCGTCTCGCGCCGCAGGTCGAGAAAGCGGTAGCGCAGGCGGATATCCTCGGGGTACTCCTGCTCGCCCGCGACCGGCATGGGCAGTTCCTCGGCGCGGCTCAAGACCTTGGCACCGCGTGCGTAAACTTCGATCGCGCCGGTCGACAAATGCGGATTCACAGTCCCTTCGGCGCGCGCTTTGGCCTCGCCGTCGATCGTTACCACGCTTTCCACTCGCGCCGCCTCCAGAATGGCCAGCGCCGGGCTATCGGCATCGGCGACGATCTGGGTGATACCGTAATGATCGCGCAGATCGACGAACAGCAGCCCGCCATGGTCGCGCTTGCGGTGGACCCAGCCCGACAGCCGCACCGTCTGACCGACATGCTCGCGCGACAGCGCCCCGCAGGTATGCGAGCGATACGTATGCATGCCAGAGACTGGCCCAGCGGCGGGCAAAGCGGAGGTCGGCATTGAAACTCTTTCCAATCGGCCTGCATTAGGGCAGGGAACTCTTTTGGCAGGCAGCCAAGAATGCGCGGCTAACAGGCGATAGCCGCTCTTTTGTCAAGCCGCGGTCCTGTATGGGGCCACTCACGGGCCTTTCATCCAGGCCAGACCAGGCCGTCGCACCGGCCGCAACAGGGGGTGCCGTGCGGGACCAATTTGTGCTGGCAAGCACAGAACAGGCCCGCGCTGGCAAGCACAGAACAGAAAAGTCCGATGAAGATCCACCCGCTGATCACCACCACCCAGGCGCTGACCGAGCTTTGCGCGCGGCTGGCCAAGGCCGATTACGTCTGCGTCGATACCGAGTTCATGCGCGAAAATACTTATTGGCCTGAACTTTGCCTGATCCAGATCGCCGACACGCATGAGGCCGCCGCGATCGACCCGAAGGCACCGGGGCTGGACATGAAGCCACTGCTCGACCTGATGGTCGACAATGAGGATGTCCTGAAAATCTTCCATGCGGGCGGGCAGGATGTCGAAATCATCTATAATCTGACCGGGCGCACCCCGCATCCGATCTTCGACACCCAGATCGCGATGATGGCGATCAGCCAGTCCGAACAGATCGGCTATTCCAACCTCGTCGAAAGCTGGTTGGGCATTGCCGTCGATAAAGGCGCGCGCTTCACGGACTGGTCGCGCCGACCGCTGACCGAGCGGCAAATCGAATATGCCATTGGTGACGTGACGTTCCTGTCCCAAATCTTTTCGAAGATCCTCAACCGCTTGCGCAAGACAGGGCGGGGAGAATGGCTGAACGCCGAAATGGAAAAACTTGCCGATCCCGCCAATTACCGCAGCGATCCGCAAGCCGCGTGGCTGAAAATCAAGGCGGCGGGTCGCAACCCCGCGGTGCTTGGCCGGCTGCGGGCTATCGCCGCCTGGCGCGAGCTGGAAGCGCGCGACAAGAACATTCCGCGCGGGCGGATCGTGCGCGATGAAACGCTGGCCGACATCGCCGGCCATCCGCCCAAGACCCAGGCCGACCTCGCCAAGGTGCGCGGGCTGTCCACCGGCTGGAAGGACAACGAGATCGGCAGGCGGCTGATGCAGGTGCTGACCAGCGCGCTGCCGCTGACCGAGGACGAGCTGCCGCCGCGCGGCGCCCGCGGTGCCCCGCTGGGCAAAGAAGGCGCATTGGTAGCGGACCTGCTGAAATTGCTGCTCAAAATTCGCAGCCGCGAGATCGATGTTGCGTCGCGGTTGCTCGCGCGCAGCGACGAACTTGAACTTCTGGCCGCGGGCGTGCGCAAGAACCTGGCCGTGCTTGAAGGTTGGCGGTTCGAGCAATTTGGCCGCGAGGCGCTGGAGCTGGTCGAAGGCAAGCTGGCGTTCGCGGTGGTCCGGGGCAAGCTGCGCATGACTCACATCGATGACATGCATGGCGCGATGCTTGAACAGGGTGGGAAAGAAGCCGATCCGGCGTCCACCGCAGCTGGCGACGACGACGATATGCCCCACTTCGCCGAGGAACCGGAAACCGAACTGGAATGACCGTTCACCAACCCACCCTCAAACAATTGCAATATCTCGTCGCGCTGCATGAATATGGCCATTTTGGCCGCGCTGCCGATAGCTGCTTCGTCTCGCAATCCACGCTGTCGGCGGGCCTGCGCGATCTGGAAACGCTGCTCGGCGTGGTTCTGGTTGAACGCACCAAACGCGCGGTACGCTTTACGCCTCTGGGCAATACCGTTGTCGCCAAGGCGCACCGCGTCCTGCGCGAGGCGGAGGAATTGTCCGACCTCGTCCAGTCTTCCGGCCAGCCGCTGACCGGCGAAATGCGCATGAGCGTCATCCCCACCATCGCCCCCTTCCTGTTGCCGCGCATGTTGCCCCGCCTGCGCCGCGAGCGCCCCTTGCTGAAACTGTTCCTGCGCGAAGAGCCCAGCGCCGCCGCCATGGAATCGCTTCACCACGGCCGTGCCGATTGCGTGCTGCTGGCGTTGCCCTATCCTACCGGCGAAGTCGAAAAGGAAACTATCGAACTCGACGCGCTGTTTGTTGCCTTCCCCAAGGATGACCCCCGCGACCCCCCCGCCGAAATCCTCCCCTCCCTGATCGACGAAAGCCGGTTGCTGCTATTGGAAGACGGCCACTGCCTGCGCGACCACGTCCTGGCCGCCTGCAACCGCCCCGAACTCCGCGCCAACGCCACCATGATCGGCACGTCCCTGCACACGCTGGTCCAAATGGTCGACAACGGCCTGGGCCTGACCATGCTCCCCGAAATGGCCATCGACGCGGGAATTCTGGTCGGCACGAATGTGGTCGCGCGCCCGCTGGCATCGGGCAATGCCAACCGTGAAATTACCCTGGTCTGGAGAAAAAACTCGCCGAGAACCGAGGAGTTCCGGCTGCTGGCCGAAGAATTGCGAGCAGGTTAGATGAACTCCGGCCCAATCGGGTCGTCGTCCTGAATTTGCTTTGCCGGGGGTTGCTGGCGTGACAAACTCCATTTTGCCCTGACCCGCCGTATTTGAGCGAGTTTCCGTGGCGACCGAAATTGTTGGTCAGCCGCGGTATTCGTACCCCGGCTCAAGCGCCCGGCCAGACACTTGAGTGCTGAAACAGGGCAACGGCATCAGCCGCTCCTGCAACGGCATCCTGATGAGGATGGCGGGCCACAGCGTACCGCACATGCTTTAATTTCACCGACCTTCCCCCCAAGTCACGCTCTACCGCCGCGTTTCCACCGCGAGGCCCGAACCAGTGCATCAGTCTCATAATTATCAGATGGTTGCCCTTGGCTGAAGCTGCCCGATCATACGCCGCAGCTTTCCCGCCACTTGACATTCCCTCCATCTCGCCGCTTTTGCGCCGCAATCTGGGGCCATGGCGTCCTTCATCCTTGGGAGCATACCGAATGGACCGCGCCGAAATAAAAGCCAAAGTCGATGAATTGATCGCGCCCTTCAACAAGAAGGGCGTTGCCATCAGCGATGCTTCCAGCTTTGCCGGCGATCTGGAATTCGACAGCCTGACAGTGATGGATTTTGTCGCCGCGATCGAGGATGAATTCGACATCCTCATCAGCATGAACCAGCAGGCCGAAATCGAAACATATGGCCAGTTGGTCGATGCCGTCGTCAAGCTGCGCGGGCCTGCATGAGCATGCCGGAAATCTCTGAAAAAATTGACCTCCTCGACAAATTCGACGGCATGATCGCTTTGCGCGAAAGCGTGCGCGGGCCGGGTCGGGAAGATCCGTTCGGGTTGGTCATGGAAAAGGTGATCTCGCCCACTGTCGCGCTTTGCAACGGTCGTGAGACGATCCTGCTGGGCACCTACAACTATATGGGCATGACTTTTGATGCCGACGTGATCGCGGCGGGCAAGGCGGCGCTGGACGAATTCGGGTCAGGCACCACCGGCAGCCGCGTGCTCAACGGCACGTATGCGCCGCACAAGGATTGCGAAGCGGCGCTGCGCGAATTCTATGGCATGGATCACGCCATGGTGTTTTCCACCGGCTATCAGGCCAATCTCGGCATCATCAGCACCATCGCCGGCAAGGGCGATTACATCGTCCTCGACATCGACAGCCACGCCTCGATCTGGGACGGCTGCAAGCTGGGCGATGCCGAAGTCGTGCCGTTCAGGCACAACGACATCGTCGCCATGGAAAAGCGCCTGAAGCGTATCCCCGCAGGCGCGGGCAAGCTGGTCATCCTGGAAGGCGTCTATTCAATGATGGGCGACATCGCCCCGTTGCGGGAGATGGTCGCAGTGGCCAAGGCCAACGGCGCCATGGTGCTGGTGGACGAGGCCCATTCGATGGGTTTCATCGGCCCCACTGGACGCGGCGTCGCCGAGGATCAGGGCGTGCTCGATGATGTCGATTTCGTCATCGGCACTTTTTCCAAATCAGTCGGCACGGTCGGCGGATTTTGCGTGTCCAACCACCCCAAGTTCGAAATCCTGCGCATGGCCTGCCGGCCTTATGTGTTCACCGCCAGCCTGCCGCCTTCGGTAGTCGCCACCGCCGCCGCCAGCATTCGCAAGCTGATGCACGCCGGCGCCAAGCGCGCGCATTTGTGGGAAAACTCGCGGGTATTGCACTCGGCATTGAAAACGCTTGGCTTTACCCTCGGCACGCAAACCCCACAAAGCGCGATCATCGCGGTGATCATGCCCGACCTCGATGCTGGTGCGGCGATGTGGCAGGCGCTGATGAAGGAAGGGCTGTACGTCAATCTGGCGCGCCCACCCGCCACCCCTGCAAACATGACGCTGCTGCGCTGCTCGCTATGTGCGGAACATTCCGCCGGGCAGGTGCAGACGATCATCGGCATGTTTGAACGCGCGGGAAAGAACGCGGGGATTATTTGAGGGCGTCTGGGAAAGGATAAACGCATGGGGGCATACCCCTCGTGCTCCCCGTCATCGATATCGTCGCGACCTGCCGCCCCGTTGCGCGCCCGTCGTCAGTGGGCAAACGGGATGACTGCGCCACGCCTTGATGGCGTGAGAGGATGACGGTCAGGGCGATCATCACCCCCGACCCTTGCCCCTCAACCAACTCTCCCATGTTTCCTTTCCCCTGCAACCGCTTTACGGACGCGCATTGTGGAAGGGCCCATCACCATCGTTACCGGCGTGGCCGGGTTTCTCGGCTCGGCGGTGGCACGGGTGCTGGCCGATGAGGGACGGCGCGTGCGCGGGGTGGTGCGGGCGTCCAGCCCACGCGGCAATCTGGCGGATTTTCCGGGGGAACTGGTCGAGGCCGATTTGCGCGATGCGGCGGCAGTGGCGCGCGTATTTGCGGATGGGCCGGATGCGTTGTTTCATGTCGCGGCGGATTACCGCATCTGGGCGCCTGACCCGGAGGAGATCGTGCGCAATAATCTGGCGATGACGCGGGTCGTGATGGACGCGGCGCTGCGGGCGGGGGTGGCGCACGTGGTTTATACATCTTCGGTGGCGACGCTGCTGCCTGCGCATGGCTTGCCCGCCGATGAAACGCGGCCCGCCACACCTGAACAAGCCGTGGGCGCTTACAAGCGCAGCAAGGTGCTGGCCGAGCGGCTGGTGGAGGCGATGGTGGCGCAGCGGGGCTTGCCGGCGGTGATCGTCAATCCATCGACGCCAATCGGGCCGCGCGATGTCCATCCGACGCCAACCGGGCGCATCGTGGTCGAGGCGGCGAACGGGAAAATGCCCGCGTTCGTCGATTCGGGGCTTAACCTGGTGCATGTCGATGACGTTGCGCGCGGGCATGTGCTGGCCGCCCGGCATGGCCGCATCGGCGAGCGTTATATACTGGGCGGGGAGGACATGGCGTTGGGGGCGATGCTGGCCGAAATCGCCCGGCTGACCGGGCGCAAGGCACCCACCTTGAAATTGCCGCGCGCGCCGCTGTTTCCGCTGGCGTGGCTGGCCGAGATCGGTGGCCGCATCACCGGGCGCGAGCCGTTCCTGACGCTGGATGCGCTGCGCATGGCGGCCCACCACATGTATTACAGCAGTGCCAAGGCAGAGCGCGAACTGGGCTATACCGCGCGACCTGCGGCGGATGCGCTGGCGGATGCGATCGCGTGGTTTCGCGCTGCCGGGATGATCGGCACATGATCGGGGCTGGCTGGCTGGCCGTGGCGATCTGGACGCTGTTGTTCGTCACAGGCTTCTGGACGACGCGTGAGTGCGACGACAAGGCGCCCTTTGCCAAGCCCGACATGTGGCCCGATGTCGTCGCTGTGGTCCCCGCGCGTGACGAGGTGGATGTGATCGCGCGCGCGCTGGGGAGTCTCATCGCGCAGGATTATCAGGGCGAGTTTCGGGTCATTCTGGTGGACGACAACAGCACCGACGGCACTGGCGCGATGGCGCGGGCAATCGGCGCGCAACGGATCACCGTGATCGACGGCGCGGCGCTGCCCGCAGGCTGGACCGGCAAGCTGTGGGCGCTGCATCAGGGTATCGATGCCGCCGAAGCGGGCCAGCGCGCACCGACATGGCTGTGGCTGACCGACGCCGACATCGAACATGCGCCCGATACGCTGCGGCAACTCGTCGGCATCGCCCATGGCGGCCAGCGCAAGCTGGTGTCGTTCATGGCGCTGCTGCATTGCCGGACCTGGGCCGAACGCATGCTGGTCCCCGCCTTCATCTATTTCTTCAAGCTGGTCTATCCGTTCAACTGGATCAACCGGCCCGGCCCGTTTGCGGGCGCGGCGGGGGGCTGCGTGCTGGTCGAGCGCCGGGCGCTGGCGGCCGCCGGGGGCGTGGCGGCGATGCGCGGGGCGCTGATCGATGACTGCACACTGGGCCGGTCGATCAAACGGCAGGGGCCGATCTGGCTGGGTTTGACCCGGCGCAGCCGCTCGCTCCGGCCCTATGCCAACACCGGCGAGATCGCAGCGATGATCGCGCGCTCGGCTTATGCCCAGCTACGCTACAATCCGTTGCTGCTGCTGGGGACGATTGCCGGGCTGGCGCTGGTGTTCGGCCTGCCCTGGGCGCTATTGCTTGCGGGTAAGGGTCTGGCGTGGCAGCTGGGGATGCTGGCGACCGTGCTGATGGCGCTGTCATGGCAACCGGTGCTGGCGTGGTACCGTCGTTCGCCGCTATGGGGGCTGGCGCTGCCGCTGGTGGCGGCGTTTTACGCGGCCTGTACGCTGGCTTCCGCGCTGGCCTGGTATCGCGGACGCGGCGGAATGTGGAAAGGGCGCGCGCAAGCGGTCGGATGAATGAAGTGGTTGCCAGCGACCTGTCATCGGGACCATGTCTTTCGTCCGGAAAGGGCCACAAGGACGAGAATTTTCCCGTCGCTTCGTGGCTGGTGCGGCCGGATGCCCGCGCGCCGATCATGGCCTATTACCGCTTTGCCCGCGCGGCGGACGACATCGCCGATCATCCCACCGCCGCGCCGCAGGACAGGCTGGCGCGGCTGGCGGCAATGCGCGCCGGCTTGACCGGCAGCGGCGCGCCAGTGGCGATGGAACTGGCGGCGATAGCCCGGGCGCGTGGCATCGACCTTGTTCATGCCCATGATCTGCTCGACGCGTTCGTGCAGGATGTGACCGTGCATCGCACCGCCGACTGGGCGGCGCTGATCGCCTATTGCCGGATGTCGGCGATGCCGGTGGGGCGCTTCGTGCTCGACGTGCATGGCGAGGATCGCGCGCTGTGGCCGCTGTCCGACGCGCTGTGCGCCGCGTTGCAGATCGTCAATCACCTGCAGGACTGCGGCAAGGATTATCGCGCGATCGACCGCGTCTATCTTCCAGGCGACCTGATGAACATCGCGGGCGTGCCGGTCGGCGCGCTGGGCGAGGCGCAGTCCAGCCCGGCGCTGCGCGGCGTCATCCGCGATTGCGCCGGGCGAACGTTGGAATTGCTGCGCCAGAGCGCGACGTTTGCGGCCGCCATCAAGGATGCGCGGCTGGCCGCCGAGGTTGCCATTATCCAGCGGCTTGCGGTCGATCTTGCCCAAGGTTTGACGCGGCGCGACCCGCTGAGCGAAAATACGCATCATTCCAGGCCGCGCGCCGCGTGGCTGGCAGTCGCCGCGGTACTGCGGCTTGGCGCGCAAAGGCTGCGGGCATGAACGATTTGCCCTCCGAGCTGCGCGCCAAGGTCAGCGGCAGCAGTTTTTACGCCGGCATGCGCATTCTGCCCAAGGCCGAGCGCGAGGCGATGTTTGCGATCTACGGCTTTTGCCGGATCGTCGACGATATCGCCGACGATGAAGATGCACCGCGCCCCGCGCGCGCAGCCGCGCTGGATTTGTGGCGCGATCACATCGCCGCGCTATATGCGGGCGGTGAGCCGGGCGAGGCCACATTCCTGGCCGCCGCAATCCGCCGGTTCGGGCTGGAACGGGACGATTTCATTGCGGTCATCGATGGCATGCAGATGGATGTCGATGATGACATCCGCTGGCCCGCATTCAGCCAGCTGGACCTTTACTGTGACCGCGTTGCCTCGGCGGTGGGGCGCTTGTCGGTGCGGGTGTTCGGGATGGAAAGGCCGCCGGGCATCGCCTTGTCGCATCACCTTGGTCGCGCGCTGCAATTGACCAATATCCTGCGCGATATTGACGAGGATGCTGCAATCGGCCGCGTTTATCTGCCGATCGAAGCCCTGCGCGCCGCGGGCATTCAGCCGACTACGCCGCACGTGCTGGTTGACGATCCCGGCGTGGACGCCGCCGCGCGCTGGCTGGTCCCGCATGCCCGGTCCCACTTTGCCGAAGCGAATGCCATTCTGCGCGCGCGGCCCCAGGGACTGCTGGCAGCGCCGCGCCTGATGGAGGCCGCCTATTCGCAACTGCTGCAGCGGATGGTGGTGCAAGGTTGGGCAGCACCGCGACGCCGGGTGGGCGTTTCCAAGGCAGCGCTGCTGTTGTCGGCGCTGCGTTTCTGGCTGTTCCCTTGAAGCCCACCAAGGCATTCGTGGTCGGCGCCGGGCTGGCCGGACTGTCGGCAGCGGTCGAACTGGCCCGCGCCGGGGTGAAAGTGCATCTCGCCGACAGCGCGCCCCGCGCGGGGGGGCGCTGTCGCAGCTATCACGATGCCCAGCTTGGTCAGACCATCGACAATGGCAACCACTTCGTGTTTTCGGGCAATCAGGCGGTGGCGCGCTATCTGACTGCAATTGGCAGCTCCGGCGCGCTGCATGGTCCCGACCACGCCCATTTCGCGTTCCACGATGTGAAGACGGGCGAACGCTGGAGCCTGAAGGTAAATGACGGGCGCCTGCCGCTGTGGCTGCTGGACCCGGCCCGGCGCGCGCCGGGCACACGCCTGCGGGACTATGTCGGGCTGGCGCGGCTGGCGTGCGCGCGGCGCGATGGGCGGACGATCGGTGATATGCTGCGCCCCGAAGGGCTGTTCTGGGACCGGATGATCGAGCCGATGCTGCTGGCGGTGCTCAATTGTCCGCCCGCGCAGGGTTCCGCATGGCTGGCCGGGCGGTTCCTGCGTGACAGTTTTGTGCGCGGCGGGCGGGCTTGCCGGACGATGGTAGCGATACCGACGCTGGACGCGGCCTTCGTCGATCCGGCGTTGCGCTGGCTGGCGCTGCGCGGCACCGCGCCGCGCCTTTCCGCCCGACTGCGCGCGATCCAGTTCGTGGGCGACCGGGTCAGTGCGCTCGATTTTGGTGAAGGGCCGGAACCGGTGCATGACGCTGCCGTGGTGCTGGCGGTCCCGCCGTGGGTGGCGGGTGGACTGGTGCCGGGGCTGGTGGTTCCCGACCGCTTCTGCGCGATCGTCAACCTCCATTTTGCCTGTGCGCCACCAGCGGGTTTCCCCATGATCACCGCGCTGCTGGGCACGCTGGCGCAGTGGCTGGTGTGCCATCCGGACCGCATTTCGGTAACGATCAGCAGTGCCGATGATATCATCGATCGCGACCGCGCCGGGCTGGCGGCACAGGTCTGGGACGAGGTGCAAACCGCGCTGGGGATCACCGCGCCGCTGCCGCGCTGGCAGGTGGTCAAGGAAAAGCGCGCCACTTTCGCCGCTACCCCGGCGCAGGATGCGCGGCGCCCGCCGGTGGCGACACGCTGGTCCAACCTGTTCCTGGCCGGGGATTGGGTGCAGACCGGCCTGCCCGGCACGATCGAGGGCGCGCTGCGATCCGGCGATAACGCCGCGCGGCTGGCGATGGGGCAACGCATGCGCTATAAATCACACGGCTTTAACTTCAAAAAAGAACCATGATCGAAACGCTGGAAAATCCACCACTTGCCGTGACCCATAACCGGCTGGGAGCCGCCATCGAAGCGGCGGCACACGCGCTGGGCGATGACCAGCAAACCGACGGCCACTGGGTTTATGAGCTGGAGGCCGATGCCACCATCCCCGCTGAATATATCCTGCTGCGCCATTATCTCGGCGAGCCGGTCGATGTTACGCTGGAGGCGAAAATCGCCACCTATCTGCGCCGGCGCCAGTCGCCTGCGCATCATGGCTGGCCGCTTTATCACGACGGCGGCTTTGACGTCAGCGCCACTATCAAAGCCTATTATGCGCTGAAAGTCGCCGGCGATACCGCCGATGCGACGCACATGGTGCGCGCGCGCAACGCTGTATTGGCGGCGGGGGGTGCCGAAGCGGGCAATGTCTTTACCCGCATCCAGCTGGCGCTGTTCGGCGCGGGGCCGTGGTCGGTGGTGCCTACCATCCCGCCCGAACTGATGCTGGCGCCGCGCTGGTTCCCCGTACACCTGGCCCGCATGTCCTATTGGGCGCGCACAGTGGTGGTGCCGCTGCTGGTGCTCTGCGCGCTGAAACCGCGCGCGCGCAATGCCCTGGGGGTGCGGATCGATGAGCTTTATTCGGGGCGGCCGGCGCGCCTTTCCAGTCGGGCGGAGCATGTCCACAAGGGCTGGCGGCTGTTTTTTGACGCGCTCGACGCGGTGTTGAAACGCGGCGACCGCTGGTGGCCGGGGAAGCTGCGGGCCGAAGCAATCCGGCGCTGCGAGCATTGGGTCACGCAGCGTCTGAATGGACAGGACGGGCTGGGCGCGATCTATCCGGCGATTGCCAACAGCGTGATGATGTACGACGCGCTGGGCTATGCGCCCGACCACCCCCACCGCGCCACCGCGCGCGATGCGGTGGAACGTCTGCTGATATTCAAGGACGACGAGGTCTATTGCCAGCCCTGCGTCTCGCCGGTCTGGGACACCGCGCTGGCTGCCCATGCCATGCTCGAAGTGGGTGGCGACGCGGCGGTAGAGCGCGCCAATCGCGCGCTCGACTGGCTGCGGCCCCGGCAAGTACTGGATGTGGCGGGCGACTGGGCCGATCAGCGCCCCGCTGTCCGTCCGGGCGGTTGGGCGTTCCAGTACAACAACGTGTATTACCCCGATCTCGACGATACGGCCGTGGTGGTCATGGCGATGGACCGCGCGGCTGGCGTGAACGGTGGCGGCAATGGCGAGGCCATCGCCCGCGCCCGCGAATGGGTCGATGGCCTGCAATGCGGCGACGGCGGCTGGGGCGCTTTCGACGCCGAAAACACCAGTTTTTACCTCAACAATTTGCCCTTTGCCGATCACGGCGCATTGCTCGATCCGCCCACCGCCGACGTCACGGCGCGCTGCGTCTCGATGCTGGCGCAGCTCGGTGAAGATGCGGACGCGCCCCGGATGCAGGCGGCGCTGGCTTGGCTGGAACGCGCGCAGGAACCGGAGGGGAGCTGGTTCGGTCGCTGGGGGGTCAATTACATCTACGGCACCTGGTCAGTGCTGTGCGCGCTGGGTCGCGCCGGGATCGCGCGCGAACACCCGATGGTCGCGCGCGCGGTCGAATGGCTGAAGCGGGCTCAAAACCCCGACGGCGGCTGGGGTGAAAGCTGCGACAGTTACGCGCTCGACCGTCAGTGCCACGAACCGGCCCTGTCAACGGCCTCACAAACCGCCTGGGCGCTGCTCGGGCTGATGGCGGTCGGCGAGACCGAATCGCCAGCGGTCGCGCGCGGCATCGACTGGCTGATGACGCATCAGGAAG
The DNA here is from genome assembly GCA_043740855.1 of Sphingomonadales bacterium. GTDB lineage: Bacteria > Pseudomonadota > Alphaproteobacteria > Sphingomonadales > Sphingomonadaceae > Novosphingobium. Next base: position 7,215 of record JAYUBN010000217.1, on the reverse strand, counting down.
CCGACGGCATGTGGGGCCAGGAACGCTATACCGGCGGCGGTTTCCCCCGCGTATTCTACCTGCGCTACCACGGTTATCCGCGCTATTTCCCGGTGTGGGCGCTCGCCCGCTACCGCAACCTCAGTCGCGCCAATATGGACCGCCCCGCATGGGGGATGTAAAGACGCTGCTGATCGTTACCGGCACGCAGCGAGAGGGTGTGCTGGCAGCGGGGCAGTGCGGCCGAGGCGGACAGATTTTGGCAGGCGGGGGCGATGGTGCACGGCTTGCCGAGGACTTGGCTCAGCGCGCCCCGCAAGCCTGCGGCATTCTCAGTTTCGGCACTTGCGGCGGCCTGCTCCCCGGACAAGCGATCGGCGACATGGTGATCGGTGAACGAGTGATCGGCGCGGTTAATGCCGCTTGCGATTCAGCTTGGACGCAGGCCCTATCGCGGGCCTTGCCCCAAGCGCGGAGAGGCGCGGTTTTCGCTGATGGCACGCTGCTGGCGACCGTCGCACAGAAACACGCGGCTGCCGCACAAGGCGCGATAATAGCGGACATGGAAAGCCACCTCGCTGCTCAGGCAGCCCAGATGCACGGCCTGCCGTTCGCTATCCTGCGCTGCATCTCGGACGCGGCTGAAGCAGCGTTGCCGCCTGCGGTAGCCGTTGCGATGCAGTCTAATGGCAGGCTTGCACCAGGGAAAATATTGGTCTCGATTCTACGCCATCCCGGACAGTTGCCCGCGCTGATACGGATCGGACGCGGCTTCAGCTTATCGCTAGCCGCGCTGGATTCCGGCACTTGCGCTGCGGGCCCGCGCTTTTCTTTTGATCAGCGATAGACGCAAGGGCCAGCGGCCCCTGCACCCCGTTCCTTTCGACGCTGCGCGACAGTTCAACGTTCGCTCCGCCCGCAACCCTTGCGCCGAAGGCGCTTCAATCCGTTAGTCGTTCCACGAAGTTTGAAGCGGCTCCGCCGCAAGTGTGATGTTGACGGATTACGGGGTTTTGGGGTTGGCAGACCCCAAGAGTTTTAACTTTCGTTACCCCTAAGCCGCCCGCGTCGCCCGGCGATACCCTTCCGGGTCTTCCACACGAATCTTCTCCAACTCGCGCTCGACATGCGTTGAATGCACATCGCTCGCCCGGCGTTGCTGCGACAGGTCTATATCCGGTGCCATCGGGCCTTCGGTACGGATGCCGCGCATACCGACTTTCAGGAACTCCCACGGGCGGCGGATGCCTTCGGCGGCGGCGGTGCCTTCGAAGCCGCAGTGGACCATGCAATTGGCGCATTTCTCGTATTTTCCGACGCCGTACTGATCCCAGTCGGTGCCTTCCATCAGCTCGGCGAAGCTTTCGACATAGCCTTCGCCGACAAGGTAGCAGGGCTTTTGCCAGCCGAACACGGTGCGCAGCGGCATCGACCACGGCGTGCATTCATACGAACGATTGCCCGCGAGGAAATCGAGAAACAGCGGCGAATTGGTGAATTTCCACGCCTTGCCGCCTTTTCCGCGACGCAGCACATCGCGGAACAGCGTCTTGGTCTTTTCGCGGTTGAGGAAATGCTCCTGATCGGCAGCGCGTTCGTAGGCATAGCCGGGCGAGATCGTGACCTCGACATCCAGGCTGGCCATGTGGTCCAGGAACGCCGCCAGCCGCTCGGGATTGGCATTGTTGAACACGGTGCAATTGACCTGGGTGCGGAAACCTTTGGATTTGGCGAGATGGATCGCCTCCAGCGCAATCTGGTATGTGCCTTCCTGATCGACCGCGACATCGTGCATGTGCTGGTCGCCATCGAGGTGGATCGACCACGTGAAGAACGGCGACGGCTGGTAGTCGTCGATCTTTTTCTTCAGCAGCAGGGCGTTGGTGCACAGGATCACGAATTTCTTTTTGGCGATATATCCGGCAACGATCTTCGCCATGTCGCGGTGGAGCAGCGGCTCGCCCCCGGCGATCGACACCGCAGGCGCGCCGCTCTCGTCGATGGCGTCCATGCATTGCTCATAGGACAAGCGGCGGTTGAGAATGGCATCCGGGTAATCGATCTTGCCGCAGCCGGGGCACGCCAGATTGCAGCGCAACAGCGGCTCCAGCATCAGCACCAGCGGATATTTGCCGCCTCTGATCTGGTTGGTGACGGCGTGGGTGCCGATTCGCAAAGCCACTTGCAACGGAATGGTCATCGATTACTCCCCGAGGCGCATGGGCCCGAATTGGGCCGATCTGCGTGCAAATCACGCGCAGTCGCCGGACTGGAAGCGTTCGACTTACCCGTTGTCTGCCGCCGCCGCAATGCAGCAGGCGAATGCACACCACATTCGTGGTCCTGCGCGTACCGGGCGCTGTTCATTGTACGGACAGCGCGCCACAGCTAAATCGGACCCCTAAATTGATATTCTGCCGGAAAGAACAACGATGACCAAGCGCGTTTCCCTGTTGCTGGCCCTTTGCCCGATCACTTGCGTGGCAGCCCTGGTCGCGGCGTCAGCCCCTGCCATGGCACAGGCAATCGATCCCGCGGCAGCGACAGTGGCCGCGCTAAACAACGGCCTGCTGGCGATCATGCACGCCGGAGCGGCGGCCGGGCAGGCCGGGCGGGCTCGGCAGATCGCGCCGGTCATCGACCGTGCCTTCGACCTGCCGCTGATGGCGCGGCTGTCGGTGGGACCGGCGTGGACAGGCTTTACCACGCAAAACCAGCAGGCGCTGATGGCCGCCTTTCGCGCCTTGACGGTGGCGCAATATGCCAAGAATTTCGACGGCTGGTCCGGCGAGCGCTTTACTATCCTGCCGCAAGTCGACACGCGCGGGACCGACCGGCTGGTGCGCACGACGCTGTCCTCGCCGGGCAGCGTCAACGTGCTTGACTACCGCTTGCGGCAAAACGGCGGGACCTGGAAAATCATTGATGTCTATTATCGCAACGCCATCAGCCAACTGGCGACTCGCCGCTCCGATTTCGCAGCCGTGGTCGCCAAGGGCGGGGCCCCGGCGTTGATCGCGCATCTCGACCGGCTGGCGATGAATCCCTAGCGTTGCGAGATTTCGCGCCGCTCACCCCCGGTTCTGACACGATCCTCAAACCCGTTCGGGCCTTAAACGCGTTCGGGATTGCCGGGACGCGATCGCGCGCCGTATAATCCTGCCGCCAGCAACAGTACTGTGGTCAGCTCGATACCAGGGCCCAGTATCCCGGCAGCCCCGAAACCCGCCAGCGCGAGTGCCAGCAGGCCGCGATCCCGCAACCAGTGCGACCAGCCGCCGGCCAGTCGTTGCGGGACCAATCGGCACACGCCCAGCAACATCACCGGCGCAAATGCCTTGTCGGCAATAGTCTGCCCCGGCAAATAAGATCCGCACTCGATCATCAGCACGGCCAGAAGGCCATCCATACCCCAGGCAAAGACCAGTCCACGCAGAATGCGGGGCGACGGCAGGTGCAGCGTTTCCCGCTCGACCCGCGCCAGCAGCACCGCCGCGCAGAGCAATATCCAGGTGAATCCAGCCAGGATGAATCCCGGCACTACCCAATGAAACCGGCCCGCGATCAGCGCCATCATCGCTGTCGCGGCGGCAGCAGCGGCCACCACGCGATTGCCGCTGCCGGCATGAAGCAGTGCCGGCCCCAGTCGGCGAACCGCAAACTGGGCGGCGGCCAGCGAGGCATTGTCGCCGCCGCTCATTTCGGTTTGCAAGCGAATCCAGTGAACCTCTGCGGCATGGGCCTCGGTTTCGCTGCGCACCAGCGTCCAGCGCCCCTCGGCCAAAGCCGTTGCCGGCAACATCCGCTGCGGCACGCCGCCTTGCAGCGCAATCCGCTGGAGCGCAGAAAAGCCATCGCAATCCGCGGGCAATTCCGCCAACCGCTCCACCAGCCGGCCCGGCACCCGCATTGCCCCAGCGTCGGCATGGTTCAGGTCGAGCCGCTCGAATCCGGCGGCCATGCCGGCATCGACCGGCTGGACCAGGACCGCCGGCCCAACTTCCAGCAGCGCCACGGCGGTTCGCGGCAAAGCCAGCAGGCCATCGCCCAGCGCGACCACTTCATCGATGGCCGTGACCAGCCCGACGAGCGCACGTGGCTCGGCAATCAGATGGAATTTGGCGCCCGCAGCCTCGGTAACGGACTGCAAATCGGCAATGTGCTCATCGAAGGCCTGGGCCAGGCAGACGATGCGCTCGCAACCCAGCGCCAGGACCACGCCCAGCTGGTGCCGGGCAAGCGTGACCGCGCCCAGCCGTAAATTGGCTCGCAACGGGCTGCTTTCAGCTTCCGCCGGCTCGATCATGGTCAGAAATGCGACGCGCAGAATGCTTCTCCCGGCACGGGCCAGCAATAGCTAAAGCACGATGCTCTAAACGATGCGGCCCTGACCCTACCGGTCCGGCGGGGCTATCGCAATGCTGGTCATGCGCAGAGCTGTCCGCGTTGATATGGCGGCAATTATCAAGGAAATTGGCCAGCTTGCGCAAAATCGCCGTATCGCCGGGCACCGCCTTCAGCGTTTGTTCGGCAAGGGCGATCAGCGGACCGGCATTGAAGCTGGCCGCCAACCCTTGGAGCCGCATCGCCGAAACCTGCCAATTGCCATCGCAGCGCGACCGCCGCAACAAGTCGATCTGGCGCGAAAGGCTGTCGATAAAGGCCTGCCGCAGTTCAAAAAACAGCGCTGCATCATCGCCCGATGCAGCCGCAATCGTCTCATTTACGTCTCTAAATAGACCAGCCATATCGCGGTGTTAACAGGAAACGATGAATCGGGTGTTTATTGCTGCGGCGCGCGTGCTATCTTTCGCCCCATGGCAGGCGAACAAAAATTTACCGCAGTGAATCCCGAGGAAATGGCGCATAATGCCGACAAGACGGCGGGCGACGCCGGGCTGATGCCGTCGTTCGCTCTTTCCGACCCGGAACGGCAGGCTGAGTTCGAGCAGTATGCTGCCGACCCGGAGCAATTATCGGCGCGAGGCAATTGGATCGCTCCCGTCGTGGCGGGCCTGGCACTGGCGGGGTGGACGGCGTTCTTCGTCTGGGGCGACTTCAACGCCATGACTGCCAATCCCGGTCCCGGTATCTGGGCGGGCTGGATCAGCACCTGGGCCACGCCGGCGCTGCTGATTGGTGTTGCATGGCTGATTCTGGCACGATCGAGCAGGCGCGAAACCAGGCGCTTCGCCGACTGCTCGCAGTCGCTGGCCGTGGAAACCGAGCGGCTAGAAAGCCGCCTGCTGATCATCAATCGCGAACTGAGCCTGGCGCGCGAATTTATCTCGGCGCAGGCACGGGATCTCGATTCGGTCGGTCGCATTGCGGTCGACCGCTTGTCGCAACACGCCGAGCGGCTGCAATTGCTGGTGCTGGATAACAGTGCGCAGGTCGAGACGATCGGCACGGTCAGCGCTGCCGCGCTGGAAAATATGGAACGCTTGCGCGGCCAATTGCCGGTGCTGACCAGTGCGGCCAAGGATGTTACGAACAATTTCGGCAATGCCGGGCGCGCCGCCAATGCCCAGCTGGAAGAACTTGTGACGGGTTTCAACCGGCTGATCCAATCCAGCCAGGTCAGCGAAAAGCTGGTGGAATCATTACGCGGCCAGTTCATTCAGGCCATCGACAGCTTTGCCGCGCGGACCGGGGAACTGGACCAGAACATTCATGCCCGGGTCCATGCCATGAGCGGCCAGGCCGAATATTTTCGCACGACGCTGCTGGACCATCAGGCCGAATTTGACGCGCAATTGCGCGCGCGGACTGCGGCACTGACCACCGAGATCGCCGAAACTCGGGGTCGCCTCGATCGCGAGGAGGCCGAGAGCATCATTTCGCTGCGGTCGCGCCTGGCGGCGTTGCGCGACGAAGCTGGCGCGATCGCGCGCGTGCTGCGCGACGGCGAAGGCACCGCGCTGGCCAGTTGGCGCGAAGCCGTGACCCGGCTCGACAAGGAAATGCGCAACGCAAACGATGCCGCCGCAGAGACCGGTCGTCAATCGACCGCTACCAGCAACGCCCGCATGGCCAAGCTTGCCGAGGAAGCCGCCGCGCTGGAACGGGTCTTGAGCGAAACGGGCGCGCGCGTCGAGACAGAGACAGCGCGTCGCCGTCATGCCGGCGAAGCACAGGATCGCAGCATGGTCGAGCGGCTGACCGCGCAACTGGTTGCGCTGGATGCAGAGATCGACCGGCGCCAGGCTGCGCACACCGCGCATCTCGCGGCATTGGCCAGTCAAGGCGCAGAGGCAACGGCGCAACTCGCCAACATTGAGGGCCAGATCGCGGCAATCGCCAAATCGACTGGCGCTGCCGAAGCCGGCATGATCCAACGCCTGAATGTGCTGGGCCGGCGGCTCGGCGATAGCCAGGAACTGCTCGATACCACCGACCAAAAATTGATCGGCCTGACCGCGACAAGCGGCGAATTGCTGGAATTGATCCAACGGACTGCGACGCATAGCCGCGAAGACCTTGCTCAGGCCATCGACCAGGGCGCGGCGCGATTGGGCGATCTTGAAGAGCGCGCGCTGACCCTGCGGGAAATGGTGATTGACGCTGATCGCAGCGGCGCATCGCTCTCGTCCTATCTGTTGCTGGTGCAAAACAGGCTGGGCGAATCGACCGGTGCGCTGGCCGCCTGGCATGACGGGATCAATGCCAAGGCTGAATCGCATGCAGTGACGCTCGACCAGCTGAAGCATTCGGTGGCGCAGCTCGACACCCAGACCATAACCGCCGCAGAGCGTGTCCAGAACGAATTGACCGCCGCGATCCGCCAGCTCGAAATAGCCGCTGGCGCCGCCGTCGATCACATCGAACAGCGGGGGGCGGCCTCGGTCTCTGCCTTGGCCGACCAGTTGGGCGCCGAAAGCGGCGCTGCCATCGAACGGGCCATGCGTCTGCAGGTCGCCGAGATTTCCGGCAAGCTTGAACAAGCAGCCGCGCGCGCCGCGGGTGTCAGCCGCGAAGCCGCGTCGCAACTGCGCGAGCAATTGGGCAAGGTCAACGATCTGGTGGGCAATCTGGAAACGCGCGTCGACTTGGCCCGCACCCGCGCCGAGGAAAGGGTCGACGACGATTTCGCCCGCCGGGTCGCGCTGATTACCGAAGCGCTCAATTCCAACGCCATCGACATTGCCAAGGCGCTTGACACCGATGTCAGCGATACTGCGTGGTCGGCTTATCTGCGCGGCGATCGCGGCATTTTTACGCGTCGCGCGGTGCGGT
>JAYUBN010000216.1:0-9459 GCA_043740855.1 Sphingomonadales bacterium | reverse complement strand
CTGCGCATGATATCGTCCGGCTCGCGTTGAGCCTGCAAACTGCGGCCCGCGGCTCCGACCTGCCCGGCGTCGTTTCCGCGCTGATGATCGAGGCGATGGCGGATGGCTATGAACGTGCGTTCGTTCCCGGCCCGGACGGAACGTTAGCCGCTGACACGATAGGAGAGCCCGACATCGTCCGAACCGTCCGCAAGCGCGCGCTGGGGCGCAAGTGGAAGCACCTTGCCAGGGAACGGATCGAGGACGTCGAGCCCACGATTCCGCTGGGCAAGAAATACTGGCCGATCAGCCGGAAGGAACGGCAGGCGGTGACGGCGTTGGTTGCGACCCCTGAGGTGCAACGGCTGGCGTTGACGTCGTTCCAATCGGGCGCCGACAGCAAGGTGCATGTCCACGACGCCGCCTATTGGCGAAAGGGATGCAGTTCGCTTGGCCTGTTGCGGTTCGCGGTTCTCATCAGCGTGGCCGACCAAAGCGGGACGAAAAAACTCGGACTTATCGATATCAAGGAAGCCATCGCCAGCGTAGCACCAACGGTGCCCAACGCGCGCATGCCCCGGCTCCCTGCGGCCCGCGTCGTTGCCGGGGCACGAGCACTCGCGCCCTACCTGGGCGAGCGCATGGTCGCTTCGCGACTGCTCGATAAATCGGTGTTTGTGCGGGAACTGTTGCCGCAGGATCTGAAGATCGAAGTCGAACAGTTTACCCGGACCGAGGCCATAGCTTCGGCGCGATACCTCGCTCATGTCGTGGGCCAAGCCCATGCCCGACAGATGGACGAAGCCCGGCGCGCGGCTTGGCTCCGGACCCTGACGACCAGCCACGCGCGTTCGATCGATGCGCCGTCGTGGCTGTGGAATGCCGTCGTCGACTTGGCCGCGACGAATGAGGGCGCCTATCTTGAACACTGCCGCCGCTATGCCTTGCGCGCGGCTGCGTAGGACAATGGGCGACTTAGCGGAAAAATGCGGTGCATGCTCTTCGGTCAGCATGTTGACGGACCGTTCGAACCGCGCAATAGCGCGCTGTGCCGAAATCAGGGCGGTTAGCTCAGTTGGTAGAGCATCTCGTTTACACCGAGAGGGTCGGGGGTTCGAGCCCCTCACCGCCCACCAGGTCACATCGACGCGGAGAATTTGACTCCCGCAGGATGCAGATAATGCCGGTACGCAATCTGGTCATGGCGCTTGCCGGCGGGTTCATCGCGCTGGCCAGCCATGCGTCCGCAGCGCCGGCCAACCAGGCATGGGTGGAAATGGCACCCGGCGGCGGCAGCGTTGTCCGGGTTCTGACGATGGCGAACGATTGTCCGACGGTGACGGTGGACGGCCAGCCCAAGGCGATGGCGGTGCGCGCGACGCCTGGCCAGCTGCCGCCGCGCGCCAACAAGGCTGCAATCGCCGCTGCCGCCAATTTTCCGGGGCTGGTCTGCGAATTGTCACTGCCGCGCCGCGTCCGGCGAGCAGTCGTCGCCGGCGCTTTGTTGCCGCTGCCCACACCCTTGGCCAGGATCAACCGGATCGTCCTGATCGGCGATACCGGCTGCCGGATGAAGGATGCGGACAATGCGTGGCAGGGCTGCAACGATCCAGCGCAATGGCCTTTCGCTGCAATTGCGGCAACGGCAGCGGGGCTCCATCCTGACCTGGTGCTGCACGTCGGCGATTATCAGTATCGCGAAAATCCGTGCGCGGAAGGGCACAAGGATTGTGCGGGCGCGGCCTGGGGCTATGGCGAAGCCGGCTGGCGGGCCGACTTCCTCGATCCCGCCGCGCCGCTGCTCGCCGCCGCGCCGTGGGCGATGGTGCGCGGCAATCACGAGGAATGCGCGCGTGCCGGACAGGGCTGGTGGCGCATGCTCGATCCGCATCCGCTGCTTGCCGGCCGCGATTGCAACGATCCGGCAAACGATGTGGTCGGCAACCATACCGCGCCTTACGCAGTGGAGCTGGGCGGCGGCGCCCAACTTATCGTTGCCGATCTGGTCGAACTGGCCAGTGGCAAACCCGCAGATCCGGTGCTCGCCGATGCCGTCCGTGCCGATCTGGCGCGCATCGACACGCTGGCAACCAGCGCGCGAGACAGCTTTGTGACCGCGCATTACCCGTTCAACGCCGTGTTGTGGAACAGCGACGGCGGCGGCTCGGTCGCGACAGGGACCATGCCGGTCAACGCCTATGCGCCGCTGCACCTGCCGCATGTGCGGGCGATGCTGGCCGGGCATATCCATCTCTTTCAATACGCCCGCTTTGCCGGTGGCCCGACGCAGGTCATCACCGGGTTTTCGGGGACGATGGAGGACCCCGCGATCGCGCCGGCCAGCCTGGTCGAAGCACAGGGCAAGCCGAGCGGTGAAGCCATTCGCGCCCTGACGACGATCGCCGGGCGATTCGGCTATGCGCTGTTGGAGCGGGAAAAACGTGGCTGGCGCTTGACTGCTTTCGCCGCCAACGGCACGATCATGGCCCGGTTCGCGCTCTGAGCGACACGATCAGCCAGGCCACTCCGCGTCGAGCAGGTCGAGCGTCTGCCGATCCGGCCCGTCATAAAATGCAGCGATCGCCTGCCGAAACTCACCATGCTGCGGCGCGGCGAGGGCAAACAGCGTCATCGAGGACCGGAACTTCAAGTCGTCGGGAGAACCGAAAATGGTCTGGGGCGATATGCCACGGTGGTTGAGGACGGTCTGGGTCAGTTCAATCAATCGCGGGCCAAGAACGCTATGGGCGACGTATTGCCGGGCCTCTGCCAGCGATCCAATCCCGTAAAATCGTGCCGTTCCGCTATGGCCCAGCGCTCTTAGCTGCGGAAAGATATACCACATCCAATGGCTGGCCTTGGCGCCGGCGACAAGCTCGTTACGGGCGTTGTCAAACGCTGAACGCTGCGCCTGAAGAAAACGGGAAAAATCCATCGCAGTCTCGCAGGGTTTCACTTTGCGCCCCTTCCGGTCCCTGCGCCCGCGATGACGGGCCTAATGCACATCGGGCAGGGGCAAGGCCTGCGTCTTCCGCGCGGCTGTCTTCGGGCGCCGCAGCAGAAAGACACAAGGCGCGGACAGCACGCCGACCAGGAACAGCGCCCAGAACGAATCGATGTACGAGACCATCGCCGCCTGCCGCACGATGCTCTGCTGCAACTGGTCGAGCGCGGTCGCCGACCCCCAATCGATCCCCGGCATCCGCATCGCCATCAGCGGGTTGTCCGGCCGCACCGTTTCGACCAGCCGCGACTGAACCACGGCGGTATTGCGCACCGTCAAAGCCTGCATGATCGCGATCCCTGCCGAGGCACCGATGTTGCGAACCATCGTGCTTAACGCCGAGCCCTCGTTGCGGAACCGGGCGGGCAAGGTGACAAAGGCCATGGTGGTCAGGGGTACAAAAATACTGCTCGACCCCAGCCCCTGCAGGATGCCCGATGACACCACTAACCAGTTGTCGGATGCCAGCGACATGCGCGACATCAGATACATCGACAGCCCCGAAATGACCAAGCCGACGCAGACCATCGCCCGCGGATCGACACGGGTGATCAGCCGCCCAACCACCAGCATGGCGAACAAGGTACCGATGCCGCGCGGCGCCAGCACCAATCCGACGCGCAGCGTGGGATAGCCCAGCAGATCCTCCAGCATCGTCGGGATCAGGGCCATCGCGCTGTAAATCAGCAACCCCAGCGAAAATCCCAGCAGGGAGGCGACCATAAAGTTGCGATCGCGAAAGATCGCCGGGCTGACGAACGGCGACTTTGCGGTGCTGACATGCACTGTGAACAGGTAAAAGCCCAGGACGGCCAAAACCGCCTCCAGCTTGATTTCGGTCGAATCGAACCAGTCCAGCAGCTGCCCCCGGTCGAGCATCAATTGCGTTGCCGCCAGCGCCAGCGCCAGCAAAGCGAAACCCGCCAGGTCGAGCCGCGCCGCCTTGTTTTTCACCGTCTCCGGCATCACCGCCGACAACCCGATGAACGCCATGATGCCGATCGGCAAATTGATATAAAATACCCAGCGCCAGCCGAAATTGTCCGTCAGCCAGCCACCCAGCAGCGGTCCTGCCAGCGGGCCGGTGACTGCCGCCAGTCCGAATACCGCCATGGCCGGGCCATGCCGTTCAGGGGGATTGATATCCAGCAGCGTTGATTGCCCCATCGGCATCAACGACGATCCGAACATTCCCTGCAATACCCGGAACAGGATCAGCTGGCCCAGCGTATTGGCCATCCCGCACAGCCCCGATGCCAATGTAAACCCGATAATCGACACCAGCAGCAGCCGCTTGCGCCCAAACCGTGTCGCCAGCCAGCCGGTCAGCGGGGTGAAAATCGCCGCTGAAACGATATAGCTGGTCAGCACCCAAGTGATCTCTTCCCGCGACGCCGAAGTCGAACCCTGCATATGCGGCAAGGCAACATTGGCGATCGTGGTGTCGATCACATTCATGATCGCCGCGGCCATGGCAAACAGCGTGATCAGACGGCGCTGTACGGGTGGGGGATAGCTTTCGGGCATGGGCAGGGCAATGCCAACAAAGCCGTCTGGGTGGCGTGTCGTCAATCGAATTCGTTGATCGGCTTATTGGGAGGAGCGGTGCGATGGCGGCAGGCGGTCCTCCACCTGCGTTCCACGTATTGTTTGGGCAGGGTTGGCACGTCAGGATCGGAACCGATCCGGATTCAGTGCAAAATGGCAAAAATCAAAGTATTTGCTCCGGGTCGCCCGCTGCCAATTGCACCCCCCGGGGCTGATATTGCGCGACGCGGTCACGCAATATCAGCTTGCTGCTGCGGGCTGAGAGTTTCTCCCCCACCTTGGCCAAAACGCGCACGCAGGCAGGATCGCTCCACCCCGGCGCGCGGCACACGATCCAGTGGATAGATTCGGACAAGCGATATCAGCTAGAACTGGCTACAATCCCTTGCTTTTCATGGTTTCTCAGGGGGCTCTACCGTTACGTTTTTACCACTAATGGCCCCGGCGGTTACGATCGCTGCGATCGCCATGATCGCCTTGATCGCTGCGCCAGTTGCCATGCTCCCGCCCGCCATCGCGATCGCTCCAGCCATCGTGATAGCGGCGATAATACCAGTTGTGATACGGATAGGGTCGGTAGGCCCAGTCGCCATCGACGAAGACCCATGGCCGGTACCAGCCGGGTGCGGCATAGTAATAGCCAGTCGCACCATAGGCGTAATGCGGCGCGCCGCGGCGAACCACATGGCCCGGCGGGCAGCCGGGGCTGGTGGAATTGCTGTTCGAGCTGCCGGCAATGACTGCGCCGCCCGCTGCGCCGACTGCCGCACCCGCAAAGGTACCGACACCGCGATCGCCGCGACCGGCCAGGCCGTTACCGAGGATCGCGCCGAAAAGGCCGCCAATCAACGCGCCGGTCCCGGCATTGCCATGGGCTTTCACGCAATATTGGCGGGCCCATTGCGAAGCTTCATAGGCATAACGCTGATCCGCCTGCTGCTGGGCTGCGTAATCGGCACCCGGGTCGTAGCCCGGCGGCGGCGGCGGCATGCGCGTGCCATCATAGCCGGGCGGCGGCGGCATTTCGCCTTGGGACTGTGCATATTCGTCCCGATATTGGCCCCCATTGTCACCGGCGTAAGGTTGCGGCTGATAGCCCCGCGCCGGGTAGCCCTGTTGCTGTGGATAGCCCTGGGATGGCGGCGGACCGTCGGGGCCGGGATAGCCACCCCGGTCTTGTGCCTGTGTCGTGGATGCCAGCAGCGGTGACAAAGCCAACGATAATGTGCCCGCGAACAATGCGGCCCTGGAGATGGCTCTTTTCGACATGGACTCGTTCCTTCAAGGCGAAAGCGGCGTGATCACTGCCTGTATGATCTGACAACAGCGATTCTGGCCGGCGGGCCATGAATGGGCGCTGACCAAGGTGTTGTTTATAAACGCGCAACCGGTCGCGTTGATCCGGCCATTGGCGCGCCTCCCGCACCGGACTCGGGCACGGTGCAATTCCATCTGGTCGCATCCCGCCCGGGCAAAGCTAATTTCGGCGAAAACGAAAGTACCACACCTCGTGCCCTTGCGCTCGCGCCTTGGCTTCATAACGGGTTTCGGGCCAGCCGCCGGGGCGCTGCTGAAAATCGCGCGGGGCTTCGCACAGCCACGTAAATTCGTCGCGATATCGGCGCATCACCATCAGCGCATGACGCACATAAACCGGATGATCGGTGCCGAAGCGGAACTCGCCACCGCGCCGCAGCTTGGCGGCGATCAATTGCAACGGGCCATCGTTCATCATCCGCCGCTTGGCGTGGCGCGCCTTGGGCCAAGGGTCTGGATGGAGCAGATAGACAAAGCTCAGAGCGCCATCGGGCACACGGCGCAGCGCATCCAGCGCATCGCCATGATGGATGCGGACATTGCCGAGCGGGGTATGCGCCCCGTTGTCGCCATCGACATGGGTGAGCGCCTGCGCCACGCCGTTCAGAAAAGGTTCGCAGCCGATAAAGCCATGATCGGGCAGCAGATCGGCGCGAAAGGCCATATGCTCGCCACCACCGAACCCGATCTCGAAATGGAGCGGGCGGTCGGTGCCGAACAATCGCTCGGCCGTAACCGGACCCTCGGCCGGCACCGCAATGCGCGGTAACAGCGTATCAACCAACCCCTGTTGCGCAACGCGCAACGGCCTGCCCTGGGCACGGCCATAAAGACGATTGAGCGTGGTCGGATCACCGGGTTTATGCGCAGTCATGACGCGCCGGTAGAGGGGTTGCGGGCGAAAATCGAGTGTGAACTCAGGCCGCTTCAGCCTTTTCCATGGGATCGCGCAGCACATAGCCGCGGCCCCAGACGGTTTCGATGTAATTTTCGCCTTCGCAGGCATGCGCAAGTTTCTTGCGCAATTTGCAGATAAACACGTCGATGATCTTGAGTTCGGGCTCGTCCATGCCGCCATAGAGGTGGTTCAGGAACATTTCCTTGGTCAGCGTCGTGCTTTTGCGCAGCGAGAGCAGTTCCAGCATCGCGTACTCCTTGCCAGTCAGGTGCACCCGCGCGCCATCGACTTCGACGGTCTTGGCATCCAGGTTGACCGACAGCTTGCCGGTGCGAATGACAGATTGCGAATGCCCTTTGGAACGGCGCACCACCGCATGAATGCGCGCGACCAGTTCTTCGCGGTGGAACGGTTTGGTAACGTAATCATCGGCGCCGAAGCCGAAACTGCGCACCTTTGAGTCCATCTCGGAAATGCCCGACAGGATCAGCACCGGCGTTTGCACCTTGGCCACCCGCAGCTTTTTCAGCACATCATAGCCGTGCATGTCGGGGAGATTGAGGTCGAGCAGGATGATGTCGTAATCATACAGCTTGCCGAGATCGAGGCCTTCTTCGCCCAGGTCCGTAGCATAGACATTCAAGCCCTCGGTCGTGAGCATCAGTTCGATTGCCCGTGCCGTAGCCGGCTCGTCTTCGATCAATAACACGCGCATATGTCATCCCTCTGCCAAAAAACCCCGTAAAGATGCCTCTGTAACAGGGATATGGTCGCTATTAACCATATCATTTATGAGCATAAAAGGATAATTTGAATAATTATGACGACTACGTATTTATTGCTAATTTAAAATATTATAAAAATCTATGTAATCAGCAAGTCAATGGTCCCCGGTTGCCAGTGCGATCAGCGCATGCAAGCCCGAGCGGTTGATCGCAAAACCAGCGCCGTCGCCGGCGACGAGCGACCAGCGGATCGGCACGCCGATGGGAATATACACATTTTCCTGGGTTAAAGTGGCCTCGGCCTGCGCATAGAAGTTGGCGGTCGTGGTCGGGTCAGTGGCCGCGCGTGCGCGCGTCACAAAGGCATCTGCTGCCGGGCTGCAAGTAAAACGGTCGTTGTTGCAGCTAAGTTGATTGAGAAACCACGCGCTGCGTGGATAGCGCGAAACGGTATCCATCAGCCACAAATCGGCAACAGCTTCTTCTGGCACCCGCGTGACGCCGACCGAAATCGCCGCCATATCCCGGGTCAGTTGGTCAAACAGCAGATCGGCCCCCGGGCCTGAGGGCAAGGCAATCCGCAGCGTTGCCGCCTGGCGGTGTTGCTGTGTCCACGCCCGCACTCGCCGCGCGGCTTCGGCGCGGCGGTCGGCCATGCTGACGCGCATCCAGCGTTCATCGATTTGGCCGGTGTCATCTGTTGTGCCTGGCGCGACCATGCGGGTGGTGGTGATCCAGCCGGGCAGCGCGATGGCTGCCGCCACGGCGTCGCGGTCTATCGCCATGGCAATCGCTTCGCGTAAGGCAGCGTCTGCCAGCAAGCCGGTTGCATGCGTCACGGCCAGCCCGAACAACCCGCTGACCGGATCGATGCGGGGCTTGGCATTGCCCAGCGTTGTCCGGGTGGTGCGCGGCAAATCGACGAAAGTACCGCCCAGCACGGTGTCAGCTTTGCCGCTGACGAAGGCGGCTACGGCGTACTCGCCATCCGCGCCGCGCACTACCAGCCGATGTACGTTATCTGCCCAGCCCGCCACCGCCGGCAGGCCGCGTTTTTCGGGCAGAAGCGGGCTCAGCAACGCCCCACCCGTCATGCGCTTCAGCACCATCGGGCCGGCCCCCCGGCCATGATGGCTCAGGCCAAGCTCGGGCTGCGCCAGCAATTGCAGGAAATCGGGCATTGGCCGGCGCAGGCGAATTTCCACTACCCGCCCGGCCATGGCGCGGATTTCCTCGATATCGCCCATATCGCGCGCCAGCGGCGTGTGCTGGATCCCGGCCAATGCCTGACGCAGCGCCAGCCGAATGCTGTCGCCGGACATTGGCGACCCATCGGGCCAGTTGCCATCGCGCAGGCGGAATATATAGCTTTGGCCATCATCGGTGACGATCCAGCGATCGGCCAGCGCTGGGCTGATCCGCCCCTGATCGTCGAGCGCGACGAGTCCCGCGGTCGTTGCTGCATAGACCAACTGGGCAGCTAGCGGCAAACGCCCATGAACCGCGAATGGCGCGTCGCTATCGCCGATGACCAGTATGTTGAGGTCCTGCTGGTCGTGCAAACTGCATCCTGCAACAGCCAGGCCGACGGCAGCGATCAAGAACAGTGAAAGACTACGACGGCGCAACGGCATTCAGCAGGCATAAAGTGAATGCGCGCAAAAGGGAAACTTCACGTCCCGGAAACAGGCATAGCACATGTTCCCTGAAATCTGCATCATGGAACAGACGCTAAGCTATTGTTATCGTATTATTTAAAGTGGAAAAGTGGCAACCGCTATTCAGCGCGCTGCTCTAATCGTCTCGCGAGATTTTTTCGCGCCGTTCATGCGCTTCCTGGGCTTCGACGGTCATGGTCGCGATCGGACGGGCAATTAACCGGCCGAGCCCGATGGGCTCTCCGGTCACTTCGCAATAGCCGTATTCACCGTCCTCGATCCCGCGCATCGCCGAATCGATCTTGGAAATCAGCTTGCGCTGGCGGTCGC
>JAYUBN010000215.1:0-2905 GCA_043740855.1 Sphingomonadales bacterium | reverse complement strand
AAATCATCGACATGGCGTTGCCGCGCACGTCGCGCATTTCGGCCTCGCTGATCGCCAGCAAATCCCTACCTTCGAGTTTGACAGTTCCCGCAACGATCCGACCGGGCGGCGTCGGCACCAGGCGCATCAGCGACAAGGCGGTGATCGATTTGCCGCAGCCGCTTTCGCCGACCACGGCGAGCACTTCGCCGCGCCGCAAGGTGAAGGATACGTCTTCGACCGCGCGCACCAAGCCGGACGCGGTGAAGAAAACTGTGCGCAGACCTTCAACTTCGAGGATGGCGTCGGCGCTCATCCGCGCTGCCTTGGGTCGAGAATATCGCGCAAGGCGTCGCCCAAAAGATTGGTGCCGAACACCATCAGGCTGATTGCGGCACCGGGGAAAATTACCAGCCAGGGCGCGGTCCGCATGTATTCTGCGGCGGATTCGGACAGCATCCGGCCCCAGCTTGGCGCGGGTTCGGGGACGCCGAGGCCGAGGAACGATAGCGATGCCTCGGTGAGAATGGCTGATCCCAACTGCGCCGTTGCCAGCACGATCAGCGGGGCAATGGTGTTGGGCAGGATATGGCGCAGTGCGATGCGCCACTCGCTCATGCCCTGGATTTGGGCTGCTTCGATATAGGCGGCCTCGCGCAACGAGAGCGTGTTGGCGCGGATGACGCGGGCGGAGGCCGGGATCATCGGGATGGCGATGGCGAAGATGGTGTTGGGGAGCGACGGACCTAAAGCCGCCGAGGTCACCAGTGCGAGAACCAGCAAGGGCAGGGCTTGCAAAATATCCATGATGCGCTGAACGAACAAATCGAAATTGCCGCCGAGATAGCCGCTGGCGAGGCCAATTGCGACGCCGAGCAACGATCCGATTGCGGTGGCGCCGAGGCTGACGGCGAGTGAAATCCGTGCGCCGTAGACAATGCGGCTGTAAATGTCACGGCCCATCACGTCCGAGCCGAACCAGTGGCCGCCGCCTGGGCGCATCAGCTTTTCTGGCGCGTTGGTGCGCAGCGGATCTAGCCAGGTGATCGCATCGGCAAAGATCGCCGCCAGGACGAAAACGATCAGAATGAAGGCGCCGGCCGCGCCCAGCGGATAGCGCCGCAACAGCAGACGGAACCGGGCGAGGCGGCTGGTGGCGTCAGCGCCAGCGCGGCGCAATTCGGCATTGAAGGTTTCGGCCATGATCTACGCCCCCAGCCGAACGCGTGGGTCGAGCGCGGCGTACAGCAGATCAACCAGGAAATTAATGGTAACGACAATGAACGCGGTCAGCATCACCAGATTCTGCACAATTGGGTAGTCGCGGTTACGGATCGATTCGACCAGGAAGCGGGCGAGGCCAGGGATGTTGAACACGGTTTCGGTGACAATCAGGCCGCCGATCAGGAAGGCGGTTTCAAGCCCGATCACGGTAATCACCGGCAGCAGCGCGTTGCGCAGCGCGTGGTGGAAATTGACCCGTCCTGCACCAGCGCCTTTGGCACGGGCGGTGCGGACATAATCCTGGCGCAGCACTTCGAGCATTGCCGAGCGGGTGAGCCGCATGATCAGTGCAGACGACCGGAAGCCAACGGTCATTGCCGGCACGGCGACCAGAAGCACCGCCTCGAGGGTGGTTTTCGGCGGCTCGGTATAAACCGGCAGAGTCCCGGTGAGCGCCGCGAACCCCATCAGCACCATCAACCCGAGCCAGAAGGACGGCATTGACAGCCCGGCGAGTGAAATAACTCGCAGACCGTAATCAATCGCACTGTTCTGCCGCACCGCGCTGATCACGCCGAACGGCACGCCAAGTAGCACCGCAAAAGTGATGGCGCTGAGCGCGAGTTTGGCAGTCACCGGGATACGCGGCAGGATTTCCTTGAGGGCGGATTTCTCCGACACGTAGGAAAAGCCGAGATCGCCATGTAGCAATCCCGTTATCCACACCAGATATTGTTCCGGTATGGATTTATCCAGGCCAAGTTCGGCGGCGATGCGGGCTTTTTCGGCGGGGTCCACCATCCCGGCGCTGTCAAATAATATGTCCACCATGTTGCCGGGCACCAGGCGCAGCAGCACGAAAATAATGATCGATATGCCGAACAAGGTCAGCAGCATCAGGCCGAGACGGCGCAGGAGATAGCCGGTCATGAAGTGCCAACAATCAAAGAAATGATCTGGTGATCGTCATCGCGAGCGCAGCGTGGCGATCCAGGGGGACCGCACGGAATTGGACATGTGAACTCCTGGATTGCCACGGCTTCGCCTCGCAATGACGGCGGGGGAGCGCTAGCTTCACCGATCGAGCCACAAATCTTCAAAGCGGAACCCGTTATACGATGAATTGCTCATCTGGGTGTAGCCATGCACCTCCGGCGACCAGCAGGTGCCGGCGCGCTGATGGACGATGACCGGGCGGGCAATGTCGTTCTGCAACTGCGTATCGATTGCCCACACCATCTGGCGCCGCTTGGCAACATCGGTTTCGATGCTTTGCGCATCGAAGGCTTTTTGCAGTTCCGGGCTGCAATAGGCGGTGACATTGCGTTCCGAGCCGCAGCCGTAATTTTCGTAGAATGCCTGGTCCGGATCATCAACTGCATTACCGGTCAGGTTCAGGCCAACCGCATAATCCTTACGCTCAATCTTGCCGAACCAGACCGAGGTTTCGACGATGTCGAGCGTGGCATCGACGTAGATTTCCTTGAGCTGGTCGAGCAAGATCACCGCCGGATCGCGATAGGTCGGGATGTTGCGGGTTGAAACCTTGATCGCCAGATGTTTGTCGGGGCCGTAGCCGGCTTTGACCATTAGGGCGCGCGCAGCGGTGCGGCTGGCGGCAATATCGGGGCTATAGCCGGGAAGGGCGGTGAGCATTTCCTTGGGCATGCCCCAGATGCCTTCCGGGCCTGGCAGCAGCGCG
>JAYUBN010000214.1:0-27037 GCA_043740855.1 Sphingomonadales bacterium | reverse complement strand
GGCGGCGGCGATGGGGTCCATCGCTTACGGCGATCCGCTGGGCGACGCGCCGATCGACATGGGGCCGCTGATCAATCGCGCCGCCGTCGACCGCATTGGTGCCATGATCGATGATGCGCGCAGCAAGGGCGCCGAAGTGCTCGCCGGCGGCAGCGCGGCAGCGCGCGGCGACGGGTGCCATTACGCCGCGACCGTCCTGGCCGGCACCACGCCCGACATGCACGTCGAGCAACGCGAGCTGTTCGGGCCGGTCGTCATGGTCCATGAAATCGACGATCTCGACCACGGCATCGCGCTGGCCAATGACAGCGAATATGGCCTGACCTCGTCGATCTTCACCAACAGCCTGAACGCGGCAATGAAGGCGATCGCCGAACTGCGTTTTGGTGAAACCTATGTGAACCGCGAGAATTTCGAGGCTATCCAGGGTTTTCATGCCGGCGTGCGCAAGTCCGGGATTGGCGGTACCGATGGCAAGCACGGGCTGCTTGAATATACCCACACCCAGGTGGCCTATATTCAGACCTGATTTGCAGATCCGACCAGATCGGCGAGTTTGCAGATCAGGTCGGATCTGCGCCTAAGCGGCTGCCTGCTTGCCACGCCCCTGCGCAATCATCCCGGGCCGCCGTCCGGTCCAGCGCTTGAACGCGCGCGAGAAGGTATTTTCATCGGAAAAGCCGAGCATATAAGCCGCGTCGCTGACCGTGACGCCCGGCCGCTGAAGGTATTGGAATGCCAGTTCTTGCCGCACCCCGTTCAGCACTTCGACAAATGTCGTGCCCTCGGCCTTCAATCGCCGCAGCAGGGTCCGCTCGGTCATGTTGAGCTGGCGCGCGACGCCGGACTTGGACACCGAGCCATTGGTCAGCGTCGCAATCAGCAAGTCGCGCACGCGAACCGCCATGCGCCCCGACATGCGCTGTTCAAGGTAGCGGTTGGCAACGCTGTCGAGCATTGATGCCAGCTCTTCGTCGGCAGCAAGGATCGGACGGTCCAGGTCGGTTTTGCGAAAGACAATACAGTCCTGGCTGGCGCCGTAAACGATCGGAGCCCGAAAGAACGCCTGAAAGGCAGCGTCGTTCGCGGGGCGCTCATGCTGGAAACGGACCTCTACCGGCTGGATGGGCTCACCGCTGATCCAGCGGGCAAACGACAACGTCCCGGCCAGCACCGTATCGATGGTCTGATAGATAAGCGGCCGGCCTCCGGTATCGAACAGGAAGTCCAGTGCGACCTCCTCGCCATTATCGGCGATGACCGCAGTGGCGGAATCAGAAATCAACCGGCAGTAGAACGCGAAGCGCCGGAGCGCGCGGTCGAGCGTTGCACTGCAACTCATGGCATAACCGACGACGTGAAAAGTCGCCGGGCGAATCTCGGCCGCCACCCTCAGGCCGAAATCCTGGTCGCCGCTGAGTGCGATGGCCATGCGCCACAACTGGCTGATTTGCTCCTGCGAATAGCGGCTATAGCCGCCTTGCAGTAGCGCCATATCCATGCCGATTTCGTCGAAGACGCGATCGACGTCGATGTTGCAAGCCCGCATCGCCCGGACGATTGCGAGCACCCAACCCGTCAGACCGAACTTGCCGGCGTCCGTCGTCACCATCCGTCATCCCTGTCATGGCCGTCTTGTCGCGGCACTAACTCGATGGGGCAATTATAGCCGAACGCGCCAGCCTGTCACTTTGTATTCATCCGTGCCGATTTTATCCCGAAAAGCCGACGGCGCCAGCGATCATTGCCGCGCATCCAAACGACCATACATAAAAATACAGCCGCATGGGGAGCGCCAGGCGACCTGCGCCCATGAAGCGATGCAGGACGACCACGACCTTTATTGCGGCAATCGCCATGATGACCGCAACCGCCTTTACCTGCCCGCCGGAGTGCGAATTTGTCCAGAAGCTCGACAGGCTGGCGGCGATAAGGAGGGCCCAGGCGCCAATCAGGCGATTTTCCGAGGAACTCATCGGAGCGGCAACAGGTAAAGCATCGGGAAGAGGAACAGCCACAACAGATCGACCATGTGCCAGTAAATCCCCCCCGCTTCGAGCCAGGGGATCCGCTCCGATGCGCCATTGCCCTGTCGATGCAGCGCCAGGATCATCGCAATCAGGACAACCAGGCCAATCAGATAATGTAAAAAATGCACGCCGGTCAGGATAAAATAAAAGGAGAAAAAGTCGTTGGTCGTCGGCGTGATCCCGGCGGCAAACTTATGGGCATATTCGGTCATCTTTAGCACGGCAAAGCAGCTACCGACCGCAAGGCCGCCCATCATCAGCAGCTTGGCTTTGCGGACACGCCCGGCGTCAGCGGCCGAGAGCGCCATCGCCACCAGCCAGCTGCTGCTGATCAGGATCAGCGTGTTTGTCAGCCCGAGACGCAGGTCGAGCAGGCGGGCCGATTTGTCGAACAGCACAGGGTTATTCATGCGTTCAGACATGAATACGGCGAAGAATATTCCGAACCCGGCACAGTCGGCGGCGATAAAAGTCCAGATGCCGGGGGGCGGGGGCGCCGCGATCTGAGTGTCAGGCACCAAGATCCTGCTCGCGATGCTCCCGCTCAAGCCTGCCGACGGCCTTGATGACATAAATTCCAACCAGCAGCCAGAAAACGAAAAACAGGGTGAATTCGACCCAGTAATTGAGCAGTCCGGTGCGGGCAAAGGGCCCTGAATAGAAAAAGGCGATCAGTGCCGGCAGCAGGAACGAGATTGCAACCCACAAGGTAAACCAGCCGAGCCACTTCGGAATCAACGGGACCGCGCGGCGATCGTTGATGATGCATATCGCCAGCGGGACCATCTGCAGCGCCGTGAGATAGGCGATGTCAAACAACAGCCAACCCATGTCATACAGCATCTGGATCACGGGAGCGGGCATCACGTCGGGCCGAAAGGCGGCCGCCAGCCATGCCGCGCACGGTACTTCAAATACCAGAACGGTGAAGCCCGCCCCCCAGATCTGGATCGTCGAGAGCACGTTATTGTCCTCTTCAACAGCCTCCATGACCTTGGCGATGGCGATCCCCCAGACGAGGTATAACCCCGAAAAAATCATCTGCCCGACCATGCCGGCGCGAATAAGCGCGGCGTGCGACCGGACTTGTCCGGCAAGCGCGTCCGCCGAGAGCGACGCCGAATAAGGCGGGACGTTCTGGCCAAGAACGCCCCAGAACAGCAATGTCGCCACCAGCAGAATGGGCCCGGCCCACGCGCAGGCGCGGACATAGCGATACGGGTTGCGCGGCAATGGCCTCGCGTAAGCAAACTCTGCCATAAAAACTCTCTCCCCTATGCTTCCGGACGGGTGTCGCCCGGCCTGTACTCAGGCGACGTGGCCCATTTCTCTTAGCGCGGCGGTAGCAGATGCGGGCTCGATGCAAGCCGACAGCCGGACGGGTACACCATTGAGCACGGAATTGATTGAAGGCCGGTCGAACAATCGCTCGTCAATGATGGCATTGGCGTTGGCACCGGCGTGGGCCTTGGCGACCCCCAATCTGGTATCGGCCAAGTCATGGCCCCAGCCATGGGGAGCGCTCACCACGCCCGGCATGACCTCGTCGGTGATCTCCAGCCTGATTTCGACGGTGGCGATATCGGTGCCGACGCGCACCATCTCGCCGTTTGCCAGCCCGCGCGCCGCCGCATCGGCGGGATTGACCAGCAGGGTGCAGCGCTCCTTGCCTTTGGTCAGGACATGGAGATTATGCATCCAGCTATTGTTGGACCGCATGTGCCGGCGGCCGATCAGCAGCAATTCGTCAGGGTCGCGCTCGACGGTCCATTCTTCGAGCAATCGCGCGACATCGGCCACGATGCGCGGCGGTGCAAGATCGATCATGCGGTCAGGCGTCGCCAGCAGCCCGGGCAGTTGCGGTTCCATCGCGCCAAGGTCGATGCCTTCGGGGGTTTCGGCAATCCGCGCCACGGTCAATCCGTCAGGGTCCTGCCCAAAGGCGTCGCCATAAGGCCCGGTCCGCACCAGGATATCGAACAGGCGATCCGGGCCATGCTCGTCTCCCAGCATCATGCGTGCCTGCTGGAGATTGATCGTCGCGCAATCGGGATGCTGGCCCTGGGCAATGAATTTTGCCAGCCAGCCGGAGACCAGCTCTTCCTCGACATCGGCCACTGTTACGCCTTTGAGACGCGCGACAAGCTCCAGGAAAATATCCCAATCGTGCGGCTGGCCGTCTGCAACCGGGAAAATCGCCGGCGTCCATTTGGCGATTTTTCGCACCATGAACGGGATGTAGAAGAAGTGGAAGTTCGAGTGCGTCGCTTCGGACGGACTGGGCAGGATGACGTCGGCGTGCCGGGTGGTTTCGTTGATATAGATGTCCAGCGACAGCATGAACTCCAGATCGTCGAACGCCTCCGCCAGGCGCCCGCCATTCGGGTGCGACAGCACCGGATTGCCGGCCATAGTGATAAAGGACCGGACCTGACCCGGACCCGGGGTCAGGATTTCGTCGGCGATGGCAGCGGTGGGCAAGACCCCGGACAGTTCGGGATAGTTCTTGACGCGCGATTGCCAGCGGTCGAACGGCGGTGTGTCCCCCTCGAACTTGTCGGCGTACAGCACGGCGGGAACGATACCCACCGGGAACATGGCGCCGCCCGGCCGATCGAGATTGCCGGTCAGGATCGTAATCAGATCCTGCAGCCAGCAGCACAAGGTCCCGAACCGCTGGGTGCAAGTGCCCGTCCGCCCGTACCACACCGCGCTGCCGGCGCTGGCGAACGCTTCGGCCAATGCCCGGATTACACCGGCGGGCACGCCGCAGACATCTGCAACCCGTTCCGGCGAAAACGACGCCGAGAGCGCGCGGACCTGATCGAGCCCCCGCGAAAAGTCGCCGACCCGGCCGAGATTGACCAGCCCGGCGGCAAAAAGATGATGGATGATGCCGAACAGAAAATAGGCGTCGGTGCCCGGCAGGATCGGAATATGCTGATCGGCCAGGGCGGCCGTCTCGCTGCGGCGCGGGTCGATGACCACCACCCGGCCGCCGCGCGCGCGCACCGCCTTGATCCGGTTCGGCATGCCCGGCGCCGTCATCAGGCTGCCGTTGGAAATGGCCGGGTTGCCGCCATGCACCACAAAGAATTCGGTGCGGTCGATGTCGGGAATGGATATGACTGAGCAACTGCCGAACATCAGCAGCGACGACAGAACCTTGGTGATATGATCGACGCTGCCCGCGCAATAGACCTGCGGCGTACCAAGCGTTTCCAGCAACAGCGGGCTGTAAAGCAGCAGGCCGGGATGATGCGCGGTGGGGTTGCCGATGTAGAAGCCGATCGCCTCGCGCCCGTGCTTGTCCTGAACCGCCTTGAGCCGGGCGGCTGTGTAATCCAGTGCTTCTTCCCAGCTAGCTTCTTCAAACTTGCCGTTGCGCTTGATCAACGGCGTCTTGATGACGTCGCCATCGTGATGAAGCTCCTTCATCGCATAGGCTTTTGGACAGATATAGCCCCGGCTGAACGGGTCATCGGGGTCGCCGCGTACCCCCGTAATCGTGCCGTTGGCGATGTCTGCGGTGACCAGCGTCCCGCAGTGCGCTTCGCACAGCGGGCAAATGCGATGATGGGTTTTCAGATCGGGGGTTAGCGCCGTGCCCGTTTCGGCACTGGTCATGATGCAATCGCAGCCATCGGCGCGGACCTTGCGGTGGCGCTGCGCGTGACATTGACCGGGATGGCCGACATCCGCGGCATGGCGTTCAGCGGATCGACATTGCGGTCGGTGGTGATCAGCATGTTGGTGGACGATCCGTGATGCGCGGGATCGAGATCCTCGCCAGGAAGCCCGCCCCAGGCAACCGCCATCGAAACCACACCGCATCGCACCGCAGGATCGCTTTCCACGATCGCTTCGATGGAGGCGTGATCCGAAGTGATCACCACCCGATCGCCGTCGGCAAGGCCAAGCCCGGTCAGGTCGGCCGGGTTGAGGAAAGCCGGATTGTAAGGATTGCGTTTGCGCGTACCCGCCAGATGCAGCCCGATCGAGTTGTAGAAATTGCGCATGCGCCGCGTCGACAGCAGATGTGTGAACTGTCTGCCATCAGGCCCGACTGCCGCTGCCGCCAGTAATTCGCGCGCGACCTCGCCCACCTCGTCCTGCACGTCATCCGGCATCACGTCGAATGTCGCGGTGGCATCGGCGCGCCGCGGCAGGACGATCGCCTGTGCTTCTGCATAGACCTTGCCCGAGGGATGCCGCTTGATCTCGTCCAGCGGCGCCAGCGGGTGCTGGCACCGGATCGCCAGCAGATCGTCGGTTGTCGGCGGCGTGTCACGGCTGAGTTCGACGCCGCAATAATTCAGCGACTTGCCCAGCCGGCGCGCAATCGCCCAAAAGAAATACCACTCTTCCATCACGTCCGAGCCTGCGGGAGGCTTCAGGATCGCGGGTGAATATCCTGTCCATGACTCAGGGAAAAAGGCAAAACCATACGCGCTTACCGGAAGATCGGCCCGCTCATATTGCATGTGCGGCGGGATGACATAGTCGGCGATCCGCGCGGTATTGCTTAGATACGGATCGATCGAGACGCTCAGATCAAGGGCTTCGAATGCGCGTCGCATCTTTTGCTGGTCGGGCATCAGGCTGGCGAGGTTGCCGCCGCAGGATATCAGGCACTTCACCTGCTCAGGCCCCGGCGTCAGGATCTCGTCAGCGAGCGTTCCTGTCGTCTTTTCGCCAGCCAGCGATCCCACCCCCCGGATCCGGCTTGGCGCAGCATTCCACGAGGTGCGCGGCGGCGCGATGACTTCGGCCCGAAACTCCGGGGGGGCGGTCATCATATCCACGCTCATCAGGCGGTCCCCGGCGCGGATATAGCGGCCACAGACGACGTTGAGGCAGTCCGCCAGATGCTGCATCAGGTTTGAATGCGGCGCCATGCTGGGCCCGGTGCCGGTATAGGCTGCCCCTTGCTGCGAATCGCGGGCAAACAGCGTTGCCACCGCGCGCAAGTCGCCCGCCTGCAAGCCGCTGTGCGCTTCAACCTGCGCTTCTGCGAAGGGTTCCACTGCCTCGCGCAGCCGTTGCATCGCCTGGGCGCCGACATAGGTTTCGCAAAACGCCTTGTCTTCCCACCCTTCAAGCAGGATCAGCCGGATCAGCCCGGCCAGGATGGCCGGGTCATTGCCCGGCAACGGCTGGACGGCCAGATCGGCGAACCCGGCCGTCTCGGTGCGGCGGGGATCGATGACGATCAGCTTCAGGCCCCGCGCCTTGGCCTCTTTCAGCCGCTTGGTCGGGTCGGACGCGAGGAAGCCGAGCAGGCCGTGCGATAACAGCGGATTGGTGCCGATCAGCAGGATGACGTCACATTGGTCGAGCTGTAAATTGCCGCCCGCCCAGCCGCCGAGCCGCTCGAACGACAAGGTCTTTGCCGATTGATCGATGGTATAGGATGTAAAGCGCGACCGTGAGCCAATCGCATTCAGAAAAGATGCCTGCATCGAGACGGCGGTCGAATTAAAGATCGAGCCGTTACCGAAGTAAACCGCCACCGAATCCGGGCCGTGTCGATCGATCGATTGTTGCAGTTTTTCGGCGATCTCGTCCAGCACCTGCTCGGACGGTATTTGATCGAAGCCGCCGTCGCGGCGCTTGCGCAAGGGATGGAGCAGCCGGGCGGGGCCATGGTGTGCCTCCTCCGCCTGAAGCCCCTTGAAACAGGCATAGCCACGCGTCAGCGGATGATCGCGATCACCGCGAATGTCGACGATCCGGTCAGCATCATCGACAGTCAGCACCACCCCGCAATGGCCGAGGCAAATACGACAAAATGCGCGTTCTTGGCGAAGTGGGTTAGTCACCGGGCAACTCTCCGCATGCGTGCTGTCCCGCACATCATGCCATGCAATTCTTTTATCTACCCGTGCTCAATGGCAATTGCCGGAAGAGACAGCCAGAGGCCCGACGGGACATTGTCGATCCACTGTAAACCTGTCACGCCTGATCGCTGCTGGCAAGCGCCAGTTCAATTCCCTTGATCGACGTGCCCGTGCTCCAGCCGCCATCGACCAGCAGCGTCTGCCCGGTGATATAGCTGGCATCGTCGCTGGCCACGAAATGAACGGCGGCGGCCAGCTCTTCGACCGTGCCAATCCGTCCCAGCAAGGTGAACACCGCCGCGTTGCGCGCGACCATGTCGGGCGCTTCGTTCATGGCCAGCGGCGTGTCGATGATGCCAGGCGCGATGCAGTTCACGCGGATGCCGGCGGGACCATATTCCACGGCGGCGGTCTGCGTCAGCGAGATGATTCCCGCTTTGGTCGCGGCATATTCGCCCCAGCTGACAAAACCGCGCACGGCGGTAATCGACGAGATATTGACGATGGCGCTGCCGGGTTTCATCCGCGCAGCTGCTTCCTTGATACCGCTCTGCACGCCCAGGATGTGGACGCGCCAGAACCGTTCCGACCGGGCAGGATCGGAATCGGCAAGCAGGCTACCCTGCGCGATTCCGGCATTGTTGACCATGATGTCGATTCCGCCGAAACTGTCGACCGCGTGTTGGCACAGCGCGGCGACCTCTTCGGGCTGCGACACATCGGTGCGGCGAAAAATGCCGCCCCACTCATGCACATTTGCCTCGGCATCGACAATGTCGGCGGCCAGTACATGCGCGCCTGCTGCCTTGAAGCGCCGGGCGATGGCGGCGCCGATGCCAGAGCCGGCGCCGGTAACGATCGCCCTTTTTCCGGTAAGATCGAACATGTCAGAACTCCAGTTCAGCGGGCGCGACCAGCCCCAGTTGACGCATCAGCGCGGCGGTATCCCACAGGCTGCGTTCGACGATAATCTTGCCGTTATCGTCGAACGCGTGAATTGTCAGCCCGCGGACAACGGTGACCTTGCCCACCGCTGGCAGGCCGAGGAAATCTGTCCTGTGGCGAATTTGCCAAGTCCATTCCAGCGTCCCGCCACGTTTGTCGCCGTGATAGCGGGTAGCAGCGAAGAGGTGTTCGGAAGCGTTCGGGTCGGCGTTTTCGAAGGTTTTGAACAACTGCCGCAGCTTTGCGCGGTCGTTTTCGATCTTGACCCCGAGGTTCATGTCTTCATACTCGAACGTATCGGGGTAGTTTTCCATCAGCCGGTCGAGATCGTTATTGAACTGCGCGAGCCATGCCTGTTCCCATGCAAGATTCATGATCTTCTCCAGCGCTGGCCGGTCGCGATATCGCCGATGGTGCGGAATATGCGTCCGGATTTTGTCATTACGCGATAGCCAGCTGAATCTATCCGCCGTCACCCTGAACCAGGTTCAGGGTGACGAGAGTTTTGCCGGCTCGAATTTCGGGTACAAATGACTAGAAATCGAACCTGCCTTCAACGCCAAAGGTACGCAGCGTTGCGGGGTAGTTGACCGTGAAAAAGCCCAGCAGAGGCACGATTTCCTGATAATAATGCTTGTCGAAGATATTGTCGCCATAAGCCGAAATCTGCCAGCGATCGCCCTGCTTCAGGGTCAAGCGGGCGTTGACCAAGGTAAGCGGGTTGCGCTTGGTGCCAGGCGTATTGTTTACGTCCCACCAGATACTGCCATAGCGGTTGAGTTCCACGCGTGGAATAAGGGTCAGGCCCCCACCCAGCGCGAATGCCTGGGTGGCACCGGCGGTCAAAGTGTATTTAACCGATCCTGGCGCCCGGTTGCCGTTGAAACTAGGGTCCGGCAGGAAGCTTTTCACGACGGCATCGGTGTAACCGTAACCACCGAAGACCCGCAAGCCGAACGGAAAGGTCCAGTCGGCATCGAATTCGAATCCACGGCTGCGCACCTTGTCGATGCTGACCGTGGTTTGCAGGCCGACGCTGGGAAAGAACTGAAACTGTTCGGCACCCGAAATATCGGTATTGAACACTGCGCCGTTCAACGCCAGCCGCCGGTCGAACAGCCGGGTTTTTACGCCAGCCTCATACGTGCTCGAGACTTCCTTTTGATATTGATCCTGAACAAAGACGGTATTGGGGTTGATGCCCGCGGCAACCGCCGCAGCCTGCAAGGCCTGTCGCGATCCGATCGGGTTGAACCCGCCTGATTTGAAGCCGCGACCATAGCTGGCATATATGCTCGCGTTCGCAGCGACATCGTAGGAAATGCTCGCCTTCGGCTCAAACTGGTGAAAGCTGCGCGAACTATGGCACTGGTCGATCGTCTTTCCGGTCAGCGCCACGCAGTTGTTATAACTTGCGCCAGTCAGGGGATTTATGGCGCTGGTGGTCACGTCGCGAATAGAGCGATCTTCGGTGTCATAGCGTCCGGCCAGATTGACGTGCAGCTTGGCCGTGACATCGTACTGCACGCTGGCAAATGGCGCGTAATTGGTCGTGCGATAAATCGGATTGTCATACGCGACACTGGGGTGTGCGGCGCTGGGCGGGAACAGATCGCGTGGATTGCCGGGCAGCATATGATCGGAATTGAGTTCGATATTGCTGGTTTGATTGCGGTCGAAGCGCAGCGCGTAAAAGCCGACCTGCCAGCGGAAACGCTGATTGCTCGGCGAGGTCAGGCGCATTTCCTCCGAGTAGTTTTTGTCACGATAGGTGTATTGCTGAATGGTCGCGGTGCCGGGGATATATGGCGGTGACTCGCTGCCGAAATATTCGTGAAGGTCGTTGGCGCCGGTGATCGAGGTGAATTTGGCAAAGCCGAAATCATATTCGAGCTTGAGACTGGCTTCGAGGAAGCGCTCCTCGTGCTGGTGGGCGACATCCGAGGTGAACGGAATATCGGTGTTGTTGGCGTCGAGTTTCTTGCCGTCAAAGCCGCCGATGGGCAGCCCCACGAACTGGGTGATCAGCGACGATCCGCCGCCCTTCGAGTGATAGCCGGCAAGTTTCAAGTCGATTACCAGCTTGTCATGGTCGTCGTAAACGAGGCGGCCGCGCCCGCTGTAATTGGTAATCCGCTGCACCTTTTCACCCGTCGTGGTGTCGGTGTAGGAGCCATCGGTGTGACGGAACGATCCGGCAACGCTGAACCCCAGGTTAGGCGTCAGCGGCCCCGAAATAGAGGCATTGCCGCGATAGGTATTTTCATTGCCGCCAGCCAACAGGACATGGCCCGCCAGGGTATCGCCCGGGCGTTTGGTGGTAATGACGATCGCGCCTGCCGCAGCATTGCGCCCATACAAAGCGCTCTGCGGGCCTTTCAGGACTTCGATCTGCTGAATGTCGAACAGATCCTGGTTGAACCCTTTCACGCTCGACAGCGTAACGCCATCGATTACGTAGGCGACGTTCGGATCGGAACTGCGCGTTGCCGTCTGACCGCGAATATTGACGTAGGCTTCACCCGCGTTGTCCTCGATAAAGGTCACGTTGGGGACGGTCGCCAGAAAGTCAGCGGGTTGGACGATGCCGGCTGCGGTGATCGCTTGCGCGGTGAACACGCTGACCTGGATCGGCACCTTGACCAGGCTCTCATTGCGCTTGGTCGCCGTGACGACGATTTCGACAGGCCGGTTTTCAGGATTGCTGCCAGTGTCGGGCACAGGGGTGGAGCGCGGCCCCGCCGTAGCTTGAGCGTTTGCCGTTCCGGCAGCCAGCCCCACTGCCATAATGGCGGACAATGACACGTAAAACATGCGGCTCTTGATCATGATAACCCCTCCATTGACGCGCCTGCGCATGACGCGGCGGTTCTCTGCCACCTGTAAAGACGGGTTGGGCACCTGTCTGGAAGAGCCTAGCGTGACAGGTGCCGCCCATGCGGGACAAAGCGGCATTTCGCCGGTGTTCTTTGTCGTATGACTCAAGCTTTCTATGAGATCGGGGGCGGGGCGCGGTTTGTCACGCTTGGCGAAGTTGCGGCACATTGGGCTATTTGGCCTGTCACGGTGTCATTCTATACTTTTGGGCGAGAGCGATGCTGCGCCGCGCGACCGGCGCCCGGACACCCTTCAACATGGCAAACCAAAGCCAGGAGAGGCAATCTTATGAACCGCGAATGGGCACAAAACTGGATCAATCTGTTTTCGGCCAGGACCGACGAACTGATGGCGCTGTATTCTCCCAACATCCATTTCGAGGACGTCAATTTCGGACTGACGATAGACAAGGATCTGGTGGCGCTGCGCGGCTTTTTCGAAAACTTCGTCAATCCCGATCGTTCAATCAGCTACAATGATTTCGACGTGTTCGATTATGTCGGCGATGATCGGCTGGGCTCGTTCCAGTGGACCTGGGAAACCAAACACGCCGGCGATTTTCTGGGCGTGCCTGCTGCCGGCAAAGTCACCAAAACCCGTGGCGTGACGGTGATGGGCTGGGATGCGAACGGCAAGATCGAGCTTGAACGCAGCATCTGGGATGCCATCCCGGTCATGCGGCAACTTGGCGTCATTCCGGCCTGAGGCGGCAATGAACAATCCTGAACCAACGCCAGAATTTCGGGTCGGATCGCTGGCCGCCGTCACTGCGGGCGCAGCGGTGCTCGCCAAAGCTGGCGGCATTGAGGTTGCGTTGTTCCTGTGCCACGGCAAAGTGGTTGCCACGCAGGGTCAGTGTCCGCATGCCGAAGGGCCGCTGCACGAAGGCGATGTCGAGGGCAGTGTGCTGACGTGTCCATGGCACGGCTGGAGCTTTGATCTCGATACCGGCACATCACTAGAAGACGATACGATCACGCTCATGCGCTATCCGGTGCGCATCGATGGCGACGACATCATGGTGTCATTGTGAATGACGGGGCATCAGTGCCCAGGCCTTCCGCCGATCTGCTGGATGCGCTGCGCAGCATAGTCGGCCAAGGCGGCATCATAACGGGTGGAGATGTTGCGCTTCGTGACCCCGGCGTGTTCATGAAACGGATCGAAGCTGACGCAGTGGTGCGACCGCGCACCACCGATGAAGTCTCACGGATCATGGCCGCCTGCAATGCTGCCGGCCAGACGCTGGTTGTGCATGGCGGCATGTCCGGCTGGGTTCGCGGCACGCAGACCGATGGCGGCGAGATCGTCCTGTCGCTGGAACGCATGAACGCCATTCTGGACGTGGACGTCGTCAACCGCACCGCGACGGTCGAAGCGGGGGTCATCCTTGAGGCATTGCAGACCGCACTGGAAGCATTCGACCTTGCCTTCCCGCTTGATCTGGGCGGACGTGGATCGTGCCAGCTTGGCGGCAACGCCGCAACCAACGCCGGTGGAATGCGGGTGCTGCGCTATGGCATGATGCGTGAGCAAGTGCTGGGCATAGAGGTCGTGCTGGCCGACGGCCGCATCGTTTCGTCCATGAACCGGATGATGAAGAACAACACCGGCTATGACCTGAAGCAGCTGTTCATTGGCAGCGAGGGCACGCTCGGTGTCATAACCGGGCTGGTGCTGCGGTTGCGAGAGCGGCCGACGAGCACCAATACCGCGCTGGTCGGCGCCAGGACGTTCGGCCAGATTGCCAAATTGCTGCGCTTCATGGATAGCAAGCTGGGTGGCTTGCTCAGCGCGTTCGAACTGGTCGACAACAGCTTCTATGCAGTCAATACCGGCAGCGGGCGTCACGGGGCGCCGCTTGCGCCAGATTGGCCGTTCTACGCGATGATCGAGACGCTTGGTTCCGATCAGACCCGCGATACCGAACTGTTCGAACAGGTTCTTGCCGAGGCTGCCGAACAGGGCCTGTTTGACGATTCCGTCCTGCCCCGTTCCGAGCGCGAACGCCTGGCCATCTGGGAAATCCGCGAAGACCTGGAGCACATCGTGCGCGAGTTTCAACCATTCCATGCCTTCGACGTCAGCCTGCCGGTGGGTGACATGGAAGCCTACATGGCCACGGTTGCAACGCAGCTCAAAGCGATATGGCCCGAGGGTCGCATCGCTTTTCTGGGCCATGTCGGCGATGGCAACCTGCATGTCGCAATCGGCGCTGGCGACGCCCATGATCGCCACCGCGTCGAGGCCTGCGTTTACGAGCCGCTTGGCCAATATGGCGGCTCGATATCGGCGGAGCACGGCATCGGGCTGGAGAAAAAGCCCTGGCTTGCCATCAGCCGAAATGCGCAAGAACGCGGGCTGATGATCGAACTGAAGAACTTGCTCGATCCCAACGGCATCCTCAATCCGGGCAAGATTTTCGACTTGCCCGCAGGGGCAGGCTGAATCATGGTAACGGGCACGCTTGAACTGCACGGTTATCCGGCCAGCAATTATTTCAATATCGTGCGCGCAGCATTGATCGAAAAAGACCTGCCGCATCGGATTGTGATCGCGAATGCTGCGCAGCATGCCGCATTTCTGGCGATGAACCCGATGGGCAAAATCCCGGTGTTGCACAGCCCCGACGGCTGGATTGCGGAAACCGTGGCAATCGGGGAATATCTGGACGATCGGTATCCCGAAAACCCGCTACGCCCCGACGCACCGGGCGACCGGGCCAAGGCACGGCAAATCGTGAATATTATACAGATGTACGTCGAGGCGCCGGCGCGCGCGCTATTCCCGGGCGTATTCGGCAACGGTGAAAACAGTGCCGGGACGATCGCGGCCACTCGCGCCGTGCTCGACCGTGCCACTGCCGCGCTGACGCGATTGATGCAGCCCGACCCGTATCTGTTCGGCGGGCGTCCGGGTTTTGCCGATCTGTTCGCCTTTTACAATCTGGACATCGCCGACCGCATCACCCGCTTCGTTTATGACCGGTCGATCATCGGCGAGATCGGAACATTGGCCGATTGGCACGTCCGGATGCTGGCGCGCACAAGCAGCCATGTCGTTCTTGCAGACTTCGAGCCATATTTCGTGCAATATCTGAACGATCATGGTGCCCCATATCGCGCCGACATTAACCCGAGGCCACCAGCCCATGCGTGACGTCACGCTCGACGATAAATATGTGGCCGAAACCGGCACGGTCCTGATGAACGGCACGCAGGCGCTGGTTCGGCTGCCGATGCTGCAACGGGACCGCGACCGGCGCAACGGGCTCAACACCGCCGGTTTCATCTCGGGCTATCGCGGTTCGCCGCTCGGCAGCTACGACCTGGAACTGTGGCGCGCCAAGGATCACCTGGCCGCGCATGCCATCGTGTTTCAGCCGGGCGTCAACGAAGATCTGGCGGCGACGGCGGTCTGGGGCACGCAAATGTTGGGTAGTACGCCCGGCGCCAACAAGGACGGCGTGTTTGCCATCTGGTACGGCAAGGGGCCGGGCGTCGACCGGTCCGGCGATCCCTTCAAGCATGGCAACATGGCGGGCACTCATCCCAACGGCGGCGTGCTGGTGGTGGCCGGCGACGATCATAGCGGCAAATCCTCGACCGTAGCGCATCAAAGCGAGATGGCGCTGATGCACGCCGGGATGCCGATCCTGGCGCCCGCCACGGTACAGGACGTGATCGACCTGGGGCTGCTGGGCTGGGCGATGTCGCGCTACACCGGGCTGTGGACCGGGTTCAAGCTGTGCAACGAAATTCTTGAGCAGACGATGACGGTCGATATCGCCGTGCGCGATAACGGCCCGGTCACACCGGAACGCGGCCCCGCACCGCCAAACGGCTTTCACAATTACCCGACGCATATCGACCGCGCCCAGTCGGAACTCGTCGCCAAGCGCTATCGCTGGCCGCTGGTGGAAAAATTTGTTCGGGCAAACCGGATAGACCGGGTGCTGATCGACGCGCCACAGCGCAAACTGGGCATCGTATCGTCAGGCAAGGCCGTATCCGACGCGCGGCAGGCGCTGATGATGCTGGGACTTGACGATGCTGCGGCTGCGGCATTGGGCATATCGTTCTACAAGCTGGGCTGCGTCTATCCGGTCGAGCGGCAGGGCTTGTTCGAATTCGCCGACGGTCAGGACGAACTTCTGTTCATCGAGGAAAAGGAAGGTCTTACCGAAGCGCAGGCCAAGGTCGCGCTGTACGGCCACCCGAACGCACCCCGCATCGTCGGCAAGGTCGATGAGGACGGCGAGTTCATGATCCCGTCCGACTTGCAACTGGAGGCGATCCAGTTGGCAATCGTCATCGCCGAGCGGCTGCGCCGGCTTGGCGTCGACGCGCCGGACGTGGCGGTGCGGGCAGACCGGCTGGGCCGTCAGATGATCACGGTCGGCGCCATGAAGCCGGCAGAGGCTGCGCGTTCGCCATATTTCTGTTCGGGCTGCCCTCACAATACCAGCACGCGCTTTCCCGAGGGCAGCATCGCTGCGGGCGGTATCGGTTGCCATGCGATGGCGATGTATTCCGGGCCCGACATGCTGCCCAATGCCCAGATGGGCGGCGAAGGTGCGCATTGGTACAGCCAGGCCCATTTCAGCGATATGCCGCATATCTTTCAGAACATGGGCGACGGCACCTATTATCATTCGGGCCTGCTCGCGGTGCGCGGAGCCGTGGCGGCGGGCGTCAATATTACCTTCAAGATCCTGTTCAACGACGCCGTTGCCATGACGGGCGGACAGCCCGTCGATGGCCCACTGTCGGTCGGCGATATTACCCGGCAGGTGTTGGCCGAGGGGGCGGTTCGCTGCGTTGTCGTCACCGACCGCCCGGATCTTTACGACAGCCACAGCGGTTTGGCCGAAGGGGTTACCGTCCATCATCGCGATGAGCTGGACACGGTACAAAAGCAGTTGCGCGAGGTGACCGGCACCACCGTTCTGGTTTATGAACAGACCTGCGCGGCGGAAAAACGCCGCCGCCGCAAACGCGGCAAATTCCCTGATCCGGCGAAGCGCATGTTTATCAATGCGGCGGTGTGCGAGGGATGTGGCGACTGCTCGGTGCAATCGAATTGCGTCAGCGTCTGGCCGCTTGAGACCGAGCTTGGCCGCAAGCGCCAGATTGACCAGTCGAACTGCAACAAGGATTACAGCTGCGTCAAAGGCTTCTGCCCCAGCTTTGTAACCGTACTTGGCGCTGAACCGCGCAAGCCGAAGGCGTCCGCGCTGGCGGGTGAGGCTATCACCGGCCTGCCGGATCCGGCAATCGTGGCGATTGATCGCGAATACAGCATCATGGTTTCGGGCATCGGCGGCACCGGCGTGGTGACCATCGGTGCGCTGCTGGCGATGGCCGCGCATCTCGAAGGCAAGGCGTGTTCGGTGTTCGACATGACCGGGCTCAGCCAAAAGAACGGCGCGGTGTTCAGCCATGTTCGCATCGCCAATGACACTGCCAGCCTGGGCGCGCAGAAACTGGGCGTGGGCGACGCCGATCTTGCGCTGGCGTTTGATGCGGTAGCGGCGTTGGCCAAGGAGCCGGTGGCAAGTTTCGATCCGTCGCGGACGCAATGCGTGGTCAATGCGCGGATCACGCCGACGCCCGCATTCCAGCGCAATCCCGATCTCAATCTCGACAAGACGCTGCTGCTGGGCCGGCTGCGCAAATTATCCAGCCAGATCCACCCGGTCGATGCGACCGGCATCGGGCTGGCGTTGATGGGTGACACGATTGCGGCAAACCTGTTCATGCTCGGCTATGCCAGCCAGCTCGGCCTGCTGCCGGTCGGTCCGGCGGCTATCGAACGCGCGGTCGAAATCAACAATGTCTCGGTCGCATTCAACAAGGCCGCATTCAGCATGGGGCGCCTTCAAGCCGCCGATCCGGCGCGGGTCGCCGCCGCGTTGGTTCAAAACCAGCCCGAGATCGAGCACGAGCCGCTGACCGACCTTGGCGATATCATTGCGCATCGCACCCAATTGCTGACCGATTATCAAAACACTGCCTATGCCGCGCGCTTCCGCAATCTGGTGCAGATTGTCGCCGCTGCCGAACAGCGCGCCGTGCCGGGCAGGACGACGCTTGCCGTCATGGTCGCGCGCAATTTTGCCAAACTCATGGCCTACAAGGATGAGTATGAAGTCGGTCGCCTTCAGTCCAACCCCGCGTTCAAGGCGCAGTTGAAGGCCGTTTTCGCGGACGGCGCAAAGCTGCGCTATAATCTGGCCCCGCCATTGGTTTCGCGCCGAGATCCCGCGACGGGGCAGTTGCAAAAACGCGAATTCGGCGCGTGGATGGGGTTCGCCTTTGCGGCGCTTGCACGGCTGAAATGCCTGCGCGGCACTGCGCTCGACGTTTTTGGCTACACCGCGGAACGCCGCATGGAACGCGGCCTGATCGGTCATTACGAGACGCAGATGCAGATGATCGCCGCCCAGTTGACACCCGCCAACCACGCCGTAGCGGTCGAGCTGGCCAGCCTGCCGGCCCAGATCCGCGGCTTCGGTCATGTCAAAGAGGCCAATGTCGAAAAAGTCCGCGCGATCGAGCCGCAGCTTCTGGAAAAATTTGGAGCAGCGGTAAATGCACCGGTTGCGAAGACAAGATCCGTCGCGTGAGCGGACAACGGGAAGATAAACAGTGTCGCTGAAATCGCTCGTCGTTTGCATTAAACGTAAGCCTGACATGTCGCGCGAGGAATTTTCGCGTTATTATCGGGAGATCCACGCTCCGCTGCTGATGAGCAGCCCGGATTTCGCGCGCCACCTGCACAGCTACACCCAGCATCATGCGCTCGATTCTGATGGCCCCGTCGCCGCCATGTTCGGCGCGTCGGGCGATTACGATGCGGTCGCGGTGCTGACGTTCAAGGATGAGGACGCGCTCAAAAGCGCCTTTCAGGAACCGCAATATCTCGCCCTGATTCAGCCGGACGAGGCGAAGTTCGTCGATCACCCCAATTGCCTCTCCTTCATCACCAACCCGGTCGTGGTAAAGCCAGCCGGCGGCGACTTGTTTTCAATCGCGGGAAAGGTTGCGGTCGTCACCGGCGGCGCCAAAGGCGTCGGGGCAATGATCTCGGCCGCGCTGGTCGATGCCGGCGCGCAAGTGCTGATCGTCGCGCGGGGCGGCGAGGAGAGCGAGCGGTTCGTGGCCGAACTGGCGGCACGCGGCAAATGCCACCTGCTCGCGCATGATCTCTCGACGATGGCGGGCGTGCGCGCCGCCGCCGCCGCCGTGCAGTCGCACACCGGATCGCTCCATATCCTCGTCAATAACGCGGGTACCTTTACGGCGGCACCGGTTGACGCGCTTGACCCGGACCAGTGGGACCGCGAAGTTGCCATCAACCTGCGCGCACCCTTTTTCCTCGTGCAATCGCTGCTCCCCCAACTGAAAGCAGCGGCTTCTGCGGGCGATCCGGCGCGTGTCATCAACATCGGTTCGATCGCGGCGCTGTGGGCAAAAAGCAGCATGGCTTATGCCTACAGCGCGACCAAAGGCGGCGTGCATCAATTGACCCGCGCGCTGGCATCCGACCTGACCCGTCAGGGCATTACCGTGAACGCGATTGCGCCCGGCTTCTTTCCAAGCGACATGACCGAAGGTTTCTTCGAAGCGGTGCCGGGCCTGAAGGATCAAATGATCGAGGGCATTCCCGCCCATCGTCTCGGCACGCCCGAGGACATCGGCGGCGCCGTAATCTTTCTGGCGTCGCGCGCAGGCGCATATCTGTCGGGTGCGATCCTGCCGGTGGAAGGTGGATTATGGTCGGCGTAACCACGTCGGCATCGGTCTGGCTCGCGCTGGCGATCGTCACCGAAGTGATCGCAACGTCGTCGCTGAAGGCATCGGCGGCATTTACCCGCCCGGTGCCGGCGATGGTTGTCGTCGTGGGCTATGCCAGCGCGTTTTATTGTCTCTCGCTCGCTTTGCGCACCATGCCGATCGGCATAGCCTATGCCATCTGGTCGGGCGCCGGAATTGTGCTTGTCACCGCGATTGCATGGGTCGCCTATGGCCAGAAGCTCGACGCGGTCGCGCTGACGGGTATGGCGCTGATTATTCTCGGCGCGATCATTCTCAATTTGCGCATGCCGATCGGCAGCTGAACTTTTTTGGAGAAACCGATGCCCGATGCCTACATCATCGACGCCGTCCGCACCCCGCGTGGGATCGGCAAACAAGGCAAAGGCGCGCTGGCGCACATGCATCCACAGCATCTCGCCGCAACCGTGCTCAAGGCGCTTGCCGAGCGCAACGACCTCGACACGGCAGACGTCGACGACATCATCTGGTCGACCAGCTGGCAGAAGGGCAAGCAGGGCGGCGACCTCGGCCGGATGGCGGCACTCGATGCGGGTTATGACATCCGGGCCAGCGCAACGACGCTCGATCGCTTCTGCGGTGGCGGAATTACCAGTGTCAGCCTGGCGGCGGCGCAGATCATGTCGGGCATGGAGGATCTGGTCATTGCCGGCGGCACCGAGATGATGTCCCTGACCGCGACGATGGCAGCCGAAGAGCAGGCAGCGGGTTTTCCGCTGACGCTGATGGGCGCGCATAACGACCGCCTTACGCTCACTCATCCCCAGTCGCATCAGGGGGTATGCGGCGATGCCATCGCCACGATCGAGGGTATCACCCGCGTAGAACTCGATGCGTTCGGGCTGGAGAGCCAACGCCGCGCCGCGGTTGCCATTGCCGAGGGCCGGTTCGACAAAAGCATCGTTCCGGTCATCGACGACCATGGCAACATCGTGCTCGACAAGGATGAGTTTCCGCGTCCCCAGACGACAGCCGAAGGATTGGCCGCGCTGAAGCCGTCATTCGGCGCACTGGCCGATTTTGCGATCGACGCCGAGGGGACCACCTTCCGCAACCTGATCGCGCGCAAGTACCCCGACCTTGCCATCGAACATTTTCACCATGCCGGAAATTCGTCGGGCGTCGTCGACGGTGCCGCCGCCGTCCTGCTGGCCAGCCCGGAATACGCCCGGAAACATGGACTGAAGCCGCGTGCGCGCATCCTTGCCACCGCCAACATGGGCGACGATCCGACGCTGATGCTGAATGCGCCGGTGCCTGCTGCAAGAAAGGTGCTGGCAAAAGCCGGGCTGACGGCCGCTGACATCGACCTCTGGGAAATCAACGAGGCCTTTGCCGTCGTTGCCGAAAAGTTCATCCGCGACCTCAATCTCGATCGTGACAAGGTCAACGTCAATGGCGGCGCGATCGCTCTGGGGCATCCGATCGGGGCTACCGGCGCCATGCTGATCGGCACGATCCTGGATGAACTGGAGCGTCGCGATCTCAAGCGCGGCCTGGTGACGATGTGCGCTGCGGGCGGGATGGCACCGGCTATTATCATCGAGCGCTTGTAACCAGCCACCCAAAATGCAATTTTCAACTTGTTGTCTATTGTATGAAGGCCGAATCATGCAACAATCGCCAAGTTTTATGGTTGCACCGGTTCAAGTGAAAACCCGGAAACCGACTTTTCCCAGACGATGCTTCACTGCAAATTGCCACCACCGACAGCCTAGGAGAAAGACATGAATTTGGAACTTCCAAGCAATGCGCCAAAGACGAGTGGCGAGGCGTTCGCCTACTTGGGCAAACTGGTTAACGGGGCCACGATCGACGATCTGAAGATTCTGGCGTTGACCGAGGCCATCGGTGAGCGATTGTACGAGGAAATGGCCGAAGGTACCGACGTGCCCGAGGTCAAACAAATTTTGCTGAACAACGGGCGCGAAGAATTGGTCCACGCGCATCGGG
Organism: Sphingomonadales bacterium; assembly: GCA_043740855.1. Classification (GTDB taxonomy): domain Bacteria; phylum Pseudomonadota; class Alphaproteobacteria; order Sphingomonadales; family Sphingomonadaceae; genus Novosphingobium. Next base: position 5,554 of record JAYUBN010000214.1, on the reverse strand, counting down.
TGAGTGAAGCGATCGAGATACTGAGCGGCAAACCGTTCGTCATCCCGCCGATCGATCAGAATCCGCTTTATACATCGCTCGGTCCGCTGCCCGTCACGCGCGCGTCCCTGACTAAACTCGCTGAAGGTGAATTCAACGGGCAAGCGCTTTACGCGGGCGTTGCCTCGAGTTTCGATGATCCCCGCGCTATCGCGCTGTTCCATTTGAACGGGACCGAAGAAGCGGGGCACGGTGCACAGCTCCTCAAAGCCGCCAATCTTTTGCCGCCCGATTGAATCGGCCGTCCTCATAGGCCCGGATCGACGCCCCTTGGTTGTCATGCCAGGGGGCATTGATCGCATTTCATTTGCCGTCCCCGTCCGTACCGGGTTTGCCGAGGGACAACGCTTCGATAATCTTGTCCGGGCCCTTCGATATCAATCCAGATTAGGGCGCAGCCAGCGCTCAGCCACGGGCAGCGCGAAACCGCGCCGCGCCGCGTAATCCTGCAATTGGTCGCGACCGATGCGGGCGACGCCGAAATACTCAGCCGCGGGGTGCGCGAAGTAGAACCCCGATACCGCTGCAGTGGGTAGCATGGCCTGGCTTTCGGTCAGGGTAATCCCGGTTTTCGCCGTGGCGTCGAGCAGGTCGAACAGGATCGGTTTCAGGCTGTGATCGGGGCAAGCGGGGTAACCCGGCGCAGGGCGGATGCCGCGATAATCTTCATGGATCAGCGCCGCGTTGGTCAATTGCTCGCCGGGCGCATAGGCCCATAGCGTGGTGCGGACGTGCTGGTGCAGCCGTTCGGCAAAGGCTTCGGCCAGGCGGTCGGCCAGCGCCTTCAGCAAAATGTCGGAATAATCGTCGTGATCGGCCTGGAACCGCGCCAGATGCGGCTCGATGCCGTGGATGCCGACGGCAAAGCCGCCGATCCAGTCGTCTTGCGGCGCGATGAAATCCGCAAGGCAAAAGTTTGCGCGCCCCTGGCCATTTTTGCCCCGACTCTTCTTCACTTGCTGGCGCAGGAATGGCAGGCGCACTTCGCCGTGGTTCCCACCAGGCTGCACCAGCACGTCGTCGCCATCGCGCGCGCAGGGCCACAGCCCGACGACGCCGCGCGCAGTCAGCCATTTCTCGCTGATGATCCGCTCCAGCATCGCCTGCGCATCGGCGAACAACGCGCTGGCGCTTTCGCCCACCACGACGTCGGTCAGGATTGCCGGGTAATTGCCCGCCAGTTCCCATGCCCGGAAGAACGGCGTCCAGTCGATGCAGGCGGCAAGGTCGGCCAAGTCCCAGGCGGCGAAGCTGTGAAGGCCGGGCCGGGCAGCTGCTGGCGCCTTGTCGACCACGTCGATGATGAAGCCGTTGGCGCGGGCATCGGCCAGGCTGAGCAGCTCGCTTTGGCCCTTGTTCGCGCGCGCGATGCGGACAGTCTGATATTCGGCAGCGGTGGCGGCAACAAAGCCGTCGCGCTGCGTATCGGACAGCAACTGGCTGGCGACGCCGACCGCGCGGCTGGCGTCCAGCACATGGATCACCGGCCCCTCATAGGCCTGGTCGATGCGCAGCGCGGTATGCACCTTGCTGGTGGTGGCGCCACCGATCAGCAGCGGAATGGTAAAGCCGCCACGCTGCATTTCCTCGGCCACAGTGACCATCTCGTCCAGTGACGGTGTGATCAGGCCGGACAGCCCGATAATGTCGATATCTTCCTTTTTCGCGGTATCGAGGATAGTCGTCCAGGGCACCATCACCCCCATGTCGATCACTTCATAGCCGTTGCATTGCAGCACTACGCCAACGATATTCTTGCCGATATCATGCACATCGCCCTTGACCGTGGCCATGATGATGCGGCCCTTGGCCCGCGCGCCCGGTTGCTTTTCCGCCTCGATATAGGGGATCAGATGCGCCACCGCCTTCTTCATCACCCGCGCCGATTTCACCACTTGCGGCAGGAACATCTTGCCGGCGCCGAACAAGTCGCCGACGGTGTTCATGCCCGCCATCAGCGGGCCTTCGATGACCTCGATCGGCCGGCCTCCCCGTGCGAAGATTGCCGCGCGCGCTTCCTCTGTATCCGCAACGACAAAGGCGTCGATGCCCTTGACCAGCGCATGTTCCAGCCGCGCGACAACGTCCCAGCCGCGCCATTCGGCAGCAGCCTTTTCGGCGACCGCGTCCTTGCCTTTGTAGCTTTCGGCCAGCTCGATCAGTCGCTCTGTCGCGGTCTGCTCACCACCGCCGGCAGGCTTGCGGTCAAGCACCACATCTTCGCAGGCCTCGCGCAGCACCGGGTCGATCTGGTCGTAGATGTCGAGTTGGCCGGCGTTGACGATTGCCATGTCCATGCCTGCCGGAATGGCATGAAACAGGAACACCGAATGCATCGCCCGGCGCACGATCTCATTGCCGCGAAAGCTGAATGACAGGTTGGACAGGCCGCCCGAAATATGGACATGCGGACAAGCCTCGCGGATTTCGACGATCGCCTCGATGAAGTCCAGCGCATAGCGGTCATGCTCCTCGATCCCCGTCGCAACCGCGAAGACATTGGGATCGAAGATGATATCCTCGGGCGGAAAACCAATGCCGATCAGTAGCTTGTAGGCACGAGAACAGATTTCCACCTTGCGCGCCTTGGTGTCAGCCTGGCCCTTCTCGTCGAAGGCCATGATGACTGCCGCCGCGCCATATTCCATGCATTTGCGGGCATGGGCCAGGAACGCCGCTTCGCCCTCCTTCATGCTGATCGAATTGACGATCGGCTTGCCCGACACGCATTTCAGCCCGGCCTCGATCACCTCCCACTTCGAGCTGTCGACCATCACCGGCACGCGCGCGATATCGGGCTCGGCCGCAATCAGTTTCAGGAACGTGGTCATGGCGTGGACCGCATCGAGCAGTCCCTCGTCCATGTTGACATCGATGATCTGCGCGCCGTTTTCGACCTGCTGGCGGGCGACTTCGACCGCTTTGGTGTAGTCGCCAGCGAGAATCAGCTTTTTGAACGCCGCCGAGCCGGTGACATTGGTACGTTCGCCAACATTGACGAACATCGCGCCGCTGCGGCGGGGCTCGGAGGGCATTTCGGTTCCAGTCATTGCGTTGAAGGCGAGTTGAAAGGGTACACTCCGGAGCTATCGCCCCAGACCCCGGTCATGTCGATGTTGCGTGACCGTTCGGCCAAAGCGCGAAACCGCAGCGCCGCAGGCCTTATAGCCGCTTCGCGGCAAGGTGCGACGGAGAGATAACGCGCAACAAAATAATCGGGAGCGCGCGGGCAATAGGCCTCGCACCTTGCTCTTGTCATCAAGCTCAAGCCCCCATCAAAAACGGCTCTAACCCCGCCAGTCGCGTCACCGGCGCCAGCACCGGCAGCACCCTTGGACGCACGCCATTCACCGCGCGCACCATGGCGGCGATATGCTCGGGGGTCGAGCCGCAGCAGCCGCCCAGGATATTGACCTGGCCGTGGTCGGCCCATTCCTTGACGAAACCCGCCGTGGTGTCGGGCTGTTCGTCGTATTCGCCCAGTTCGTTGGGCAGGCCGGCGTTGGGGTAGATCATGATCAGGGTGTCGGCGATCTCGGACAGCACCTTGACGTGGGGACGCAACTGGGTGGCGCCGAACGAACAATTGAGCCCGATCGTCAATGGCCTGGCATGGCGAACGGCGTGCCAGAAGGCTTCGACGGTATGGCCCGACAGGTTGCGACCGGACAGGTCGGTCAGCGTCATCGACAACATGATCGGCACTTCGCGGCCGAGATCGCGTTCGAGTTGTTTCACTGCCATGATCCCGGCCTTGGCGTTGAGCGTGTCGAAGATGGTTTCGATCAGGATGAAATCGGCGCCGCCTTCGACCAAAGCAACCGCTTGTTCCTTGTAGACTTCGACAAGGTGGTCCCAGGTGATCTCGCGATAGCCGGGATCGTTGACGTCGGGGGACATCGACAGGGTCTTGTTGGTCGGGCCGATAGCGCCGGCGACAAACCGGGGCCGCTCAATCCCTTTTTCAGCATCCCTGGCCTGATATTCATCGGCGATGCGGCGCGCCAGCCGGGCCGATTCCACGTTCAGTTCGTGCACCAGATGCTCGGCGCCGTAGTCGGCCTGGCTAATGCGATTGGCCGAGAAGGTGTTGGTTTCGGCGATATCGGCGCCCGCCTCAAAATAGGCGCGATGAATCGATTCGGGCACTTCGGGCATCGTCAGCGCCAGGATGTCGTTGTTGCCCTTCTGATCTTTGGACAAGCCAAGGTCGCCGGCGTAATCGGCTTCGGCCAGTTTCCAGTTCTGGATCTCGGTGCCAAAGGCACCATCGGTGATCAGGATGCGCTGGGCCGCCTGAGCCAGAAATGCTTCGCGCGGGCTCATACGCCAATCTCCAATTGTAGGGCCTTCGTCAGCACGGGTTGCACAGCGGCTGCGCGCAGCCCCAGCAGGTGGCAAATGGCATAGGCCTGTTCCGCCCGGTTCAGCGTGTAAAAATGGAAATCGCGCACGCCGCCAGCATAAAGCGCGCGGCAGAATTCGGCGGCGATAGTCGCAGACACCAGGTCGCGCGCGCCGGGGCGATCGGTCAGGCCGGTAAACACGCGCTCCATCCACGGCGGAATGGTGGTGTTGGGCGACATCCTGCGGATCGCGGCAAGATTGGTCATCGGCATGATTCCGGGCAGGATCGGCACGGTAATACCGGCGGCGAGCACCTTGTCGAGAAACCGGAAATAGACCTCCGGGGAGAAGAAGAACTGAGTGATGGCGCGGCTGGCCCCGGCATCGATCTTGCGCTTGAGATTGTCGAGGTCGGTTTGCGCGCTGGCCGCTTCGGGGTGGACTTCGGGATAGGCAGAAACCGAAATGTCAAAGGGATGCCGGGCGCGCAGCCCCGCGACCAGTTCGGCGGCGCTGGCATAGCCATCCGGATGCGGGGTGAAGACGCCTTGGGCGGAAGGCGGCGCATCGCCGCGCAGCGCGACGACATGGCGGACGCCGACCTGCCAATACTGGTCCGCAATCTCGGCAATGTCGTCCTTGCTGGCCGACACGCAGGTCAGATGCGCGGCGGGGATCAGGTCGGTTTCGCTGACGATGCGCGCAACCGTTGCATGGGTGCGTTCGCGCGTCGAGCCCCCGGCACCGTACGTCACCGAGACGAAACCGGGGGCAAGCGGCGCAAGCTGGGTGATCGCGTCCCACAGTTGCAGCTCCATTTTCTCCGTCTTGGGCGGGAAAAATTCGAATGAGATGCGGATATCGCCGGGCAATTCGGCGAACAGCGGGGTATCGGTCCAAGCGTCGGATGGCGCGGTCATGGCTGCAGGGCCTTTTGTGACATGTCGCAGGATAGCGCGAGCTCGGTGTGAACGGATCGGCGACCGACCCAGATTTTGACCGTCAGCGGTTTTCCGGGCAGCGCGACCGGGATTTCCCCGTGCAGCCCGGCATCGCTGAACAGCGCCAACATCTGCTCATCGGTAAAGCCCAGGCGAGCGTGGGCATGGGCGCTGCGCAGCTCTTCGCGGTCGTGCGCGGAGAAATCCACCACCGCGATTCGCCCGCC
>JAYUBN010000213.1:0-9554 GCA_043740855.1 Sphingomonadales bacterium | reverse complement strand
CAGCACGACTTCGTTGCCGTTGACGATCTGGATGAGGCGGGTGTTAACGTCGGACATGGCGGCTAACCCTTAGTTTGAATGAACATACGCGACCGCTGTCATGCGGTTTACATTAACTATTAATTGGGGGCAGCGGTGGTTAATTGCAAGGCATGGAGCACGCCGCCCATGCGGTCACCCAGCGCGGCATAAACCAGTTTGTGCTGAAGCACGCGTGGCTTGCCGGCAAAGGCGCGGGACACGACATGCGCCGCATAATGATCGCCGTCACCGGCAAGATCGGTGATCGTCACTTCGGCATCGGGCAGGGAGGCGCGAATCAGCATTTCAATATCAGCGGCGGTCATGGCCATTGCGTCAGCCCTCGCCCATCAACGCCCGGCGGGCTTCGATTTCCTTGGCGTGCATAGCCGCACGAACCTCGCCCTCGTCGGCATCGACCCCGACCGAAATCAGATCGCCCAGCAATTTCCGGATGACGTCCTCATCGCCCGATTCTTCAAAATCGGCCTGAACCACGCTTTTGGCATAAGCTTCGGTCTCGGCAGGAGAGAGCGCCATCCGTTCGGCCGCCCATCCGCCCAGCAGCCGGTTGCGCCGGGCATGGATGCGAAACTGCATCTCTTCGTCGTGCGAGAACTTGGCCTCCTCGGCGCGTTCGCGATCGTTGAACATCGTCATTGCAGCCATTTCCCTTAGGTGCGTCAAAACATGCCTGCGTTCATACATCTTTTATCCGTAACCCTGAAATTGGTTCAGGGCCCATTGCTCCTGCCGGCCGTCGGACCCGGAAGTGCAATGGATACTCAACCAAGTTCAGCATGACGACAGTTTAAGAGGCGACCTTCGGTTTCATACCACTACGTCAAGGCCTCAGCCAGAAACGGCAGGGCCGCACGGGCGCGTTGTTCATGCGCGGTGATCGTGCTGTCCTGCGCCAGCGTCAAGCCCACTTCGTCCAGTCCTTCCAGCAGGCAATGCTTGCGGAACGGATCGATCTCGAAAGTAAATCGGTCCTGAAAGCGCGTGGTCACGCTTTGCGTTACCAGATCAATGTCGATGGCGCCGGGAGTGCCATCAAGTCCTTGGGCGACTGCCATCAGCCGGTCGATCGCCGCCTGCGGCAAGGCGACGGGAAGAATGCCGTTCTTGAAGGCATTGCTTGAAAAAATGTCGGAAAAACTTGGCGCGATGACGCAGGTGATGCCCATGTCGAGCAGCGCCCAAGCCGCATGTTCGCGGCTAGACCCGCAGCCGAAGTTGTCGCCTGCGATCAGGATCGGCGCGTCGGCAAATTCGGGGTTGTCGAAGACATTACCCGGTTCCTTGCGCACCGCCTCGAACGCGCCCTGGCCCAATCCGTCCCGGCTTATTGTCTTTAGCCAATGCGCTGGAATGACGACATCGGTGTCGACGTTCTTGCGCCCGAAGGGGATGGCGCGCCCGGAGACATGGTTGATGGGTTTCATGGTCGCTCAATCAGTCTCGGGGGCCGTCTCGGGGTGAACGGGCTCCAGATTGGCCTTGCTCGCGTCCCGGCGCCGCGACACATACAACAAAGCCGCCGTCAACGCGGCCGAGCCAATCGCGGCGCCCGCGATTGCGGTATTGCTCCAGCCCGGCTTCTCATCGCCGCCGGCGGGTTTGACGGAACTGTCGGTTTTGTCAGTCATACTAATCCTATGAGCGTGGCGCGTACCGGATTCAAGGCCGACATCAGGCCAGTTCGCGCACATCGGTCAAGTGACCGGTGATCGCTGCGGCGGCTGCCATCGCCGGGGACACCAGATGGGTGCGCGCGCCCGGCCCTTGGCGCCCGACAAAATTACGGTTGCTGGTGGAGGCACAGCGTTCGCCGGCGGGCACCTTATCGGGGTTCATGGCGAGGCAGGCCGAGCAGCCCGGTTCGCGCCATTCCAGCCCGGCATCGATAAATATCCGGTCCAGCCCCTCGGCTTCGGCCTGTGCCTTGACCAGCCCCGAACCGGGCACGACGATCGCCCATTTGACGTTCGCGGCCTTGTGGCGGCCTTTTATGACCGCAGCGGCAGCGCGCAGATCCTCGATACGGCTGTTGGTGCAGCTGCCGATGAAGACGTTTTGCACGGCGATACTGTCCATGCGCTGGCCCGGTTCCAACCCCATGTAATCCAGGCTCTTGCGCGCGGCTTCCTGTTTGGACGGGTCGGCAAAGCTTTCGGGCGCAGGGACAACGCCGCCGATTGCCACGGTGTCTTCGGGGCTGGTGCCCCAGGTCACGGTCGGCGGGATGTCGGCGGCGTTAATCACTACCACCTTGTCGAAGCGCGCGCCGGGATCCGTAGCCAGGCTGCTCCACCAGCCGACAGCTTTGTCCCAATCTGCACCCTTCGGTGCATACGGGCGCCCTTTCAGATAGGCAAAAGTGGTGGCATCGGGCGCAATCAGGCCCGCGCGCGCGCCGCCCTCGATGGACATGTTGCAGACAGTCAGCCGACCCTCCACCGACATCGTTTCAAACACCCGCCCGCGAAATTCCATGACATGCCCGGTGCCGCCAGCGGTGCCGACGACGCCGATGATGTGCAGGATCAGGTCCTTGGCGCTAACGCCTGCGGGCAACTCGCCATCGACGCGGATTTCCATGGTTTTCGATTGCTTGAGCAACAGCGTCTGCGTGGCCAGCACATGCTCGACCTCCGACGTGCCGATCCCGAACGCCAGCGCGCCCAGGCCGCCGTGGCAAGAGGTGTGGCTGTCGCCGCAGACAATCGTTGCGCCGGGCAGCGAAAAACCCTGTTCGGGCCCAACGACATGGACGATGCCTTGTTCCAGATCGGTGTCGCCGATCAGGCGAATGCCGAATTCCGCCGCATTGCTCGTCAGCGCCGCTAATTGCGCCGCGCTTTCCACGTCAGCAATCGGAATGTGGTTGCCCGCCGCATCGCGCCGCGCGGTGGTCGGCAAATTGTGATCCGGCACCGCCAGCGTCAGGTCAGGCCGTCGCACGGTGCGCCCGGCTACGCGCAGCGCCTCGAACGCCTGCGGACTGGTGACCTCATGGATCAGGTGGCGGTCGACGTAGATCATGCAGGTGCCATCGTCGCGCCGAACGACGACATGGGCATCCCAGATTTTCTCGTAAAGTGTGCGCGGAGTGCTGGACATGCTTCGCAATGAGGCTTGCGCGTGCTTTTTGCAAGCAAGCGCTCTGGTTCGCCCGATTACCCTGCGTCTTGTTGCGCTGCTAATCGCACCGCATGATCGCGGATCAGTGCAATCATGTTGGGCACACCTTGCGTGCGGTTCGAAGAGAGCTGGTTCTTCAAATCGAACGGCGCGAGGGCAGCAGCAACATCCATCCCGGCGACCTCTGTGGCAGCCCGATCCTGCACCGTGGTGAGTACCAGCGCGATGATGCCTTTGGTGATCGCGGCGTTGCTGTCCGCCAGAAAATGCAGACGGGAGTCGGGTGCAGTGGTGGGATACACCCAGACGCTGGCCGAGCATCCCATCACCCGCGTCGCGTCGGTTTTCAGCGCGTCGGGCATCGGATCGAGATCGCGGCCGAGTTCGATCAGCAAGCGATAGCGTTCGTCGGCGTCCAGAAATTCATATTCTTCGAAGATGTCTTGCAGGCTGCGCATCACTTGTAGCTAGCGGCGAAGTGGTGTTAAATCCATGTGTCTTTTGTTACAGCGGGCCTTGCATTTGCCGGCAGGCAGGCGTATCCGGCGCAAATCCCGACATTGTCAATCAACGTCCGGGCTGGCGCCGACAGGGGCCGGCGCGACACGGTGTATTCACAATCCACCCATAGGACCGGCGGGACGGTTCTGGAGTTTGCATGGCGGATATCGCGCGTATTGTTGAAATCGTCGAGCCGGAGGCCAAGGCTCTCGGACTTGATGTCGTGCGCGTGATTTTTTTCGGCAAAAGCGAAGTCGGCGATGAGGAGCATACGCTGCAAATCATGGCCGAACGGCCCGATACCGGCCAATTGGTGCTGGAAGATTGCGCGGCGCTGTCACACCGTGTGTCCGACCGCATTGACGAACTGGAAGAGGCGGGCGAGGTGCTGATCGCCGAGGCTTATCGGCTTGAGGTCAGCTCGCCGGGGATCGATCGGCCGCTGACGCGGCGCCAGGATTTCAGCAAGTGGGCGAGCCATGAGGTCCGCGTGCAGCTGGACAAGCCTGTCGATGGCAACCGCAAGTCGCTGCATGGCGATCTGATCGGGATAGAGGGTGACATCGTCACGCTCGAAGACCGGAAATCGGGGCGGGTGACGTTTTCGATCGAGGATATTCATTCTGCCAAGCTGGTCCTGACTGACCGGCTGATTGCAGCCAGCCGCCCGCTCGATACCAGCGGCGCAGACGAATTTGTAGAAGCACAGGAAGACTGATTATGGCCAGTGCAATAAACGCCAACCGCGCTGAACTGCTTGCGATTGCGACCGCCGTCGCCACCGAGAAAATGATCGACAAGTCGATCGTCATCGAGGCGATGGAAGAAGCCATCCAGAAATCGGCGCGCAACCGCTATGGCGCCGAGAACGATATCCGCGCCAAGCTCGATCCGCGTACCGGCGATCTGCGGCTGTGGCGCGTGGTCGAAGTGGTCGAAGAGGTGGAGGACTATTTCAAGCAGGTTGACCTCACCGCAGCCAAAAAGCTTGATGCCAACGCCGTGGTCGGTGACTTCATTGTCGACCCGTTGCCGCCAGTCGATCTGGGCCGCATCGATGCGCAGTCGGCCAAGCAGGTCATCTTTCAGAAAGTGCGCGATGCCGAGCGCGACCGCCAGTACGAAGAGTTCAAGGACCGCGCCGGCGAGATCATCACCGGCGTGATCAAGTCGGTCGAGTTCGGCCATGTCATCGTTAACCTGGGTCGGGCCGAAGGCGTAATCCGCCGCGACCAGCAGATCCCGCGTGAAGCCGCACGCATCGGCGAGCGGGTGCGGGCGTGGATCATGAAGGTGGAGCGCCAGAATCGGGGTCCGCAGATTTTCCTATCGCGCGCGCACCCCGAATTCATGAAGAAGCTGTTCGCGCAGGAAGTGCCTGAAATTTACGACAATATCATCGAGATCAAGGCGGCAGCGCGCGATCCCGGCAGCCGGGCGAAGATCGGCGTGATCAGCCGCGACAGTTCGATCGATCCGGTCGGCGCCTGTGTCGGCATGAAGGGCAGCCGCGTTCAGGCGGTGGTGCAGGAATTGCAGGGCGAAAAGATCGACATCATCCCGTGGAGCGAGGACACCGCAACCTTCGTGGTCAATGCGTTACAGCCGGCAACGGTGTCGCGCGTGGTGATCGACGAGGATGAAAGCCGCATCGAGGTGGTGGTGCCCGATGACCAGCTCAGCCTGGCCATCGGTCGGCGCGGGCAGAATGTTCGGCTCGCTTCGGCGCTGACCAATTCGGCAATCGATATCCTGACCGAGGCCGAATCCTCGGAAAAGCGCCAGCGCGAATTTTCCGAGCGTTCCAAGATGTTCGAAGAAGAGCTCGATGTCGATGAGACGCTGTCGCAGCTGCTGGTGGCCGAGGGCTTCACTGAGCTAGAGGAAGTTGCGTACATCGATATCGCCGAACTGGCGCAGATCGAAGGCTTTGACGAAGAGCTTGGCGAGGAATTGCAGAGCCGCGCTCAGGAAGCGCTGGATCGTCGCGAAGAAGCCGCGCGTGAAGAACGGCGCGGCCTGGGCGTCGAAGACGCGCTGGCCGAAATTCCGCATCTGACCGAGGCCATGCTGGTGGTTCTGGGCAAGGCGGGCATCAAGACGCTGGATGACCTTGCCGATCTGGCCACTGACGAACTGATCGCCAAGAAGCGTGTTGAGCAACGTCGCCGCGAATCGAGCAATTCGCCGCCGCCGCAACGCCGCGATCGTGATCGCGCAGACCGCGACGACAAGGGCGGTGTGCTAGGGACATACGGCTTGTCCGAAGAGCAGGGCAACGAGATTATCATGGCTGCGCGCGCGCATTGGTTCGCCGATGACGACGCCGCCAATTCCGGGCAAGCCCCAAGCGGGGAGGCCGCCCATGCGGACTCCTCACAATGAGCGCCTGACGTCCGACATCGCTGACGCTCGGGTTGCCGGGCAGGCTCCGGAGAGGAAGTGCATTCTCTCCGGCCGGAACGGCGCGCGTGACGCGCTGATACGGCTGGCGATCGCGCCGCCTGATGTCGAGGGCAAATGCCAGGTGCTGCCCGATGTCATGGCGCGCGCGCCGGGGCGCGGCGCATGGATCGGGGTCACTCGACCCGAACTCGAAGCCGCGCTCAGCAAAGGCAAGCTGCGTGGCGCGTTGGCGCGGGCCTTTCATGGTACGCCGATGGTCATTCCAGACGATTTGTCCGACCGCATCGAGGCGGCGTTGTTACGCGTCATTGCCGAACGGCTGGGCTTGGAATTGCGCGCCGGCAGGCTTATATTAGGATCGGACCGGATCGCTGAGCAAGCCCGGATGGGGCGCGTCGCTTTGCTGGGGCATGCTACCGACGCCAGCAACGATGGCTCACGCAAACTCGACCAGGCTTGGCGGGTCGGACAGGACGCCGAGGGCAGCGGGCAAAGAGGTATCATCTTGCCGCTGGACCGGGCGGCGCTGTCTGTGGCATTGGGCCGCGATAACGTCGTCCATCTGGCGCTCACAGACCGGGCCGCAGCTGAAAGGCTAAGCGGTCCGTTACAACGCTTGAACCATTTCATGGGCCGGGCCGAAGGTATTTCTGAAAGCCTTGGGGCCGATCCTGAAGGCGTGGTGGAACGACAAGGGAATTTTGAGCAAGAGGATGATGGAGCAGCGTCTGCCGCGCCATTGCCCTGCTGATCGCTGACTGAATTGCACCGTTGATGCCGGGCAGGCATCGGGATTGAAAAAATTGATGCCGGGCGGGCATCGAAATTGAAAAACGCTGATGCCGGCACAGGCATCGACGACTGAAGGACGTTTTGAAGACATGAGCGAGACCGACAACAAACCGACGCTGGGCAGAAAGCCGCTGGGGCTGAAGCTCTCGGTCCAGGCGGGCGAAGTCAAGCAGACGTTCAGCCACGGCCGCACCAACAAGGTGGTCGTGGAAGTGAAGCGCCGCAAAATACTGGGCAAGCCCGGCGAAGCTCCGGCGGCGCCCGAACCGGTGGTCGTTATTGCTCCCGCTCCGGCCCCGGTGACCGCCCCGGCGCCAGTGGCGGCACGTCCCGCCCCGCCAGTCCAGCGCGCGGCGCCGTCGAACGAATCGCGCCAGGAAATGCAGACCCGACTGCTGCGCGAGGCCGAAGAATCACGCCTGCTGATGGCCGAAGAGACCAGCCGTCGTGAGCAGGAAAGTCGTCAACGCGCACTGATCGGCGAAAGCCGCAGCGCGGAACCGGGCAGCAGCCCCGCTCCCGAGCCTGAGGTTGTTGCGGCGCCCGCGCCCAGTGAACCTGTCGTTGCCGAAATTATCGCAGAAGCGCCGGCCGTGCCGACGGCACTTGCGCCAGTACCAGAAGCTGTTGCGACGCCGCAGGATGAAACTGGCCCGGCCACGCCCGCCGCTGGTCCGACAACTACCGCGCCGCGCCGGTTCACCCCGGTGGCGCAGGTACGCCGCCCCGAACCCGCCGCGAAAAAACCAGGGCAGCCGCGCGAGAAAGCCACCGCCGATCGCCGCCAGTCGGGTAAACTGACCGTTACCAAGGCGCTGAACGAGGATGAAGGCGCCCGCGCCCGCAGCCTCGCCGCGCTGAAACGTGCGCGTGAAAAGGAAAAGCGCGCGCATTTTGCCGGCAAGTCACAGCCACGCGAAAAGCAGGTGCGCGATGTTGTCGTGCCGGAAATCATCACCGTGCAGGAACTGGCTAACCGCATGGCCGAAAAGGCCACCGATCTGGTCAAGGTATTGTTCAAAATGGGCGTAGTCATCGCCCAGAACGACAATATCGATCAGGACACCGCCGAGTTGCTGGTCGAGGAATTTGGCCACAATATTGTGCTCGTTTCGGAAAGCGATGTCGATATCGATACCGCGACTGATGTCGATGACGCCGCCACGCTGTTGCCACGTGCCCCCGTAGTGACGATTATGGGTCACGTTGACCACGGCAAGACCAGCCTGCTTGACGCGCTGCGCGGCACCGATGTGGTGCGCGGCGAAGCTGGCGGCATTACCCAGCATATCGGTGCGTATCAGATCAAGACCAAGTCTGGCGATGTGCTGACTGTGATTGATACGCCGGGCCACGAAGCCTTTACCGAGATGCGTCAGCGCGGGGCCAATGTCACCGATATCGTGGTGCTGGTGGTGGCCGCGGATGATGGCATCATGCCGCAGACCATCGAGGCGATCAATCACACCAAGGCTGCCGGCGTGCCGATGATCGTGGCGATCAACAAGATCGACAAGCCCGAAGCCAATGCCAAGCGCATCCGTGAGCGCCTGCTTGAACACGAAGTCGTCGTCGAAGAAATGTCGGGCGACGTGCAGGATGTCGAGGTTTCGGCCAAGACCGGCGCCGGGCTGGATCTGCTGATCGAAAAGATCCTGCTCCAGGCCGAATTGCTCGAACTGCGGGCTAATCCCGACCGACTGGCCGAGGCTTCCGTGATCGAAGCCAGGCTGGACAAGGGCAAGGGACCGCTTGCCACCGTGCTGATTACACGCGGCACGTTGAAGGTCGGCGACATTCTAGTGGTCGGCACGCAGTCGGGCCGCGTTCGCGCGATGCTTGATGACAAGGGCAAGCAAGTGAAGGAAGCGACGCCGTCGATGCCGGTGGAGGTGCTGGGCCTTAACGGTGTGCCAATGGCCGGGGATACCCTGACCGTGGTCGAGAACGAGGCGCGCGCGCGTGAAGTTGCGGCATTCCGACATGAGCAGGCCACGGCGCTGCGCACCACATCGGCCCCGGCGAGCCTGGAGAACATGTTCTCGGCGCTGTCAGCCAAGAAGACGGTGATGGAATATGCCGTGGTGGTAAGGTCGGACGTGCAAGGCACGACCGAGGCCATCGTCAACGCGCTCAACAAGATTTCGACCGACGATATCAAGGTCAAGATCCTGCATTCGGGCGTGGGCGCGATCACCGAAAGCGATGTGACGCTGGCGGGAGCTACCGGCGCGCCGATCATCGGGTTCAATGTGCGTCCCAACGCCAAGGCGCGTGAAATGATTGCCCGCCACCGCGTGCGGTTGAAGTATTTCGATGTGATTTATCAGCTGACCGACGATATCCGCAAGGAAATGGCGGGAGAACTGGGTCCGGAACGCATCGAAACCGTGGTTGGCCGTGCCGAGGTCAAGGAAGTGTTCCCTGCCGGCAAGCACGACAAGGCTGCCGGGCTGATGGTGCTGGAAGGCTTTATCCGCAAGGGGCTCTATACCCGCCTGACGCGCAACGATGTGATCGTCTCCAAGACCCACATCAAGTCGCTGCGGCGCTTCAAGGACGATGTCGCCGAAGTGCGTATCGGCCTGGAGTGCGGCGTGGTGCTGGAGGATACCAACGACATCAAGCCTGGCGATACGCTGGAGACGTTCGAAGTGGAAATGCGTGAACGGACGCTCTGACCGGCA
>JAYUBN010000212.1:0-9572 GCA_043740855.1 Sphingomonadales bacterium | reverse complement strand
ATCACCAACATCGTCGCGCTGCTGCTGTTGGCGGCGCTGGCGGCCCACGCGGGAACCTGATTGCTAACTCCCCTCCCGCTTGCGGGAGGGGAACAGGTAATGCGTCAGTGCGCCGCCTCTGCATTGGCGAGCGCCACGGTGATAGGCACCGCATCCGCCGGATTGTACTTCGCCAGAAACTCACCCATCGCGCCCAGCAGCGTCTTGCGGTCCGCCTCGCGCCCGAAATGGTGATCAGCCAGCGGCAAATCGACGAACTGCACGGATTTGCCTGCGGCGAGCATGTGTTTGTACATGGTCTTTGACTGGCCGATATCGACGGTCACGTCCTTTTCACCATGGATCAACAGCAGCGGCGCCTTGATCCGGGCCACTGCGCCGACCGGGGAAACAGCGGCAAAGTCAGGTGTCATCCGGGCCCAGTCATCCTTGTACTTGCTGCCCATGATATCGTTACCGAAATCATCGACCTCACGCCGCAAGGCGGCAACTCCGGCCACGGCTATTGCGCAACGATACAGATCGGGGTCCTTTGCAATCCCCCACATCGCAGCGTAGCCGCCATAGGAACCGCCGACGATGCACGCCCGCTTTGGATCGGCAATGCCCTGGGCGACCGCCCACCGCAGCCCGTCGGTGATATCGTCCTGCATCGCCAGGCCCATCTGCCCCTCGCCCTTGCGCAGGAACACGGTACCGTAACCGGTCGAGCCGCGAAAATTGGGTTGCAGCACGGCATAGCCCTGGCTGGCGATGAATTGCGCCCAGTAATCATAGCTCAAGTTATCCTGCCCCCACGGCCCGCCATGCGGCATCATGACGATCGGCAGGCATTTGTCCGCGCGCCCGGCGGGCAGCGTCAGCACGGCTTCGATAGGCAGTCCGTCGCGTGCCTGATAATGGACGAGTCGGACTGGCGACAGCGGCCGACCGCCGAGCAGTTCATTGTAATTGGCGATGCGCTGCAGCGTTCCGCGATCAACGTTGTAGTAATACAGCGAACCCGGCGAGTCCGGTCGATCGATACGCACCAGCATGTTCTTGCGGTCACGATCAAGGCTGATAATCGTCGCGTTGCGATTACCCTCCGCATTCCCACTCACGGCCTTGTCGAACTGTGCTTGTAACACGCCCAACGCCGCATCGAACCAATGGACGCCGCCGCCGGCGCCGCTATCTCGCGCTGCCAGCAACGTGCTGCCGGTTCGGTCGATCTGGATGGCGGCAACTTCGTTGCCGTCTGTCGCTGAAAATACGCTGCGCACGTCGTTCTGCGAATTCAGGTCCATTTCGTAAAGCGCCGCAAAGCCGTTATCGTCGTCATGCGTCACCAGTGCATGGTCGGTGCCGGGCATGAACAGTAACGGGTAAAACAGCCCTTGGCGCTTTTTGGTGTCGGCGCGCTCGATAACGTCGAGGTTGCCGCCCCGTTCGGGGCGATAAAACAAGCGCATGGTCCGGTTCTCGTCATGATAGCCTAACCCGGCACGAACCATTCCGTGGCTGTCGGCGGCCCAATCCAGCACCTCTGCATGACTGTTCTGGATCTGTCGGGAATGCCCGGTCTGGACGTCCACCCGATAGACTGCAGGCCAGAAATCGTCGCCCTCAAGGATCGACTTCTGCCCAGCGACCTCGATCATCGGACTGCCATCGCTCGCCA
The DNA here is from genome assembly GCA_043740855.1 of Sphingomonadales bacterium. Lineage (GTDB taxonomy): Bacteria > Pseudomonadota > Alphaproteobacteria > Sphingomonadales > Sphingomonadaceae > Novosphingobium. Next base: position 7,909 of record JAYUBN010000212.1, on the reverse strand, counting down.
TCCACAGCACGTCGGACGCGTTCTGGCCATCCAACTCCGGCAATATCTTGGTAATCTTGCCGGTATCCCGGCTCATCGCGATCAATCGGGAGATGTACATCCGGTCCGGACCGGTCACGAACGGGGAAGCGACATCCACCAGGGTCTGCATGCTGATAATGATGTTCTGGTCATTGACCCACCGCAGCGCGTAGGGTTCGTTCCCGTCGGGAATTCCGATGCAGTGCAGCTCAGCCTTATCGAACAAGCTCATCGCGCAGATGTGGCGTTCGCCGTGGATTCCGAACAGGCCCGCCATATGGGTTCCGTCAGGCGAAAGCTCGGCTTGTTCGATAAACGGAATTTGGGCGAAGGCTTCGGCCGTCGTCACAGTTTTGGGCGGTATGGCAGGCCCGGCGGTTTGGGGGGCCGGTGTGGCCGCAAGGCTTGCCTGACCCCCGGCTTCCAGACCTGCCGCAGTCATTAACATGCTGGTGGCCCACAAGAGATGGCGCCACCGCCACGTTTTACTGATATTCAACGTCCGCGTAACTCCCGGACTTCGTGCCACAACCCGATTTTTCATGCCCAGCCCCCTGTTTGCAGTGATGCTACACGCTTTTTTCTGACGCGTGATTTTTCGGCAAAAACCGGTTCCCACTTTTTGCCATCACGCGCTTTTTACGGTCGCGTGATTTTTTGGCAAAAACCGGTTCCCACTTTTTGCCATCACGCTTTAATGACGCCTCATGGATGAAACAGCCGCCGCCCGCGCCACCGCCGCTCTGATCGCTTTGCTCGACGTCGAGCAGCAGGGGCCGGACTTGTTCATTGGCCCGCGCAAACCCGGCGGGGTCGGGCGCGTGTTTGGCGGGCAGGTGCTGGCGCAGGCGCTGGTGGCGGCGCAGCGTAGCGTCGATCCGGCTCGCGAGCCGCATTCGCTCCATGCTTATTTCCTGCGCGGCGCCAGCGAGGATCATGAAATCGCCTTTCGCATCGAGCGCGACTTCGACGGCGGCAGCATGTCCAATCGCCGGGTCATCGCGAGCCAGCTTGGCCGGCCGATCTTCAATCTCACGGCCTCGTTTCAGACCCGCGAAGGCGGCGCGGAGCATCGCGACACAATGCCAGCCGTACCGCCGCCCGACGCGCTGGTGAACGAGGCAACGATTGCGATCCGTCCCGAATACATGGGTCAGCCGGGAATTCGCTCGCGCCAGAACGTTGCCCCGGCGGTGGAGATCCGTCAGGCGAGCCTGATTGATACGGCCAGCGTATTGAGGGACAGGCCAGAAAGCTTTTGCTGGATCCGGGTGAAAGCCGACCTGGGTGCGGACCCCGCGCTGCACCGCGCCATACTCACCTATATTTCCGATCTGGTGCTGCTGGGCACGGCCATGTTGCCGCATATGGCCGTGCTGGCCGCGTCGAAGATCACGGCTGCCAGCGTCGATCATGCCATCTGGTTTCACGACGAGTTCCGCGCCGACGAATGGATGCTTTACGCCACCGACAGCCCGTGGGCAGGGCATGCGCGCGGCTTTACCCGCGGGCAGGTTTACCGCCGCGATGGGCGGTTGGTGGCCAGCATCGCGCAGGAGGGGTTGATGCGGATGACGCCGAAGTGAGTTTCGCCGGTCTGCTTCAGAGCAGAGGCTGAAAAAGATTATTACCCCTTCGGATGGTAAAAATCGTAAACCGTCTGCGCGACCGCCGCGCTGACACCGGGCACCCGCTGCATATCCTCCAGCGACGCGGCGCGCACCCGGCTGGCGGTGCCAAAATGCAGCAACAGCGCGCGTTTGCGCGCCGGACCGATGCCGGAAATCTCGTCGAGCGGGCTGGCAGTGATCGCACGGCTGCGCTTTTCGCGATGCGCGCCGATGGCAAAACGATGCGCCTCGTCGCGCAGCCGCTGAAGATGAAAGATCACCGGCGAATTGAGCGGCAAGGTCTTTTCGCGCCCGTCGAGGAAATGGAAAATCTCGCGCCCGGCGTTGCGATCCGGCCCCTTGGCGACGCCAACCACAGCCAGATCGACGATGCCCAATTCCAGCAGCACGTCGCGCATCGCGCTGATCTGCCCCTTGCCGCCGTCGATCAGCACCAGATCGGGCCAGATGCCGCCCCCGGCCGCGCCTTCCCCAGCAGTCCGGGTGCGGTCGGGATCCTCGGCCATCGCCCGAGAGAACCGCCGGTGCAGCACTTCGCGCATCATCGCGAAATCATCGCCCGGCGCAGTATCGTCGCGCTTGATGTTCCATTTGCGGTATTGCCCCTTAAGGAAGCCTTCGGCACCGGCCACGACCATCGCCCCCAGCGCGTGACTGCCCTGGATATGGCTGTTGTCGTAGATTTCCACGCGCTGCGGTTCTTCGGGCAGTTCCAGGAACTCGGTCATCTCGCGCCATACGCGCGCCTTGGTGCCGCTTTCCGCCAGCCGCCGATCGAGCGCCTCCACCGCATTGCGCTCGGCCTGCTGGATCAGCTTGCGGCGATCGCCGCGCTGCGGCACCATGATCTCGACCTTGCCGCCCGCGCCCACCCGCAACGCTTCGGCCAGCAATGCCGTTTCCGGCAGGGCGCGGTCGATCAGGATCAGGCGCGGCGGCGGCACTTCCTCATAGAACTGCGCCAGAAAGCTTTGCAGCACATCGCCCTCTTCCAGCCCCTCGGTATGGCTGGGAAAAAACGCGCGGTGGCCCCAATTCTGCCCGGCCCGGATAAAGAATGCCTGGACCGCGATCTGGCCACCCTTGCCCGCGAGCGCGAAGATATCGGCATCGCCCAGACCCACCGCGTTGATCGCTTGACTGCCCTGGATAAAGGTCGCCGCGCGCAAGCGGTCGCGCAGCATCGCCGCCGTCTCGAAATCCAGCGCCGCCGCTGCCGCCTTCATCTGCGTGTCGATCTTGGCCTGCACCGCGCCGCTCTTGCCACCCAGGAAGTCCCGCGCCTCGCTCACCAGTTCGGCATAGGCGTCGGGCTCGATCCGACCCACGCATGGCGCGCTGCACCGTTTGATCTGGTGAAGCAGGCAGGGGCGGTCGCGCCGCGCAAAGAAACTGTCGGTGCAACTGCGCAGCAGGAACAGCTTTTGCAACGCGTTGATCGTAGTGTTAACCGACCCGGCGCTGGCAAACGGCCCATAATAATTGCCCTGGATGCGGCGCGCACCACGATGCTTCATGATGCGCGGAAAGCTGTGATCGCCGCACAGCAGGATGAACGGAAAGCTTTTGTCGTCGCGCAGCAGGACATTGTACGGTGGGCGATAGCGTTTGATAAGCTGCGCCTCCAGCAGCAGCGCCTCGGCTTCGGGATTGGTGGTGACGATCGTCATGCCGCGACATTGGCTGACCATCCGCTGAAGCCGCGCCGGCAGCCGCTCGACCTGCGTGTAATTCGCCACCCGCGCCCGCAACACCCGCGCCTTGCCGACGTAGAGCACGTCGCCGCGCGCATCGAGCATGCGGTACACGCCGGGCCGCGCGGGCAGCGTGCCCTGCACCTCGCGGATCGCGGCGACGCCCGTGGCGATATCCGGACCCTCTGATCCTCGCAGCGTGTAGGACGCGCGATCCTCGTGGAAGCGATCGGGTGACTGCGGCTCGGAAGACGGGGCGGGCGGACGGACCATGCCCTGCAGATAAGTAATCCGGGCAGATAAGCAATCCGCGCCTGCTGCCACATGCGGGCGAGCCTTTCCTTTTGCGAAAGCTGCGGCTATGGCGCCCTCAAATCTCCCGAAACAGTAATCTCCCCAAAATCACAGGACTACGAAACGCGGATGGCGAAAGAAGAAACTCTCGAAATGCGCGGCACCGTGGTCGAGCTGCTCCCCAATGCGATGTTCCGCGTGCGGCTCGAAAATGATCATGAAGTACTCGGACATACCGCCGGCAAGATGCGCAAGAACCGTATCCGCGTATTGGTCGGCGATGAAGTCCTGGTCGAACTGAGCCCGTATGACTTGACCAAGGGCCGTATTTCCTATCGCTTCATGCCCGGACGCGGCGGACCTGGCCAGTATTGATCCAGCCATGAGCAATCCGGCGCTGGTGCTGGCCTCCGCCTCGCCGCGCCGCCTTGATCTGATCGCACGGTTGGGGATCGCCCCGCGCGGCGTTACGCCGGCCGATATCGACGAAACCCCGCTAGCTGGTGAAATCCCCCGCGTTTATGTCACCCGGATGGCGCGGGAAAAGGCGCATGCGGTGGCTTGCGATGCGCATGTCCTGGCCGGCGATACCGTGGTTGCGCTGGGTCGGCGCATCCTGCCCAAGGCGGAGGACGAAGCCACCGCACGCCGCTGCCTGACGCTGATGTCGGGACGCCGCCACCGCGTGCTGTCGGCGGTCGCGCTGCTCGCCCCCGATGGGACGCTGCGCGAGCGACTGTCCGAAACCATCGTCCGCTTCAAGCCGCTGTCGTCCGCCGAGATCGAGGCCTATCTGGCCAGCGGCGAATGGCATGGCAAGGCGGGTGGCTATGCCATCCAGGGTCGTGCCGAAGCGCTGATCGCCTGGATCGGCGGCAGCCATTCGGGCGTGATGGGCCTGCCGCTGTTCGAGACCCGTGCCTTGCTGCGCGCCGCTGGCTTTGCGATCGGCTGACACCGTGGAATGGCAGGTCGAACAGGGGATCGGTGAGGATCGTGCGCTGCTGCTGGACGCGGGACAAGTCATCGCCGCCCGGCTCGATTGGCCCGGCGGCCTGGCGGCGGGTCTGGTCGCGGAAGCCATTCTGGTCAACCGCAACGCCGGCTCGCGGCGTGGGACGGTCCGGTTCGCCGGAGAAAATCTATCGATGGCCCGCGAGGCGCTGATCGACCAACTGCCGGCATCGGCCAGCGAAGGCGCCGCCTTGCGCGTGGTCGTGACCCGCGCGCCGCTCGCCGAAACCGGGCGACTGAAGCGCGCGCAATGCCGGGTCACCAACCAGGCGCCGCGCGCCGCGCCAGCGCTGGCCGAACGCTTGCAGGGCGAAGGCCATGCGGTGCGTGTGGTGCGGCGCTTTGGCTTTGATAGTTCTGGCAATGACTGGGGCGACATCTTCGCCGACGCGTGGTGTGGCGAGCTGCATTTCGCCGGCGGCTCGCTGGTAATCACCCCGACCCCGGCAATGACGCTGATCGATGTCGATGGCACGCTGCCCCCGCGCCAGCTTGCGCTGGCGGCAGCCACGGCGGTGGGCGACGCGATCAGGCGGCTGGACCTGGCGGGTTCGATCGGCATCGATTTCCCCACGCTGGCGGACAAGGCCGATCGCCGCGCGGTGGATGCCGCGCTGGACGCTGCCCTGGCTGACTGGCCGCATGAGCGCACCGGCATGAACGGCTTTGGCTTCGTGCAGTTGGTGGCGCGGCTGGAACGGCCATCGCTGCTTGGGCGCATTACCCATCATCGCGCCAGCGCTGCGGCGCGGCTGCTGTTGCGGCACGGCGAGGGCGTCGATGCGCCCGGCATCCTGTTGCTGACAGCACATCCCGCCGTGCGCGCCGCGATCCGGCCGGAATGGGAAAGTGAACTTGCCCGTCGCACCGGGCGCACCATCCGGTTTCACGACGATACCGCGCTTGCGCTGGACGGCGGCTTCGCGCAGGCGGTGACCGCATGAACCAGCCACCACGGACGCAGACCGGACGCAAGTGCCCGATCTGCGGCAAGCCTCGTTCGCCGGACCATACCCCTTTCTGCTCGACCCGCTGCAAGGACCGCGATCTGCTGCAATGGCTCAGCGATGGCTATGCCCTGCCAGGGCCGCCCGCCATCGATCCAGAGGCCGACAAGGACTGAAGGTCCTTAAAAGATGTGGACAGGCGGCGCACACCTCGCCATAGGCGCCCGACCATCCGTTCGTCGGTCTTAGCCCATCCAGGCCGAACCGTCGTCGCGGCGATGCCCGGATAGCTCAGCTGGTAGAGCACGTGACTGAAAATCACGGTGTCGGCGGTTCGAATCCGTCTCCGGGCACCATTTTTTTTGCTGCTATCGCCAGGCACCATCAGTATGGCGTGCGGCGTAGCCAGCGCAGCCCCTCTGCTTGGCCGGTCAACTGCAGTTTGTCGAAGGCTCCCGCCTTGCGGGCCATGACAGCTTCGTCAGTGTATTTTTGCCAGCCAATGCTCGCTCCCCGCCTGTCGCTGCCTTGTCACCATGGCACATGGGTGAAAGTCGCAGCGACATGCGCGAAGGGGGAAAAATCGCTGCGTCCAAACGCGCCATGCGTATTGCCGGTTTGCGTTTTGGCCGCTCATCGCCTATAGTCTTGCCAAGCCCTGGCCAAAGCGAATGCCGTCGCCTCTGGCGATGTTCGCCTGCCGGGGTTTTTGATTTCCGCCGGGCGCCCTGAAAGGCCCCCTGACAGCAAGCCTGGCGGGTGTGACAAGGAACGAACGCGATGACCCGTCGCCGCCAGATTTACGAAGGCAAGGCCAAGATTCTCTATGAGGGGCCTGAGCCGGGCACGATCATCCAGTATTTCAAGGATGATGCCACCGCCTTCAACGCGCAAAAACGCGGCACCATCAATGGCAAAGGCGTCATCAACAACCGCATCAGCGAGTATGTTTTTACCCGGCTGGGCCATATCGGCATTCCCAATCACTTCCTGCGCCGGCTCGGCATGCGCGAGCAATTGGTGCGCCAGGTGGAAATCATCCCCATCGAAGTCGTCGTGCGCAATGTCGCCGCCGGATCGATCAGCAAGCGGCTGGGCATCCCCGAGGGTGAACCGCTGCCGCACACGCTGATCGAATATTACTACAAAGACGACGCGCTGGGCGATCCGATGATCGCCGAAGAGCATATCGCCTGCTTCGGCTGGGCGACGAACGAGGAAATGCAGGACATTTCGTCGATGGCAATCCGCGTCAACGATTTCCTGTGCGGGATGTTTTCGGCGGTCAATATCCGCCTGATCGACTTCAAGCTGGAATTCGGTCGGGTGTGGGACGGCGATTACAGCCGCGTCATCCTGGCCGATGAAATCAGCCCGGACGGTTGCCGCTTGTGGGATATGACCAGCGGCGAAAAGCTCGACAAGGACCGCTTTCGCCAGGACCTTGGCGGCGAGGCAGAAGCCTATCAGGAAGTCGCGCGCAGGCTTGGGTTATTGCAGGAAGATAACGGGCCCAGCGAAGTGCTGGACTTGACCAAGCACCGCAAGCTGCGGGGCAAATAAGCCGGACGGGGGAGTGGCTGCCGGAAACTTGCCTGAATGAAGACAATTGATCGCCGGGTAGCAGCCGCTCTCGTTCTGAGTTTATTTTTCAGCGTCCTGTCGGCCTGCGCCCCGCACACCGGGCGGATCGCCCGGGCACCTGCGCCAGCGAAACCGGTCTGGGCGTTTTCCGCAAGCGATGTCCCGGTCGATCCGGCCTATCGCTTCGGGCGGCTGACCAGTGGCATGCGCTATGTCATCCGTCACAATGGCAATCCCGCAGCGCAAGGGCTGGTGCGCATGGAGGTAGCCGCAGGGTCGCTCGATGAAAGCGAAGCGACGCGCGGCTATGCCCATTTTGTCGAGCATCTTGCCTTTCAGGGCAGCAGCCATGTCCGGCAGGGCGAAATGGTGCGGCTGCTGGAGCGGCAGGGGCTGGCATTCGGTGCCGATACCAATGCCGCCACCAGCTTCGAGCAGACGACCTATATGCTCGATCTGCCCCGCAGCGATCCCGCATTGCTCGATACCGCCCTGATGCTGATGCGCGAAACTGCCAGCGAGTTGGCTTTTGCGCCCGACGCAGTGGCGCGCGAACGCGGCGTGGTGCTGGCGGAAATGCGCGATCGCAACGGCTGGCAATACCGCGAGAGCGTTGCCCGTCAGGCGTTCATGACCCCCGCCGCGCGCTATGTGCAGCGCATGCCGATCGGTGTCACCCCGACCCTGGATGCGGCAACGCCTGCCGCGTTGCGCGCCTTCTGGA
>JAYUBN010000211.1:0-27195 GCA_043740855.1 Sphingomonadales bacterium | reverse complement strand
AGCCGGTTCCGCCCTGGTGCGCAACATGCCCAGATCGGTGCCACAATGCGCCTCGGTCAGGCACATCGCGCCGGTCCATTGTCCGCTCACCATCTTGGGCAGATAAGCGGCTTTCAACGCATCGTTGGCATAAGTGTCGAGTGCAAAAACCGCGCCGTTGGTCAGCCCCGGATACAGGCTGAAGGCGACGTTGGTGGCGCAGATCATCTCTTCCACCAGCTTGCCGACCGCTTCGGGCAGGCCCTGGCCGCCCCATTGCGTCGGCGTGACCAGCGCGTTCCAGCCGCCCGCGGTAAACTGGCGATACGCGTCGATGAACCCGGCCGGGGTGCGCACGACTCCATTTTCGAGATGGCAACCTTCCTCGTCGCCGGAACGGTTGAGCGGCAGCAGCACGTCCTGGCACAGCCGCGCCGCCTCTTCGAGCACCGCGTCAGTAAGATCGGGCGTGATCTCTTCGTGCCCCGGCAAATTGCCGAAGCCGTCGTCGGCATGCAACTCGTTAAGGACGAAGCGCATGTCGCGCAGCGGGGCGGTGTAGATTTGCATGACCTGTTTCCTGCCATTAAAGTTTGGACGCAAATTGGATCGGATTGAATCGTCACCCTGAACCCGTTCCGGGGGCCATCAGTCCCGCGCCCTCGGGCAAAAAGTCACGATGGATGCTGCAGCAACCTCAGCACAACGTTTATATCATAGAAGTCGGTATCGTTTCTAATTACGCAACGGTTTACCGGTTTCCAGCATGTGTTCGACGCGGGCGATGGTTCGGGGGTCGCGGACCGCCACCATGAACTGCTCCGCCTCCAGCGCCAGCAATTGTTGCTCGGTGACGGGTGCCCCCGGATCGGCGTCGCCGCCGGTCAGCACCCACGCCAGCCGCGCCGACACCACCTCGTCATAAGACGTGGCCATGCCTCGGGCGCGCAAGCCCTGCACTGCCATTTGAAGCGCTGCCCTGCCACCTTCGCCCGGCAAGCAAAATGTCGGCGGCGTAGGTGCAACATAGCCTTCCACCAGCGCCAATGCGCGGGCCTTGGCATCGGCCAGCAGCCGGTCGCGGTTCATGGTGATGCCGTCGCCGGGGCGCAGATAGCCGATTTCCCGAGCATTGGCCGCCGACTTGGCAACGGTCGCGGTCGAGATCGTCTCGAACGCCTTGACTACGGCGGGCATCAGGCTTTGCAGGGGGTGGACCCCACCCGGCGCCTGCGCATCATGGGCAAAGCGGTCGAGCATTTCGCCGCAGCCACCCCAGCCCGGCACCAGCCCGACGCCGCATTCGACCAGCCCGATGTAGGTTTCGGCGTGCGCCTGTATCGCATCGGCGTGCAGGCAAATCTCGCAGCCGCCGCCCAGCGCCGTCCCGAATGGCGCTGCCACCACCGGGAACGGCGCGTATTTGAGCATTTTGTAGGCGTGCTGGCCGCCCACGACGAGCTTCTGCACTTCGCCCCAGGCAGCGATGTTGACCGCAAACAGCGCCAATCCGAGATTGGCCCCGACGGAGAAATTGCTGCCCTCGTTATAAACCACCAGCGCCTTGTAACGCTCTGCGATCAACGGAATGGCTTGCCCGATCAGCGTCAGTACATCGCCATCGAGCGCATTCATCTTCCCGGTAAATTCCAGGCACACCACCCCGTCGCCGATGTCCCACAGCGCCGCCGAACCGTTCCTGAGCAACGGCTTGCCCGCCAGTTTGACGTCTGCCAGCAGCAACACGCCGGCGGGGCGCACGACATCGTGGTACGCCCCGTCCAGCCCGAAGAACTGCCGTGTGCCGCGCTCCACCCGGTAAAACGGACGGCCATCGGCCAGCGCCACCACGGGCGGAACTTCGTGCCCCTCGGTCTTCAGCCGGGCTGCAAAATCAGCTACGCCGATGCGGTCGATCAGTTCGAACGGACCCGATTTCCAATTATAACCCAGCTTCATCGCGGTATCGATAGCCAGGATGTCCTCGGCCGCCTGCGGCACCAGGCCGGCTGCATAGGCCAGCGTCGGCCCCAGCACGGCCCAGGCATAGGCGCCGATCTTGCCGGGGGCGGCAATCAGCGCGCGCAGATCCTTTTGCGCCGGCTGCGGAATCGCCATGGGCTGGCTAGCCTTGCGATAGGCGCCAGTCGCCAGGTCGATGGCCTCCTTCACCTTGCCGGCCTTGCGGTTGATGCGGTAAAACCCGCCTTTGCCTTTGCGGCCGGTATAGCCATCGACGATCATTTTCAGGATCAGCGGATGATCCGTGGCAATCGCCTGATAGGGATCGTCAGGGGCCAGCGTCGCGGTCAGGCTGGCCTTCAGATGTGGCATAAGGTCGATGCCGATCAGGTCGATCAGCCCGAATATGCCGGTCTTGGGCACACCCATCGGCGCCCCGGCGATCGCGTCGGCATCCTCGATGCTCAGGCCAAGGGCAAAGGCGGCGTTGATCGCGGTCTGCATCCAGAAAGTGCCGACGCGGTTGGCGATAAAGCCCGGCGTATCCTTAGCCCTGACGACGGTCTTGCCCATCGCCCGGTCGGCAAAGGTGCTGACGGCAGCCACCAGCGCGGGATCGCTCTCGGGTCCGGCGACTACTTCGAGCAGGCGCATATAGCGTGGCGGGTTGAAAAAATGGGTGATGACAAAATCGCGGCGGAACTGCTCCGAACGACCGTCGATCAGCCTGGCGAGCGGGATGGACGAGGTGTTGGACGAAATCGCCGTACCTGGACGCAGCACCGCCTCCAACCTTTCGTACAAGGCCTGCTTGAGGTCGAGCCGCTCGACGATCGCTTCGATCACCCAGCCACAGTCGGCGACCCGGCCCAGATTATCCTCGATATTGCCGATCTCGACCAGCTTTTCCGCCGCGCCGGACATGAAGGCGGCAGGCTCTGCCTTAACCAGCCGCTCGACCGCGCCGCGCGCGACCGCATTGCGGTCTTCGCCGTCGCGGACGATATCCAGCAGCAGCACCGGCACTCCGGCGTTGGCCACCTGCGCGGCGATGCCTGCGCCCATTGTCCCAGCGCCGATCACGCAGATTTTTTCGATAGCAGCGGTTGGGGAAATATTGCCGCTCATCGTATCGCCGCCAAATGGAGACCGGACGGGGCCGGCGATCACGACGTCGCGCATGGTAAATTCTCTCCGCATTAGGCAGGGACTCGAGTCCCCGACCATCTCCTCTAATGGTGCGCAAGTTTCCCTATACGTCAACCAAATTTTGCGGCATTAAGTGATTCGTCGGAGCGAATTTGCACAGAACTACGGGAAATCGGGCGCCGACAAGTCGCCCAACCCAGGAATCAGGATGGAAAAAGGCATGTTAGCCATAATGTTGGCGGCAGCGGCCGTTGGCCCGGTTGCCCCCGGACAAGCCGCCGCCAGACAAGCTTCTACCGTCACCGGTCGTTGGCTGACCGAAACGCACCACGGCGTCGTCGAAATCACGCCGTGCGGCACGTCGATTTGTGGGCGCTTGATCGATGGCGAGATTATCCGGCACGATCCCCAAACGCGCGACGCGAACAACAAGGATGCAACCCAACGACAACGCCCGCTCAAGGGGCTGATGATGTTGCACGGGTTTCACCCCGCCGGGTCGCGCTGGGACGGCGGCAGCGTTTACAATCCCGAAGACGGCGGCACCTATCATGGCACGCTTACCATCATCGATTCGCAAACGCTGAAGGTACGGGGCTGCATCGTGTGGCCGTTGTGCAAAAGCCAGGCCTGGAAGCGCATCGGATAAACCCTTAAGGGTACCAGACAGAGGATCGACGCAATGGCAAATCAGGATATCCAGCCAGCCGCAGCGATCCCGCATAATTGGGACGCGGAGCCGCGACTGGTTACCGACTTTCTCGATAATGCCGTCGTCGAACATGCGGAACGCCCCGCGCTGGATTACATGGGGCGAACCTGGTCGTATGGCGAGATTGGCCGGCTGGTGGAGCGCGTCGCGCGGGGGTTGCAGGATCTGGGGTTGGCCAAGGGTGACCGTTTTGCGCTGTGCCTGCCCAATACGCCCTATTTCGTGGTGCTGTATTTCGCCGCACTAAAGGCGGGCGCGGTGGTGATCGGCCTCAACCCGTTGTATACCGAACCCGAATTGGATCACATGATCCGCGATTCCGGGGCGCGGATGATTGCCGTACCGGACATCGCCGCGATCCACGACAAGGTCCGCAGCGTCGGGCCGGACGCGGGTATCGAAAAAATCATCATGTGCTCGATGAGTGCGATCCTGCCGCTGGCCAAATCGCTGGGCTGGCGCGTGCTCAACCGGCGCGAACGGGCGCTTTATTTCGACGACGGCGTCCATCTCAGCTTTTTCCGGCTGTTGGCGAGCCGCGGCCCGCCCGATCCGGTTGCGATGACGCCGGGCGATGTCGCGGTGCTGCAATATACCGGCGGCACCACCGGTACGCCCAAGGGTGCCATGCTGACGCATCGCAACCTGACCGCCAATGCATTGCAACAGCGCGCCCATATCGCCACTGGCTTGAAAGGGCCGCAGCGGACATTGGTGGTGCTGCCGATGTTCCATATTTTCGCGCTGACCGCAGCACTGAATTTTTCGATCGAGATCGCCGCCGAACTAATTTTGTTGCCGCGCTTCAACATGAAGCAGATGCTGGCGGCGATCAAGCGCAAGCCGCCGACCTTGTTTTTCGGGGTGCCGACGCTGTTCATCGCGATAAACGCCTTGCCCAAGGCGCAATTGCCCGATCTCTCGCGATTGCGCGTGTGCATTTCGGGCGGGGCACCGCTGCCGCTCGACGTGCGGATGAATTTCGAGGCGCTGATGGGGGTCAGGGTGTGCGAAGGCTATGGCCTGACCGAGGCTTCGCCGATCGTGACCTGCAACCCGATTTACGGGCCGATCAAGGCAAACAGTTGCGGCCCCCATTTTCCCGGCACGGTCGTCGAAATCCGCGACCCCACTGATCCGACCCGGCTGTTGCCCACCGGCGAGCGTGGCGAGGTCTGCGTGCGGGGGCCGCAAGTGATGGCGGGCTATTGGCACCGGCCCGAGGAAACCGCCGATGTCTTTGTCGATGGCGCGTTGCGTACCGGTGACATCGGCTATCTGGACGCGGACGGCTATTTATTCCTCGTCGACCGGATCAAGGATCTGATCCTGTGCGGCGGATATAACGTCTATCCGCGCGTCATCGAGGAGGCTGCTTACCGGCATCCCGCCATCGAGGAAGCGATCGCCATTGGCATTCCCGATGCCTATCGCGGGCAAAGTCCCAAGCTGTTCGTCAAGCTGCGCGCGGGACAGCATGCCGAACCCGACGAGATCAGCGCCTTTCTGGCGACATATCTCAACAAGATCGAGTTGCCTGAGGTCGTGGAAATTCGCGATCATCTGCCCCGGACCCTGATCGGCAAGCTGTCGAAAAAGGAACTGGTCGAGGAAGAGCGCATGAAGCAGTTGCAGGCCTGATGGGGAACGGGCAGGCGGAACGCGCCGCCGCGCCAAGCGGCAATCAGGACGCCCCGCTCAGGGGTATCCAGGATGTCGCCGTGCATCTTGGCGTCAGTCACCGCACCTTGCGCTTCTATGAGGACCAGGGCCTGATCGAGCCCGCCAGGGTCGGCAACACCCGCATTTATGCGCGGCGCGAAGTGGCGCGGATGCAATTGATCCTGCGCGGCAAGCGCCTGGGTTTTTCGATCCGCGAGATCAAGGAGTTTCTCGACCTCTACGATGCCGATCCCACCCAGGCCGAGCAACTGCGGCTGTTGATGACCGGCGTCCGGGAACGGATCGGGCTGCTGGAAAAGCAGCGTGAGGAAATCGAGAAAACGCTGCGCGAATTGCGCCTGATCGAGGCTCAGACCGTGGAAAAACTGGCGTGACCGGCTAGCCGCAGCGCACCCTGGTATAAGCCGGTGCTGTAATTGCGAAATGCCTTGCGCATCTGCTATCGGCGAAACGGAAGTAAATCAGGAGCAATTTGCCATGCGTTATGACATCTCTGGCACCACCATGCAGATCGTGTCGATCGACTTGGCGCCGGGCGAAGCGCTCTACAGCCAGACCGCGACGATGGCCTGGATGTCCGACAACATCGCGATGAATACGCATACCGGCGGCGGACTGTTTGCGGGTTTGAAGCGCGCGTTTTCGGGCGGCGGCCTGTTCATCACCGAATTCACCGCTCAAGGCACCGGCCATGTCGCCTTTGCGCCGCGCTTTCCAGGGCAGATCGTGCCGGTGAAACTGAGCGCAGGGCAGTCGATGATCTGCCGCAAGGAAACCTTCCTCTGCGCCGAAATGTCGGTGCATCTCGATATCTTTTTCCAACAGCGGCTCGGCGCGGGGTTTTTCGCTGGCGAGGGTTTCATAATGCAGAAGGTGACCGGGCCGGGCACGGTGTTTCTCGACCTGTCGGGAGAGGTCGTGCAAAAGGAACTGGCGGCGGGCGAGCGCTTGCTGGTCCACGCGGGCCACATTGGCATGCAGGATCCCGGCATTACGATCGACATCCAGATGCTGCGCGGTTTTCGCAACATCCTGTTCGGCGGCGAGGGGCTGTTCCTGGCAACGTTGACCGGGCCGGGGCGCATCTGGTTGCAATCGATGCCGATCATCAACCTGGCCGAAGAAGTAGCCCGCTATCTGCCACAACCGCGCGGTGACGGCGGCGGCAGCATGTTGGGCATGGGCGTGGGCGGTGCAGCGGTCGGCGGCATTTTGGGTAACCTGCTGGGCAATAATTAACCTGTATGGCTGAGCCGACGACAGAATTTTTCAAGGGTGATGACGGGACGCATCTGGCGCTTCATCGCCTGGGAGTCGGACGCCCGGTGCTGCTGTTGCACGGGCTGTTTTCCAGCGCCGCAGTCAACTGGATCAAGTTCGGCACCGCTGCAAAACTGGCGGCGGCAGGTTTCGAGGTGATCATGCCCGACCTGCGTGCGCATGGCGACAGCGCCGCGCCGCACGATCCCGCCGCTTACCCGGCGGACGTGCTGGTGAAGGACGCGGTGGCGCTGGTCCGTGCGCTGGGATTGCAGGAATACGACCTCGGCGGCTTCTCGCTGGGCGCGCGAACCGCCGTGCGGGCCGTCCTGGCCGGCCTGACCCCGCGTCGCCTCATGCTGGGCGGCATGGGCATGGAAGGTCTGGCGGGATGGGCGCGGCGCAGCGCGCATTTCATTGCTGCGATCGACGGCTTCGGTACCATCCCGCGTAGCGATCCTGCTTTTCTTGCCCAAGCCTTCATGAAAACCATGAAAATCGACCGCGTCGCCGCGCGGTTGCTGCTGCAATCGGTTGACGACACCCCCGCCGAGGCGCTGGCGGCGATCACCATGCCAACGCTGGTGGTGTGCGGCGGGGACGATCGGGATAATGGTTCCGCACCCGCGTTGGCGAAGGTGTTGCCGAATGCGTGCTATGTCGAGGTGCCGGGAAATCATATGAGTTCGGTCACCAAACCGGAGTTTGCGAAAGCGATTGCGGGGTTTTTAGGTCAATAGAGGCAAGGATTATGACACTCGCGTTCTGATGCAATAACGAGGGTACTGATAGTGTCATGTCGGGACGACGCCCTGCGATCAGGCGGTGAGGTTCTGTCGCAAAATCTGAGCCGGTTAAGGTATGGTTCGACGTTAGCGTACATATTGAGGGTGAAGTTTGTGTTCAAAGGGCGCGATCTTGAATCCTTGACCACCCTGGTGTGCGTGCGGCGGTGTCCGCGGTGCCGCTTGCCATGTGCTTGCCAGAACTGATCCCGACTTTCGAGAGTCTGGCAATTTCAGCCTGATCCTTGAAGATATGGTGCCGGCTAGAGGATTCGAACCCCTGACCCCCTGATTACAAATCAGGTGCTCTACCAACTGAGCTAAGCCGGCAATAAAAACATTGCGCCAAAAAACGGGTACCGGTTTTTGGCATTCAGCGACGCGATAACAGACGCTAAGACAGGTCCCTTACCCTCAAGGAGCCCCGAACGTCCAGCCCTCGGTGACGGCAATTTTTGGGGTGAGCTGGACCGGGTGCCACAGATCGTCGCAGTGGGCGGCTGTGCGCAGCCAGGCGGCGGTGAGCAGGGCGTCGCTGGCGTGGTCTTCGATCGTGCCATCCCCCGGAAGCGGGGTTGTGTCGAACTGGTCGAGCGCGTCATTGAGTTCCGCCAAGGTCCGCATCTTTGAGCGGCCAGCTTTACGCTTCGCTGTTACAGCGGCGATGGTGGTATAGATTTCGGTGACGACGCTGCCACCCTCCGGCACCGGGTCGATCGGCCAGACCGGTAGGCGGCGATCGAGACGATGGAGGAAGCGCATGCCTGAAAGGCTCGACTTGCCCACCTGCGCTGCACCTACCAAGTTGAAAGTGCTGTATGGGCGGCATCCGAGCGCCTCCTGCGCATATTCGGTGACCCGAAATCGACCCCTGCCGCCCGGCTCGCCAACCGCACCGAACCTGTCTCCAAGGCGGCCGCCATGGCGACGAAAATGTCGCGCTGCATCGGGATGATCGACGAAGCTCGAAACCGAAAGATGTGGATCGTCCTGGCATATCTGCTCGACCAGCGCCCATAGCGCGCGCGCATCGACGGGGCTTTTTTCCCATCCCGGGAAAAAAGTCCCGCGGTCATCAAACGGCAACGATAAACCCAGGTCGAGCCCAACGAGTGTTTCCTTGGGCATCTCTTCCCGCACCCAATGCAGCGCTTCAACACGGGACCAGCGGTGGCCGGGGCGCACCAATTGGGGCGCGCCGAAACCCCGATTACAAATTGCGATGGCAATGCCCTTCTGGCGTTCGCCCATGGCGCCTGACCAGTCGATGGCGGCAAAATGGTAAAAGCGGTCGTTCATATTTGGCAGCTTACCAGAGTTACTTCTCTCGTTATTGCTCTCGTTTCTGGCGCAGTTCGTCCCACCACGCCATGCGTTCGGCGATGCGTTTTTCGAAACCGCGCGTCGTGGGCGTATAAAAGGTTTGCGGCGCCATGCCCTCGGGCCAGTAATCGGCCCCGGAAAAGCCCTCCTCGGTATCGGGGTCATAAGCATAACCCGCGCCATAGCCGATGTCCTTCATCAGCTTGGTCGGCGCATTGAGGATATGCGCGGGCGGATTGAGCGACCCCGTCTCGCGCGCGGCCTGCCACGCCGTTTTTTGCGCGACATAGGCAGCGTTCGATTTGGCGGCGGTGGCAAGGTAGAGGCAGGCCTGGACGATCGCCAACTCGCCTTCCGGGCTGCCGAGAAAGAGGTAGGCATCGCGTGCGGCCAAACATTGCACCAAAGCCTGCGGATCGGCGAGCCCGACATCCTCGCTGGCAAAGCGCACCAGCCTCCGCAACACATACAGTGGCTCTTCGCCGGCGGTCAGCATCCGCGCCATGTAATAAAGCGCCGCCTGGGGTTCGGAGCCACGCAGCGCCTTGTGCAGTGCCGAAATCAGATTGTAATGGCCATCGCGATCCTTGTCATAGACGGCAACGCGGCGCTGCAAAAAGCGCCCCAGCCCGGCGGGATTAAGCGGTTCGGGCAAATTGGCGGCATAGAGCGTTTCGGCCTGGTTGAGCAGGAAACGCCCATCTCCATCTGCGGCTGCCACCAGGGCTGCGCGCGCGCCCGGGGTCAAAGGCAACGCCCCGGCCAGCACCTCGGCGCGCGCGAGCAGCGTGCCGAGCGCCGCCGCGTCCAGGCGGTGCAGGATCAGCACCTGCGTGCGGCTGAGCAAAGCGGCATTCAGCGCAAAGCTGGGGTTTTCGGTGGTAGCGCCCACAAGCGTCACGGTGCCGCGCTCGACATAGGGCAGGAAGCCATCCTGCTGGGCGCGATTGAAGCGGTGAATTTCGTCAACGAACAATAACGTGCGCTGCCCGGCTTTGGCAGCCAGTTCCGCCTCGGAAAATGCCTTTTTTAAATCGGCCACACCCGAAAATACCGCGCTGATCGAGATGAAACGCATGCCTACGGCATCGGCGAGCAGCCGGGCGATGCTGGTTTTTCCGGTGCCCGGCGGCCCCCACAGGATCATCGAGGACAGGCGGCCTGCTGCCACCATCCGCCCGATTGCGCCCTCCGGACCAGTCAGTTGTGATTGTCCGATGATCTCGTCAAGCGCGGCGGGACGGAGCCGATCGGCCAGAGGCGCATCTATGCGCGAAGACTGAGGGTGCGACGTTTCGGACGCGCGCGCAGGAAAATCATCCGCAAAAAGGTCTGGCATGGACACGAGTTTAGGGACTTCCGGGGAAATTATAAGACCTGGCTACCAGCCGCGACGCCCGGCTTTCTGGGTCTGGCGAATTAAACGCAGATAGGTATCGGCGACCGCCTGGTTGATCCGGTCCCAGGAAAAGTCGTGCGCCCGCATCTCGCCCGCCATGCCATGGCGTGCCCGCAGCTCGGGATTGGTGATATAGCTGCGCAGTGCTTCGGCAAAGGCATGGATCGCGCCGGGGCGCACCAATCGGCCCGATCCGTGATTGTCCACCAGACTTTCGCTGCCGGTGGCTTCGGCAGCGACCACAGGCAAGCGCGAGGCCATGGCCTCCAGCGTGACATTGCCGAATGTCTCGGTGACCGAGGGGTTGAACAATATGTCCATGCTGGCGACCGCGCGGCCAAGATCGGCGCCGCTTTGAAAGCCGACGAACAGTGCTGCCGGCAGGCGCGCTTCGAACCAGTCGCGTGCGGGTCCCTCGCCGACCACCAGCACGCGGTGCGCGATGCCGCGCGAGCTCAGTTCGTCGATGGTATCGGCAAAAACATCAAGGCCCTTTTCCATCACCAGCCGGCCAGTAAACCCGACCGTGACCTCGCCATCGGCGATGCCCAGCGCGCGCCGCCAGGCGAGGTCACGGCGTTCGGGATGAAAGATCGTGCGATCCACTCCGCGCGACCACAGCGAAATGTCGTAGTTCATGCGCTGATCGCGCAACAATTGCGCAAAGGATTCGCTCGGCGCGACCAGTGCGCTACAGCGGCGATAGAAACGGCGCAGCAGCGCGGTCACCACGGGTTCGATCCAGGCCGCGTTGTAATAGCGCGGATAGGTGTCGAAACGGGTGTGCACCGAAGACAGCACCGGGATGCGTCGCGCCCGCGCCCAAGTGACCGCGCGGTGCGCGGTCGGATCGGGCGATGAGACATGGACGAGGTTGGGCGCGAACGCCGCCAGATCACGCCGCACGCGTCCGCCAAGCCGCAGCGGTAGTTGAAATTCCGAACGGATCGGCATGCGCATGGCAGGAACCCCGACGAGATCGCCAGTAGCGGCAAACGCCGGATTTTCGACCACGGGCGAATAGACCCGCACCGCCGCGCCCTGATCCAGCAGATAGCCGACCAAGCGGTTCAGCGCCTGGTTGGCGCCGTCGCGCAGATAATTGTAATTGCCGCTGAACAGCGCAATCCGCAACTGGTCGATGGAGGTCGGAAAGTCATGCGATGGGGTCGGCGAATTCATTCGCCAGCCTTTAGCGGCGCCGGGCCCGCTTGGCGAGAGCGGCGTGATTTACGCGAGCGCCCGAATTCAGTGCAGCCCCGGCTCGGCGCGGCGCTCGCGCACGAAGCCGTACATGCCGCTCCACCATTGCAAGGCAATCACTGCACCCTTTGCCGGTTGCAGCAGCCCCAGCATGCCGATCATGGCCGCCGGCACCACGATTGCCGCCAAAACACCGACGGGCGGCATGAAATTAAGTTCGAGTGCGATGATTACCGGGGCCATCAAATGACCGGTGACCAGCATCGAGATATAGGCGGGAAAATCGTCCGCGCGCTGGCTCGTCCAATCCTGGGCGCAAGCTGGACAAATTGGCATCGGTTTCAGAAAACGCGCAAATAATGGCGCGTCGCCGCAGCGGGGACAGCGAAACCGGATGCCGCGCCAGACCGCCTGCCAGACGGAGGCCGGCAGTTGCACGGGGAGTTGGGTGGAAATCGGAACTAGATAAGTCATGCTGGCCGGATCAGTCTCATACCAAGGCATTGAGATGCCGACGCATCAAGCCTTGGAAACAATGAAGCGCCGCACAGGCTAAGCCAAAATTCGATGAGCTCAAATCATCGCTCTTTGCTATCAGTCAATGCGGCGCCTCTGTCAATGTAGCAGGTGTCATACAACGGTGTCTGGGCGACCTCAGATGCGCGTTCAGTAGCCGCGACCGCCGTCGTAATAACGCTGCTCATTGCGGTCGCCGTCCTGCTCGTAACCATGTCCGCGATAGCCCCCACCATAGCCCCCGCCTGCATACCCGTCGCGATAGCCGCGCCGGTCATAACCGCGCTCGTCGCGGCTGTAAGAACGGTCGTAGCGGTTGCCTTCGCGGTCCCAATAATAGCCGTCATGCCATGTCCAGTAAGGCTGGGCATAGGTAGTGCCGTTATAGCCCCCATCGGCATAATAACCGCCATTGCGGCCATCAAAGCGGTCGCGGTGGTGCGCGTTGGATACAATGATCGCGCCGAGCGCCAACCCGACAATGCCGGCCCCGATTGCGAGACCCGCGCCATCCTCATCGTGATGGTAGCCGCCGCGATAGCCATCGGCCATGGCGGGAGCAGAGCCGGCCAGTGCGGTTGCGGCAAGGGCGGCGGCAAGTACGGTTTTTTTCAACAGGAAAATCATGGCCTTCTCCTTGGCGGGGAAGAGATCAGCCCAGTGCCGATCCCCTCCACAACCTCGTTGAAGTCTGCCTAGAACTGCGCCGGTGAATGAACTGCTAAGCGAACTGGCAGCGTTCGTTCAGGTTAAGCCATAATTATATGAACGATGCGATTGAAAGGCTCAGGCGGCCTGGTTCTTGCGCCCTGCCTTCTTGCGGTCGTTCGGATCAAGGTATGCCTTGCGCAACCGAATCGACTTGGGCGTGACTTCGACCATTTCGTCATCGTCGATATAGGCGATCGCTTGTTCCAGCGTCATGACGCGCGGCGGGGTCAGGCGAATCGCCTCGTCCTTGCCGGTCGAACGGAAGTTGGTCAGCTGTTTCGACTTCATCGGATTGACTTCAAGATCGTCGGGCTTGGCGTTTTCGCCGATGATCATGCCCTCGTAGACCTTTTCCTGCGGGTTCACGAACAGTACGCCGCGCTCTTCGATGTTGTTGAGGGCGTAGCTCACCGCTTCGCCGGTGCCGTTGGAAATCAGCACGCCGACCGGGCGCCCCTCGATCGTGCCCTTGTGCGGCCCGTATTTTTCGAACAATCGGTTCATGATGCCGGTGCCGCGCGTATCCGACAGGAATTCGCCGTGATAGCCGATCAGCCCGCGCGACGGGGCGCTGAAGGTCACGCGGGTCTTGCCGCCGCCGCTAGGGCGCATATCGGTCATTTCGCCTTTGCGGATCGCCATTTTCTCGACGACGGTGCCAGCATATTCCTCGTCGACGTCGATCATCACCACTTCATAGGGCTCGGTGCGCTTGCCATGCTCGTCGGTGCTGTAAAGCACGCGCGGGCGGCTGATGCCGAGCTCGAAGCCTTCGCGCCGCATCGTCTCGATCAGCACGCCAAGCTGAAGCTCGCCGCGCCCGGCGACTTCAAAGCTGTCCTTGTCCGCCGATTCGGTGACGCGGATCGCCACGTTTGATTCGGCCTCGCGCTCCAGCCGGTCGCGAATCATGCGGCTGGTGACCTTGGTCCCTTCGCGGCCGGCCATCGGGCTGTCGTTGACCGCAAAGCGCATCGACAGCGTCGGCGGATCGATCGGCTGGGCGTGCAGCGGCTCAGTCACGCTGGGGTCGGCGATGGTGTTGGCGACGGTGGCCGCGGTCAGCCCGGCGATGGAAATGATATCGCCGGCACGGGCTTCATCGACCGGAACCCGCTCCAGCCCGCGAAACGCCATTATTTTTGAGGCGCGGCCGGTTTCAACGATCTTGCCGTCGCCATCGAGCGCGTGGATCGGAGCGTTGACCTTGATCGTGCCGCTCTGCACCTTGCCGGTAAGGATGCGGCCCAGGAAATTGTCGCGGTCAAGCAGCGTCACCAGAAATTTGAACGGGCCATCGACATCGGCTGCCGGTGGCGGCACATGATCGATGATTTTCTGGAACAACGGATTCAACGTGCCTTCGCGGGCAAGCATATCGAGCCCGGCATAGCCATTGCGGCCCGAGGCATAGAGCACTGGAAAGTCGAGTTGCTCGTCGGTGGCGTCAAGGCTGACGAACAAGTCGAACACTTCGTCCAGCACTTCCTGGGCGCGGCCATCGGCGCGGTCGATCTTGTTGACCACGACGATCGGGCGCAGGCCCAGTGCCAGCGCCTTGCCGGTGACGAATTTGGTTTGCGGCATCGCCCCTTCCGAACTGTCGACCAGCAGGATCACGCCATCGACCATCGACAGGATACGCTCCACCTCGCCGCCGAAATCGGCGTGGCCGGGCGTGTCAACGATGTTGATGTGTGTCAGAATGCCGTCCGCGCCGGTCCATTCGACTGAGGTGCATTTGGCCAGGATGGTGATCCCGCGCTCTTTTTCGAGGTCGTTGGAGTCCATGGCGCGCTCTTCGACGCGCTGGTTGTCGCGGAAGGTGCCCGACTGGCGGAACAACTGATCGACCAGCGTGGTCTTGCCATGATCGACGTGGGCAATGATGGCGATATTGCGAAGCGGCAGCGGGGCGGACATGGAACAGGCTTTCAACTGGGGACCGGTTGCATTCTGGCAGGCAGCAATTGGGCTGGCAGGCAACAATCGGGCTGGCGGGCGGCAATCGGGTGAGCGTTTGCTTTGCGTTAAGTGCGGCGGGGGCGATAAACATCAGTCGCTGGGCAATCGTATTGCGCCGCAGCATGGCCGCGCCCCTAGCTCAACCGCGCCGCTGGGGCAAGCTTGCCGGTGCGGGGCCGGGCGAGGTCGGGCG
This sequence comes from Sphingomonadales bacterium, assembly GCA_043740855.1. Classification (GTDB taxonomy): domain Bacteria; phylum Pseudomonadota; class Alphaproteobacteria; order Sphingomonadales; family Sphingomonadaceae; genus Novosphingobium. The sequence continues at coordinate 12,355 of JAYUBN010000211.1, read as the reverse complement.
GGTGACGACGATGGACATGGTGGCAAGCGTCTGACGCACCGCGAGGGATTGAGAAGAATCGGCTTTGATTATAAAGACGCAAGCATAACTTGCGGAGAGAAAGCTGAAGTCAGCCCGATCCCCGATAAATGAGAGTCAGGGATATGCGCGCACTTGCTTCGGGAAGGACTGGTGCTTCAGGAGGGTCTGGCACTTCAGGAGGGTTCGGACCTGCGCGAAGGTTCGGCAGCTTTGGGCTGACCGCTGCCGGTCGCGCCGCGCTGATTTGCTCGGTGGCCGCAGTGCTAGGGGCCGAGTTGACGCTGCCGACAGCGGTGCTGGCGCAAAGCAGCGTTGCCCTGGCTGCTGGCGAAGAGGAAGCCCCCCCCGCCAAGGATGAACCTGCCGCCATCGCCAATGCCACCGGTAATGAAATCGTCGTCACCGCGACCAAGCGCGAACAAATATTGCAGAACGTGCCAATTGCGGTCACCGTGACGACCGCCGCCACCATCGCGCTGGCGCATATCCGCGATATCGAGGGCCTGTCCACCCTGGTGCCTTCGCTGCGCGTGGTCGATCACCAGAGTTCGGCGCAGACCGCCTTTTACATCCGCGGCTTCGGGAATGGCGACAATAACGTCGGCGTCGAACCTTCGGTCGGAGTGTTCATCGATGGCGTTTATCGCTCGCGCTCGGCGGCGCAAATCGAGGATTTTCCCGATGTGGCGCAGGTCGAGGTATTGCGGGGGCCGCAATCGACGCTGTTCGGCAAGAATGCCTCGGCGGGGGTCATCGCCATCCTGACGCAGGAGCCAAAATTCCATTTCGGCGGCAATGCCGAGATATCCTACGGCAATTATAACGCCGTGGTCGCCAAGGGGTCGATCACCGGGCCATTGTCGAAGGATATCGCGGTCAGCATCGCGGGCGGTACCGATCGCCGGAACGGCTATGTCCATGACGCCGCCACCGGCGTCAAAATCAACAACCGGGACCGCTGGTTCGTGCGCGGCCAGCTGCTGTATGAGCCCAATGCCCAGCTTAAAGTGCGCTTGATCGCCGATTATGGCCGCATTGATGAATTGTGCTGCACCACCGTCAACCTTCAATCCTCAGCCGCGACGGCGGCGCTGTTTGCGGTTGGCGGGCGTGCAAATTCGGCCAGCACGCCGTTCGGGAACGTCATCTATCAGAATTTGGACCCGACCAACGACATCCGGGATTACGGTGCGTCGGCGCAGGTCGATTATTCGCTTGGGCCGCTGACGTTGAGCTCGATCACGGCATGGCGCAAGAATCGCAACATTTCCAATGCCGATGCCGATTTCACCAGCGCCGATCTGTTGAGCCGGTATTATGCCGATGTATCGATCCGTACCTTTACACAGGAATTCCGCGCCGCCACCAACATGGAAGGTCCGCTGAACTTTATTGCCGGCGCCTATTATATCCACGAACAGATTAATCAGACGGGCCAGACGCTGTATGGCAAGGATTTTCGGCCCTATGCCAATCTGCTGATCGCGGGGGCCAGCGGCGGGGCCTTCGATGTGGCGTCGCTGGAGACCAAGTTTGGCGCCTTGCAGGGCAATCCGGCACTGTATTCAGGCCAGTTTTTTGGCTCAGGGCAGGGGCTGACCGAAGCCTACGCCATGCATGACAATGCTGTTTCGGTGTTCAGCCAGGTCGATTTCAAACCCCTCCACCGGCTTACCCTGACCGCAGGCATCAACTACACGCATGACGGCAAGCAATTTTCAACCGACGTGCAGTCCAGCGACGTGTTTTCCGGCATCGATCTGAAGGCAATCCGCACGCTGGCGACCAATGCCGGGATTTCGCAAACCATCGGCGGTTTCCTGGGCGTGCCGGGGGGCTTTGCGTCGCCGACGCAGATTGCCGGCTTTGCCGGGTCGAACCCAACCAATGCCGCGATTTACGCCAGCGTGGTGACGGGCGTTTCCGCGCAGACTGCGCAGTTGCTGGCGTTGCGGTCGCTGCAGATTTTTCCGCCATTCCTTAACGTGCGCAACACCGTCGAGCCGGGCCATACCGAAGACGGCAATATCTCGTGGACGGCACGCGCGGCCTATGACGCCACCGATCGCATCAAGCTCTACGTAAACGTCTCCACCGGCTTCAAGGCGAGTTCGATCAATCTTTCGCGCGACAGCCGTCCGGCGCTGAGCGATGCCCCCGCAATCCTGGCGTCGGGGCTGGCACAGGTCAACCAGACCTACGGCACCCGCTTTGCCGGGCCTGAACATTCGCTGCTCTACGAGGCGGGAATGAAGGCCAATTGGGGTGCCGCGACGCTCAATTTTGCTGCGTTCAAGCAATATATCAAAGGCTTCCAGTCGAACCTGTTCAATGGCTTGGGCTTTGAACTGCTGAACGCGCAAAAAGAATCGGTCTATGGCTTCGAGTTCGAAGGCATGGTTCATCCGGTGGCCGAACTGATCCTGTCGCAATCGCTGACCTACCTCCATCCGAAATACGATCGGTTCACCAATTCGTCGTTCGGCGATGCCTCGGGCACAACGCCTGCCGGAATTCCGCCGATCTCGCTGACCTCGGCGGCGACCTGGGATCATCGCCTGGCCAATGGCGACCGCATCATCCTGCGCGGGGACTGGCATTATGAATCGCCAACCCGGATCGAGGATGGCCTGCCCGGCGAAATCGCCACCAACCCGCTAACCGGCGCGGTCATCAGCTACCAGAGCGGGATCGACGCTGCGCGGCGGTTCAAGCGGACTGTGAGCGAATTCGACGGCTCGCTAACGTACCACCTGCATAATGGGCTGGAAGTCGCCGTGTGGGGCCGCAATCTGACCGATGACCGGTACATTACCGTGATCTTCGATTCACCGGCGCAATCGGGATCGGTATCGGGCTATCCCAACCAGCCGCGCACCTATGGCGTATCGGCGCTGTATAAGTTCTGATATGATATCCCCAATAATTCGCGAGGCTGCTATGGAATGGATGCTGTTGCCGTATCGGCGCTACGCCGAATTCACCGGCCGCTCGCGACGGCGGGAATATTGGCTGTTCCTGCTCTTTTACTGGCTTGTCGCGCTTGTCATTGACGCCCTGTTTGGCATGCGCCAGACCATGACCGTCGCCGGTTGGTACAGCACCCAGGTGATTACCAACGGCACGGGCTCGGCGATCGGCAATGTCTTCGCGCTGGCCAGCTTTATTCCCGGTCTGGCGGTCGGCGTGCGCCGGCTGCATGACATCGACCGTTCGGGATGGTGGATGCTGTTGGCGTTCGTTCCGTTCCTGGGATGGTTCACGCTGTTCGTGTTCATGTGCCTGGATGGCACGCCCGGCAGCAATCGTTTTGGCGCCGATCCCAAGGACCGCGGCGTAGTTGATGTGTTTCGTTAAAGTTCGCGTAGCGCCTCGGCCGGTCTGGCGCGCAACAACGACAGCGAGCCGCCGAGCGCAAACAGCAGCACCAGCAGCAGGCCGCTGCCCAGCACCGCCAGCACGCGCGGCCAATCGGGCAGGAAATCGAAGGCGAACAACTGCACTATCACCAGCCAGCCCAGTCCTGAACCGAGCGCCAGCGCCACGCCGGCCAGCACCAGCGCGAGCGCGCCGAACTCGGCGAGTTGCAGCGCCAGCAATTGCCATCGGCTGGCACCCAGCACCCGCAGAATGACGTTGTCGTAAAGCCGGTTGGCGCGCGCGGCGGCGATTGCCCCCAGCAGCACGGCGATGCCCGCCAGCACCGCCACCGAGGCGGCGGCAAGGATGGCGGTGCTCATCTGGTCGAGCAAGGCATTGGCCTGGCGCAGTAAACTGCCAACCTCGATCACCGAGGTTGTCGGGAAGGCCCGGGTCAGGCCACGCAACATCGCGCCTTTGCGGGACCCTGTCCGCGCGGCCGGGGCGAGGGCGATGGTAGCGGCCAATTTGTGCGGCGCATCTGCCAGCGTGTTGGGCGAGAACACCAGCACATAATTGAAGCCGAAGCTGTCCCAGTCGATGCGGCGAAACGCCGCGACGGTGGCGCTGCGCTCTACTCCCAGCAATCCGATTGTCAGTCTGTCGCCGATGTGCAGCCCGACGGCGGCGGCGAATTTTTGGTCCACAGACACCAGCGGCGGTCCGTTGTAATTGTGCGGCCACCAATGCCCGGCAGTGACCGCGTTGCCTTCGGGGATGTCATCGGAATAGGTCAACCCGCGCTCGCCCTTCAGCGCCCAGGCATTGTCGGGGATCGCCGCGAGATCGGCAACGCGGGTCTGATGCCCAGCCGGGCCATAAGCCAGGATCGCGCCGCGCAACGCCGGAACGGCGCGAATGCGCGAAGCGGGGGCGGCAGCCTGGACCAGTGCGGTGAAGGCGGGCAATAGTTCGGGGGCAAGATCGAGGACGAAATAATCGGGCGCGCGGCTTGGCACGCGGGCGGCGATATTGGCGGAAAGGCTGGTTTGTACCACCGCCAGCAAGACGAACGCGGACAAGCCGAAGCCCAGCGCAGTGACCAACCGCCCGGTATGCGCGCCGGGGCAGTGCAGATTGGCCAGCGCCATGCGCAGCAGTGGCCCGCGCGGTCGGGGCAGGTGCGCGGCGACCTGGCGAATTACCCAGCCGAGCGCGCCGAGCAGCGCGACCAGCCCGGCAGCACCGCCCAGGAATATAGCGGCTGTGCCTGGCGCCGGGCTGCCGAGCAACGCCAGCGCGACGATGGCACCGACCCCCAAGGTCACCGGCAGCAGCGCCGCCAGCGGCGGAGCCTTCAACAAGGTCAGGCGGGCGCCTTCGACGCGGGCGCGAAACAGCGCCATCGCCGGGAATGCCCGCGCGGCGGCCAGCGGCGGGGCGGCAAAGACCAGCGCCACCAGCAAGCCGTAAGCCGCAGCGCGGGCCAGCGCGGCAGGGTCCAGCACCAGTCCGCCGTCAATCGGCAACAGCGTGCCAACGAAACGGGCGAGTAGCGGCATGGCGGCTACCCCCGCCACCAGTCCGGCAGCGGCGCCCACCAGTGCGGCGATGCCGATCTGCAACAGATAGATGCGGGCGATATCGTCACCGGTCGCGCCCAGCACTTTCAGCGTCGCAATACCGCCGCGCCGTGCGTCCAGATAAGAAGCGGTGCCGCCGCCAATGCCGATGCCCGCGATCAGCAACGCGGCAAGGCCAACCAGCACCATGAAATCACCGAGCCGGGCGATGAAATTCGCAGGTCCGGGTGCCGCCTTGTCCCGCGTTCGGATTTCCAGCCCGGCAGCGGGAAACTGTGCCTGCAAGCTGGCCGCGACCGCTGCAGCATCGCAGGGCCGGGCGCAGGCCACGCGCACCTTGCTGCGGTACATCGCGCCGGGCGCGGTCAGCCCGGCGCGGTCCGGGGTCTGCGCCGCGACAATCACTGTGGGCCCCAGCGCAAAGCCTTCGCTCAGCCGGTCGGGTTCATCGGCGATGATGCCGCCAACGCGTAGCGGCAGGCCGGCCAATGTGACGTTGTCGCCGGATTTCACGCCAAGCCGTCCTGCCGCGCCGTCGGATAGCCACGCCTGGTTCGCGGATGGTGCGCCGACCATGCGGCCATCGGCCAGCCGCAGCCGGCCGACCAACGGCCAGCCCGCGTCCACCGCCTTGAGCTCGACAGGGGCCGTGGTATCGCCAGCCGAGAGCATCGCCTGCATCCGCGTGCCGGTCGAGACCGGGCCGTAGATCCGCAGCGCCGCCCGTTCAGCGGGGCTCAGGCCGCGTTGCCAGACCACCGCTTCGACATCGCCGCCTAGTATGCTGCGTCCGCGCGCGGTCAGGCCGTGCTGGATGGCGCCGGTCAGCGAGCCGATTGCGGCCAGCGCGCCGACCCCCAGGAACAGGCAGGCAATCAGCAGCCGCAACCCACGAAAACGTGCCGACAGCTCGCGCCGGGAGATCCGCCAGGCGCTGCTCCAGGGGAGAGTGGCTGGAACGGTCACGCCCCGAGCGAGCTGACTAGCGGCAGCGAGTCCGACACGATGCGCCCATCCATCAGCGTGATCACCCGCTCGCAACGATCGGCCAGCGCCGCATCGTGGGTGATGATCACCAACGTCGCTGCGGTTTCGGCGCGTCGCGCAAACAGCAGTTCGACTACGCCCAAGCCGGTGGCGGCATCCAGATTGCCGGTGGGTTCATCGGCGAACAGCAGCGGCGGGCGCGGCGCGAGCGCGCGGGCAACGGCGACACGCTGCTGCTCGCCGCCCGAAAGCTGCGCCGGGTAATGCGTCAGCCGATGGCCAAGGCACACTGCGCCCAGTTCCGCCGCCGCAAGCGCCGGCGCATCGGAAATGCCTGCCAGTTCGAGCGCGATCATCACGTTTTCCAGCGCGGTCATCGTCGGCAGCAGGTGAAACGATTGCAGCACCACACCGATGCGGCCGCGCCGGGCGCGGGCCAGTGCATCTTCGTCGAGGCCGATGAAGTCGGCACCGGCAACCAGCAGCGTCCCCGATGAGGCCCGTTCAAGCCCGGTCAGCACTGCCATCAGCGAGCTTTTGCCCGAGCCGGATGGGCCCAGCAAGGCTACGGTCTGGCCCTGCGGCACGATCAGGTCGATGCCCTTGAGGATCGCGACCGCGCCGCTGCCTTGCCCCAGGTTCAGGGTCAGGTCACGGGCGGCAAGGGCGAGCGGGGGAAAGCTGGCGGCTGGAGTGGGGCTTGTCACTGCGCGGGAATGGCATAATTGGGAGAGGCGCGGCAAGAAGTTTGCCGCTATCGGGAATTTACGCATGATTGCGCGGATGGTTGCAATGCTGGCGGCCCTTGTCGGGCTGGGCTTGCTCGCTGGCTGCAGCAGTCACTCGCCACCCGCCGCTCTGGCGACACAAAATACGCAAAGCGACAGACCGGCGCCTCCCGCGCCAGATCCCGTGCTGAACGGTCCCGAACGGCATGTGCTGGCGCTGGGCGACAGTCTGTTTGCGGGCTTTGGGCTGCGCCCCGAACAGGCCTATCCGCAGCAACTGGCAACAGCGTTGCGCGCGCGCGGGGTCAATGTCCGCGTCAGCAATGCCGGGGTATCCGGCGATACCACCGCAGACGGGCTCGCCCGCCTGAACTTTACTCTGGCAAGCCAGCCGCAACCGCCCGACCTGGTCCTGATCTGCCTGGGCGGCAACGACATGCTCCGGGGGCTTCCTGTGGCGCAAACCCGCGCCACTTTGGCGGCAATTCTGGAGAAATTGCAGCAGCGCCGCATTCCAGTGCTGCTGATGGGGATGCTTGCTGCTCCCAATCTGGGCAAGACCTATGCAGCCAGTTTTAACGCTATTTATCCGACACTTGCGCGCCAGTACCGTACCGGGCTGGTGCCATTTTTTCTCAAGGCGGTGATCGATCGGCCCGACCTGCGACAAGCAGATCATATCCATCCGACCGCATCCGGCGTCGATGCCATGGTTAAATCGACCGAGGGCAAAGTTTTGGCAGCGTTGTAATGGTTGCATCGCACAACGGCGTTGTTGCGCCGTGTCGAATCGCGAACTAATGATATCGGGATAACCAGTTGGTCCCCCACAGGCTGGTGCAAGGGAATTCACAGTGACGCCAACAACAGCTGACCTTGTTTTACGCCCGGTAGCTTTCGGGACGTCAGTGGCCTCGCAAAAGTAATGGAACCTTTGGGAATCGCGCCAGCCCCGGCGACACTTGGCAGCAATCAGGCTGTTAATCTGGATATCGCCCAGGCGCCTGCGCGGCGCGTGGGCGTGCTGGTACTCGGCATGCACAGGTCGGGCACCAGTGCTATTGCGCGAATGCTTGGCCTGCTGGGCTGCGCCTTGCCCAGAACGCTGATGCCAGAATACGCCAGCAACCCTAAAGGACATTGGGAATCGCAGCGCGTCGCCGATTTCAATGACGAGATTTTGACCCAGGCCGGCACCCAATGGGACGACTGGCTGCCGGTGAACCCGCGATTGTCCGAAACGCAGATTTGGCCGCTGCTGGTCCAGCGTGGTCGCGAGGTGTTGCGCGAAGAATTCGGCGACGCGCCCTTGTTCGCGCTCAAGGATCCGCGCATTTGCAAACTGGCCGGCTTCTGGATCGAAGTATTTCTTGCGGAAAATGTCGATCCGGCTTTCGTGCTGCCGCTGCGCAATCCGATGGAGGTTGCGCGATCCCTGGCCGCGCGCGACGGCATTCAGGAATATCACAGCCTGCTGATCTGGCTTCGCCATGTCTTGACGGCCGAAGCGGCGACGCGGGGGCGTCCGCGGGTCTTTACTGATTTTGGCGCCTTGATGAGCGACTGGGAGGCGGTAGCCCGGCGCTTGTCCGGCGAACTGGGAGTGGTCTGGCCTCGCGTTTCGGCGCTCAGCGCGGCGGAGATTTCGCAATTCCTGACCCCCGATTTGCGTCACCACGTCAGCGAAGCGTCAGAACTGGGCGAAAATCCGGCTATCTCGACCTGGGTGATACAGACTTACGAGGTGTTGCTTGGTTGGACGCGGCATGGTGAGCAATCGGCTGATTATAAGATTCTTGACGAGATATCGCGGACTTTTGACGAGGCTTCGATTGCCTTTGCCCGGCCAATGCTGAACATCACCGTGGCAGATCGGCGTGCGCAGCAAGCAGAGGCCGAACGTGCCACCGTCAGCGAAGATCGGAACAATATTGCCTGGCGTCTGGGGGAGGTCGAGGCCGATTTGGGCTCGGTTCTTGGCGAACGCGATGGGTTAATTGTTGAGCGCGATAGGCTTGTCGATGAATGTACCACATTGGGCGAAGAGCGTGACAAGATCGCCTGGCACATGGGAGAGATCGAGGCCGATTTTAGCTTGGTTCGTGGCGAACGCGATGGGCTGATTGCCGAGTGCGAACGACTTGCCCATGAACGTGACGGACATGTCGGCGAGCGTGAGCGAAACACTGAAGAGCGGGACAAGCTTGCCTGGCACCTGGGAGAGGTCGAGGCCGATTTGGGCTCGGTTCGTGGCGAACGCGATGGGCTGAGCGCCGAGCGTGACAAGATCGCCTGGCACATGGGAGAGATCGAGGCCGAACTGGCGAAAGCGACCGCGGAAAGCGCTGCGACGAGCGTTCGCGCTGCCCGATTGGTGGAGGATTTGGCCACTGCCCATTCGGCAATGGACGCGCTGTTGCATCGCAACGCAGTTGCCGAGAGCACCCTGCGCCAGCGGGAGGAGGAGATTGATCAGCTCGGCACCGAGATGAGGGCAACCCGCGTCACAGTGGATGCGCAGGCCGCAACGGCAGCAAAAGCGCGCGATGCGCTGTCCGCCCTCGAGGCGGCTCAAGCAGCAACGGTAAACCGGTTAAGTCGGGCAGCAGTCGAAGCTCAGGCAGCCCTGCACTCGGCCGTGGATCGCGCTCTGCGCGCCGAGGCGGAATTGAAAACGATGCATACCCGTCTGACGGATCGATTTGCCGAAACAGCTCATTTGACCCGCCTTTTTCGCGAGTCGGAGCAGAATGCCGCCGAACACAAAGAGCAGGCAGAATGGTTGCGCCAGATTAACGCCTCGATGCAGACAGTTCCACAGTGGTGGGCCTTTATGCCGCTGCGGTGGCGGCGGCAGCGCGAATTGCGGCGGTTGCAGCGTAAGGGTTTGTTTAACGGGCAGGCGTATCTTGCCCGCTATCCCGATGTGGCGACGACGGGAATGGACCCGCTGCGCCATTATATTTTGCATGGGCTGGCGGAAGGTCGCGAGCGTTCCTGGTTCGAAATGCCGAAAGGATCATAACCGGGCATGTCCAACACTGACAACAATTCTCTCGAAATGGTCCGTGCCTCGGGTTACTTTGACGAGGTTTGGTACATTGAGCAATATCCGGATGTCGTAGCGTTAGGTATGGACCCGGTGGAACATTATCTCTGGGTGGGGGCAAGTCTGGGTCGGGACCCGTCGGAGGGTTTCAGCTCGCGCGGTTACCTTGTGGTTAACCCCGATGTCACTGCCGCAGGACAAAACCCGCTGCTCCATTTTCTGAATCACGGCATTTACGAAAACCGTATCGTACAGCCGTCACATCCTGGTCCTGACGGACATGCGTACAATCCGACAGCGAAGTCGATTGGCGAGCGTGGTGCAGCAGGCGCTGAAAATGGCGGCGGCATCACACCGCTCGACGGACTTTTCGACGCCCGTTGGTATGCAGCTACATATCTGGATGTCGCCTCCTCCGGCATGGATCCGTGGCAGCATTTTCTGGCGATTGGGAAACCGCAGCACCGCAATCCGAATGCTTTTTTCGATAGGTCATGGTATTTAATGCGCAATGCCGATGTTGCCGCAGCAGGGGGCGATCCACTTGATCATTACCTTCGCTGCGGTGCCGCTGAGCGGCGTGACCCCGGGCCGGCTTTCAACAGCCGTTTTTACGTCACCCAGCTGGGAAAAGGCGACAAAGGGCAAGCCAATCTTCTCGCACATTTCCTTTCTTCGACAAGTGACCCGCGACTGTTGGCTTCGCCGGCCGATGTATGCGCTGATCTTGTCGTCGATCGACTGGGAACCGGGCTGCAATTGGCACCGATAACATTGCACATTGGAATTGTTGCCTATAATCAGTCATTGGATGAACTCGGCGAGTTGCTGAGGTCGTGCAAGCATGCAATACAGCGCGCGGGAACAGAGGTTAACGCCGCGCTGACAGTGTTCGACAATGGCAATAATTTGCGCAAAGGCGACCTCGTCGATGGGGTGACGCTACTCGCCAATGCTCGGAACGACGGGTTCGGGCGCGCGCACAATTTGTTGATGGAGCGTGCATTCGCTAACGGCGCGGATGCCTATCTGGCTGTAAATCCTGACGGTGCGCTGCATCCGGATTGCATCCGCAATCTCTTGCTCATGAACCAGCGTCATGGTGGCAAGGCGTTGATCGAGGCATTGCAGTTTCCAGAGGAGCATCCCAAGTTCTATCATCCGGAAACGATGGAGACAGACTGGATTTCAGGAGCGTGTTTTCTGATGTCGCGCGAAATCTGGGAAGGTACGAAGGGATTCGATCCAAATATATTTCTCTATTGCGAAGATGTTGATTTATCATGGTCGGCACGGCGTCTTGGCTTTGCTACCCTGAGTTGCCCAACCGCGCTGTTTTATCATGATGTGTCCGACCGGCCCTATTCGGCGCGAACTTGGCGCGAAATGCTGGTTGCCGGACGGTACCTGGCGCATAAATGGCATGGAGACCCGGCGTTCACTCGTTTTGTCGAAGCCGAAGCGGTAAAAGCCGGCTTCGTAAAAAATCCTCGCGAGTTACCGCTACTGCCTGCGAATGCTGTGCTTCCCGACGATCATGATGTTGGTCAATGGGAGTATATGTTCAGTTTTACTCGGACCCGGTGGTGAACCTGGTGATGGAGGCAATTATTACCGACGTACAGCCCCGCATTTTTGGCAGAACCTCCGCTGACTTTGGCGAGGCTGGAGTCGATGTAATAATTCGTATTCACGATTGCGCTTTGCTCGACGAGATGGGGCGGGCATTGTTCTCGCTGTACCATCAGAGTCATGGCCTCGTGCGTCCGGTAATAGTAACCCAAGGTTTCACATCTGATGATCTGGCGGAAGTCGAGCGGACAGTCTGGGCTTACGATTGGACGGCGCGAAGGGTGCGCCCACTTGTCATCAATGTTCCTAATCCTGAGCGCCGCGATATCCGAGCCCAGTTGTTGAACGCGGGGTTGGCAAATTGCGATGGCCGGTACGTAGCGTTTCTCGACGCGGATGATTACATGTATCAACATGCTTATTCATGGTTGACGCAAGCCATTGAAAAAAAATCGAGCGTGATTGCCTTTGCAGACATTGTCGTAAAGCACGCGGGTCTGTTTGCGGGTGCGTCTTATGTCTGTGGGCGGGATACCAATATTTTTCGCGGGGAATCGTTCGAACAATTGATGGTGGAAAATTTCTGCCCGATTCATAGCTTTATCATCGATAGAAGACGTGTCGATCCCGTGGATCTTCGCTTCGATGAAACCTTGTGCCGGTTGGAGGATTACGATTTTCTGCTGCGTATCTGCAGCCGTTATTCTGCTGATTTCAGCGGCCGCCACAAAGCGGTCGGCGTTTACAACTGGAAATTCAATGGCTCGAATTCAACCATAACTGCGGGCGATTCACTTTCAGACATTGCGGCCAAGAGCCCGCCGTGGGACGAAGCGCGTGACCACATAAAGCGGTTGAAGCGCTCCATCCGCAGTCACATGGCGACACCGTAGTCTGGCGCGATGAGCATGTTTTGCCCAACCGCCATCACGTTTTTATCATCCAGAATGACCCGCCGGAATTTTTTAGGAAATTTGGTACGCTTTCGGCGATGTCAGCGTTGAGCGCGGTTGCCGCGTAATCATTGAACATGAAAATTTCCCACGCTGAATTGT
>JAYUBN010000210.1:0-27449 GCA_043740855.1 Sphingomonadales bacterium | reverse complement strand
GCAGCGCGGCGGGCGGGCAAGTCAGCGGCAAGCGCCGCAAAGCGGTTATCCGCCTCCAGCCGCGCCGCTTCCGCCGCGCCTTCGCCCCGCGCCACCAGGCCATCCCAGCGGCGCAACCTGCCGCCACGCGTCACCAGCCATTCGCCGGGAGGCAGCGTCCGGTCATCGTCGCGGTCGGCAACATGGACCAGCGCCAGCCGTGCGGCGAGTTCCGGCGGACAAACGATGACATGGTGAGCCAGCGAGTCCGCAACCGCGCTCAGCGATGGTCCGCCGGTCCAGAACCGGCCATCGCCATCCGCTGGTGCCGCGCCCAGCGGCGTGCTGGCGTCACGGCCCAACACCGCCGCGAAAGCGCGTTCATACCCCGGCGCAGCGCGCAACCGGTCAAGCGCCAGCGGCAGGCTTTGACGTTGCGCCTGCTTCGCGCGCAGGTCGCGATCACGCAGCAGCGCCTGGTATTCGCGCTCGATCCCGGCAAGGTCAGCTTTGGCTCCGGCCAGCGCGCTGGCAGCGGCATCGCTGGCAGCCTGCAGATCGGTTTTTGCGCCCTGTGCCTGCTCCAGCGCTACCCGCGCGAGAACCACAGCCTTGCTCGCGCTGGCCTGACGCAGCCCGGCCTCAGCTACCGCGCCCATGCCATCCCCGCTGGCGGCCAGCGCGGCGCGGCTTGCTTCCTGCCGGGCTCGCTCGCCTTCCAGCCGGTCCAGCCGAACCTGTGCGGCGGCCACTGCGGCAGCGTTGACGCGCCATTCCGCCTCCACCCCCGCCTGCGCGGCCGTGGCTTGCGCAAGGGCCAGTTCAGCAGCGCGCGCGGCGTGGTCGGCACGCTCCAGCGCGACGCCAACCGCAGGCCGGCGCGCTTCTTCGCTGGCCAACGCCGCTTGCCCTGCCGCCAGACCGGCTTGCAATTTGCCCAGCGCGGCGGCAGCATCGGTGGTCAGGCGATCGGCATCGCCGCGATCTTCCTCCAGCCGTTTTGCCGTGCGGTCCAGGTCGCGCCGCCGTTGTTCGGCGCTTTCCAGCTGGCTGGTCAAGGTCGCCATGCGGTGACCTTGCGCGCTGGCATCGTCGCGGCGGTCAGCCAGCATTTCGCGCGCGTCGGCCAATTGTGCCGCCGCTGTCGCCTGTGCGGTTACCGCCGATTTAGCCAGTTCTTGCGCACTCCCGACCTTGCGCTCGGCGGCCTGAGCCTCATTGCGGGACGCTTGCGCGGCGGCGGCGGCATCGCGCCACCGGGCAAAGACCAGCCGCGCCTCGGCCAGTCGGATCCGCGTCGATAGCGCCGTATACCGCTCGGCGGCGCGGGCCTGGCGGCGCAGCGCCGCGATCTGCGCATCTAGCCCCGCGATCAGATCGTCGAGCCGAGCGAGATTGACCTCGGTGGCGCGCAGCTTCTGTTCGGCATCGCGGCGGCGGACATGCAGACCGGCGATACCGGCGGCTTCCTCCAGCATCTGGCGGCGTTCGGCGGGGCGCGCGGCAATCACTGCAGCAATGCGCCCCTGGCTGACCAGCGCCGGGGAATGCGCGCCGGTCGCGGCATCGGCGAAGACCAGCGCCACGTCGCGCGCACGGGCATCGCGCCCGTTGATGCGGTACGCGCTGCCGGCGCCGCGCTCGATGCGGCGGACGACTTCCAGCTCTTCGCGATCGGCAGTCTGCGCGTGTAGCACCACTTCGGCAAAGTCGCGCGCCGGGCGCGTGGCCGTGCCGGCAAAGATGACATCGTCCATGCCGCTGCTGCGAAGGCTTTTCGGCGAATTTTCGCCCATCACCCAGCGGATCGCTTCGAGCAGGTTGGACTTTCCGCAACCGTTAGGACCGACCACGCCGGTCAGCCCCGGCTCGATGCGTAGTTCAGCCGGCTCGACAAAGCTTTTGAAGCCGGTGAGCTTGAGCCGACTGAGCCGCATCGAAGATGGCTGCGTCTCCGTCTTCAGCGCGCGCCAGCCTTTTGCAGCATGGGTTCAAGATCGGGCCAGCCTGTTGCTTCGGTCTTGATGCCATTGATCGTCAGCGTGGGCGTGGAATCGACGCCTTGATCGCTGAAAGACTGCGCATCCTTGCCCACTTGCGTGGCGGCGGCGGAATTGGCGAGGCAGGCGTGCGCCTGATCTACCGACACGCCGCGTGCCGAGAAGAAATCGGTGAAGCCCATCGCATCGGCAATCGCGACGAAACGTTTTGCAGGGGGCAACGCCGATGCGGCCTGCGCTTGCTTTTCGCCCTGCTGGGCACGCGCCATCAAGGCCGGCTGGTTGATATAAAGCTGCTCGACAAGGCCGAAAAAGGCCTGCGGCGAGGCGCACCGCAGCAGGACGGTCAGCGGCACGTCGATGCTGTGGATGGCAAAGCTGCGGTATTCGAAGCTGACCCTGCCGCTATCCACATATTTGCCAACCAGCGGCTTGAACCCGGTTTCGGCAAAATGGGCGCAGTGCGGGCACGACAGCGAACCATATTCGACCAGCTTGATCGCGGCCCCGGGGTTACCCATCAGCATGCCCCCGGCGGACGTGGCGCTGACCACGTCCGACCAAGCCTTGCCGGCGGGTGGGGCAACGGTGGCCGCGGGGCTACTGGTCAGGCTGGCGGCGCTGGCAGTTGTCCCCGCGCCCGTGGCGCCCGAGTCCGCCTTGTGGCAGGCCGATAGGGCCAGTGGCATGGCGGCACCAGCAAGCACCAGGCCGGCAAAGCGAAGGCGTCGGGTCAACGATATCATCAGGGCCATTCCTCAATTAACGTCACAAATTTGCTATCGCCACAGTTTGCTGCCGGTCAAGCTACTCACGCGCCTGCAATTGCGGCGCCAGCATCGTCCAGTCGTAGGTCCCGGTCAGCACCACGCCGTCGATGGCAAAGCCGGGCGTACCCTCGACCCCGGCGGTGGTCGCAGCCTCGGTCTGTGCGGCCAGCCGCTTCATCGCGGCTTCGTCGTTCAGGCAGCGATCGACGGCAGGTCGGCTGAAACCGTTGTTTTCCATGACTCGGTAAAAATCGAGATCGCCGGCAATGGCGCGCATCCTGCCGCTGATCGGGCCGGTTTCCCACCGCTGACGCTGGGCATCGTTCAAATTGGCGACTTTTGCCATCCACTCCGTCTGGGTATTCAGAAAAATATCGTGCAGCCTGATGAAATTCGTTGGCCCACCGCAACCGACCAGCAGCGCGGCGGCCATGTCGATCGGGTTTCGGATGTATTGGCGTATTTCGACCGAGCCCTTGCCGGACGCCACGAATGTCATCCGCAACGTGGCTTCGGATTCCTGGTTGAAGTGCACACAGTGCGGGCAGGTGTAGCTGATATATTCGGTCAGCCTGATCTTCGCGGCGGGATCGCCGAGCACATGCGCGCCGTCGGGCGTCACCGTGACCATCGTGCTGCGGTGTACGACCGGATGGATTGGCGGCTTGGCAGCGGCCATCAGGATCGCACTGGCCAACAGCGCCAGCCCGCGAAGACAGGTACGCAATTGCCGGTTATCGAACGAATTTGGCATGGCGCGGGCTTCTTTCATTCGGGCGAGTCTGCGTCGCGCCATGACAGGCTGCGGGCCAGCGATTCAAGCACCGTGCGCAATTCGGGATCGCCAATCCCGCGCAAGCTTTCGCCTAGTTCGACGGGAATCGACTTGAGGCTTGGCGGCGCCCGGCGGGCGGCGGCAGCGGCGGGCGGCGTGACGTCGCCCTGCCGCAGCTTAACCCGCGCGACGGCCTGATAACCGAAAAAGCGGTTCACCCGCTCGATGATTTCGGGGATGACATGCTGGATCAGTGGAGCATGGGCGGGCGCCACCACCAGTTGCAGGATACCGCCCGATTTCTCGCCGGGGGGAAAGCGGATCGATTCGGGTGCGCAGGCGCGGGCATGGCGCGCGCCGACGATTTCAGGCCAGCGCGTGACCACGCTGGACTGCACGAAGCCGAACTTGCGAAAGGCGGTGCGGCCGATCTCTGGCATCAGCTCGGCAATTGGACGCGCCGGGCCCCCACGCTGCCGTTCCGGCGCCCCGGCGCGTGGGCGGTCCTGCCGACCCGGCGTTTTGCCCGTGCTGATCATGGCTGGTGGCGTGTCAGTTTCATTGCCTTTTCAGCCATGCCATAGCGCCGGGATGGATACCAGTGGCGAAGGGTTTATGACCGAAGGCGCGCCGAGCAGCGGCGGGGGGATCGCGCCCACCTTGCTTGGCTGGTATGAAGCTCATGCCCGTAAACTGCCGTGGCGTTGCCCGCCGGGAACGCCGCTGCCGACCCACGACCCCGACTGGCCATACCGCGTCTGGCTGTCTGAAGTGATGCTGCAGCAGACCACGGTGGCCGCAGTTATCCCCTATTTTGCAAGATTTACCGCGCGGTGGCCGACTGTGGCGGACTTGGCCGCAGCGGATGAAGGCGAAGTGATGGCTGCCTGGGCAGGGCTGGGTTATTATGCCCGGGCGCGCAATTTGATTGCCTGCGCGCAGGCGATAGCCGCGCAGGGCGGTGCCTTTCCCGCTGACGAGGAGGCATTGCGCGCCTTGCCGGGATTCGGCGCGTATACCGCAGCGGCGGTGGCGGCGATCGGTTTTGGCCGCCGCGCGGTGGTTGTCGATGCCAATGTCGAGCGGGTGGCAAGCCGGCTGTTCGCCATCGGTCAGCCCTTGCCCGGCGCAAAACCGGCGATCCGCAAAGCCGTGGATGCGATTACGCCGGGCCCGGGTATCCTGGACTCGCGGGCTGGCGATTTTGCACAAGCGATGATGGATCTGGGCGCGACGATTTGCACCACTCGGGCGCCACGTTGCCTGCTGTGTCCGCTGCGGCCGCATTGCGGTGCCCATGCCGCAGGGCAGGCGGAGGCCTATCCGGTCAAGCCGCCGCGCCGCGCCCGGCGCGAACGGCGAGGCTGGGCGTATTGGATCATTCGCGATGACGCCGTGTGGTTGGTGCGCCGGGCGGCGCGCGGCCTGCTGGGCGGTATGCGGGCGCTGCCGGATGATGGGTGGAGTGCGAGCGCGGATGGGTCCGGCACGCCGCCATTGGCCGGCCCATGGCGGGTGGCAGGCGAAGTGACGCATGTCTTCACCCATTTCACGCTGCACCTTGAATTGGCGCTGTATTCGGGGAGCGATTGGGCTAGTCTGCCTGCGCAGCACGGCCAATGGTGGCCGCTTGACAGGTTGGATGAGGCCGGTCTGCCAACGCTGTTTGCGCGCGCGGCACAGCTTGTTGTCATAAAATAATGGGATGCGAGATGGATGATCTGGCCGAATTGACGCTGCCCCCGATCGCCTTTGCGGGATCGCGGATCGACCGCGCCGATCATCTTCGCAATGATCCCGAGGCCGTGACCAGGCTGATGGACCGCAACGCCCGGTTGCTGCTGCTGGATGGGCTGGAGCCCCGCCTCGATGCCGATGCGGCGCTGGTCTGGGGTACGCTGGCCGAGGTTGATGATGATGCCGAGCTGGTGTTTCTGGGGCTGACCGAGCAGGGCCATGCCCGTTTCGTCGCCGCGCCCCCTGCGAGCGCGGCCAGTGTGGCCCCGCCCAATCCACGGCTGTGGCAAGTGATGTCCGGCATGGCGGTCGGCGATCTGGCCGCCTATGGCACCGCGCGGAGCCTGGCGGGATGGCACGCGCGCCACCGCTTCTGCGCAGTTTGCGGACAGCCGACGCGCCTCGCCAAGGCCGGTTGGCAACGCAATTGCAGCTCTGAGGCCTGCCGTGCGGAACATTTTCCGCGCACCGACCCGGTGGTCATCATGCTGGTGGAACACGATGGGCAGCTTCTGCTTGGGCGCCAGCCGCGCTTTCCACCCAAACGGTTTTCAGCGCTGGCCGGTTTTATCGAACCTGGCGAAACTCTGGAAGAAGCCGTCGCGCGCGAAGTCTTCGAGGAAGTCGGCGTGCGCGTGAACGCGGTATCCTATGTCGCCAGCCAGCCCTGGCCGTTTCCCTCATCGTTGATGATCGGTTGCCATGCCGTTGCCGCAACCACCGAATTGACGATTGACGGCAACGAGCTGGACGACGCGCGCTGGTTCACGCGGCACCAGGTGGCGGAGGCCATGGCGGCGGAGGAACGCGGCGAAATCGGCGCAGCATTCGGCGCCCCGCCGCGCTATGCCGTTGCCTGGCACCTGCTCGACTGGTGGCTCAAGCGGAGTTGATTGCCGCGCTGCGCTCGCGCTGACGGGGTTTTGTCAAATCAAGCCCAGCTTTGCCAGCTCGCTGACAAGATGGCCGGGCAGCACCTCGCTCGCGTCATCAAGGTCGAGGTCGGCGGGGGCATCTTCGGTCGCCAGATAGCGCCAGCCCTGATGCGCGCGTCGCGCTTGCGGGTGGACCGCGATCAATCGCGGCTCCAGCCTGATCCAATGCCGTCCTTCGGGCGTGGCCGCGAAACCCAGCAGCGGCGAACGACCCACGAGGACATGCTGGTGAATCCAGTACAGTGATCCGCCCGCCATCTCGGCATGGCGCTTGGGCAGATAGCGCGTGGTCAGGCGCGCCTCGCCCGAATCGTTGCCGGCCTGGCTTTCCAGCCATGCGCGCAGCGTTGCCGGGCTTTCGGAGCGGAAGGCGATCTTGGTCAGGTGCAGCGGCATGTCACTTGCTATCAGATGTAATTCGAAGGCGTGACATTGCGCCGCGCCACCCTATATCGGCCCGGCATTTCAGGAGAGAGTCCATGGCCGACGAATACCTTACCCTTGCCCTCGATACCGGCGACGTCAAGATTCGCCTGCGTCCCGACCTTGCGCCCGGCCATGTCGAGCGGATCAAGGAACTGGTCAGCGAGGGTTTTTATGACGGCGTCACGTTTCACCGCGTGATTCCCGGTTTCATGGCGCAGGGCGGTTGCCCCAACGGCACCGGCATGGGCGGATCGAAGAAGCCCGACCTCAAGGCCGAATTCAACGCCGAGCCGCATGTTCGCGGCGTCTGCTCGATGGCGCGGACCAGCGCACCCAATTCGGCCAACAGCCAGTTCTTCATCTGTCTCGACGATGCCCGCTTCCTCGACAAGCAGTACACCGTCTGGGGCGTGGTCGCAGATGGCATGGACAAGGTCGATGCCCTGCCCAAGGGCGAACCGCCGGCCAAGCCGGGCAAGATCGTCAAGGCCAGCGTTTCGGCTGAGTGATTTTACGCGTTTGCGATTGCTGAAAGGGGCGGGTTTCCCGCCCCTTTTTTGCATGGCCGAGACTGCTCCGCCTTCGTTTACAACGCCAATTCGCCCGAAACCGTGGCGCCCTTGCCGACGGGGTGTGCAGGCAACACGACACTGACAATACGGCACGGGACGTCGCCATCGTTGCGCCAGCCATGCATGTTGCCACGATCGACGAGAACGTCACCCGCGCGCAGCAGCGTTTCGCCGGTTTCGGTCATGAACCAGACTTCGCCGGAAACCACGACAACATAATTGATCGTATCGGTCGCATGCATCGCCGCTCCGCCGCCCGGCGGAAAATCGGCAAAAGCAAACGAGGTACCGCTGGTCGGAAAGCAGAATGGACCACCCCCGCCGTCGGCAGAGCTGGCGTTATCTGCCGGCACTGCGTCCGTCGCCCAGATCACCATCCTTGCCGAATCGTCGAACAGGAAACAGGACCGGCCATCGCCATCAAGCCCGGTAATGACACGTCGCAGTGCATTCATTGTCGATATCCCCTTTGCGCTTTTCAGCGATGCTTTTTCTCTCACGTCAAACCAGCCCGAGCAATCGCGCCAACCGCCCGACCAGCGTCAACGGCGATGCGTTGCCAGAGACCCGCCCCGGCGATCCGCTAACGTTGTCAGCGGCGCAATCCAGGCAATAGGCCTGTGCCCCCTGCCCGGCCATCAACCGTTCGGCATCGCTGATCGCGCGGGCCAGCGTGTCGCGCTGGCGGCTGGCGATCAGCCCTACCCAGTCGCGGGCTTGCGTATCGTTAGCGGGATCGGCATCCGAATCGTTGCGGTCGTCGTCGTCATGATGACGCAGCGACGCAACCAGACGCGCCAGCGGCTGGAGTTTTTGCCCCAGATACAGCGGATGCCAGCCGCCGGGCTTGAGATGCGCGGCCTCCGCGGCCCAGGCCATGGCATCGTCGAGCCCGCCGAACTGATCGACCAACCCGTTCTGCAACGCAGCGGCGCCATCCCACACCCGGCCCTGCGCAATCGCATCGATCTGGGCGGGCGTCTGGTGGCGCGATTGCGCGACCAGACCGACAAACCGCCCGTAGCCGTTCTCGATATCAGCCTGAAGCATCGCCTCGACCTCCGGGGTCAGCCCGCTCAGCACATCGGGTTGCCCTGACAACGGAGTGGTCCGCACGCCATCGCTGGTAACGCCATATTGCGCCAAGGCCCGCTCGAAGCTGGGGATGACCGCAAAAATCCCGATCGAGCCGGTGATCGTCGCCGGTTCCGCAAAGATTCGCGCGCCTGGCGTAGAAACCCAGTAACCTCCGCTGGCCGCGACATTGGCCATCGATACCGCGACCGGCAGCCCGCGTGCTTTTTGCCGCGCGATCGCGCTGCGGATCGCCTCGGACGCCATGACCGAGCCACCCGGCGAATCGACTCGTACCACTAACGCCGAAAGGTCGCGTTTTGCGGCCGAATCAATCAGCGCGGCAATGCGATCGCCGCCCGCAGTGCCCGGCCCGGCCCGGCCATCGACGATTTCTCCAGCGATGGTCACGACGCCGATCGCCTTGCCACCGGTCCCCTCTGGATTGGCGTTCAGCCACGGCGTCAACGTGGTATGCGCAAAAGCGCCCGGCCTGGTGTCCCTGGGATCATTGCCGACAATCTTGACTATGCGCGCGCCGAAATCCGCGCGCGTGCCGATACGATCAACCAGCCCCGCCGCCAGCGCCGCCTTGGCCGCGTCACCGCCTGCGGCCTTGAGCCAACCCACCGGATCGGCGGTAACCCGGGCGATATCGGCCTGCGGCCGCGCCTTGGCGACATTGGCGCGCCAATCGGTCCACACTGCGTTGTACAAGGCGGTCCGCGCCAGCCGAGCCGGTTCGGACTGGTCATTGCGCAGATAGGGCTCGACGTAATCCTTGTAAGTGCCGACGCGGAAAACATGCGCGTCGATCTTAAGCCGGTCGAGCAGCTTGGCAAAATAGAGGTGATAGCCCCCCGGCCCCGGCACGAACACGCCGCCGAGCGGATCAACCCATACCTCGCTGGCGTGCGCCGCCAGCAGCATGCCCGGATCGTCGAGCATGAAGCCGAACACCAGCACCGGCTTGTGCGCGGCGCGCACCGCGTCCATCGCCGCGCCTACCTCTTCGAGATGGACCTGGCCGCCGCCGTCGAAATGCGACAGGTCGAGCACCACCGCCTTGATCCGCGAATCGCCGATCGCCGCGCGGATCGCCCGCACCAGGTCGCGCTCGCGATATTCGGTAACGCCGGTATCGCCCGACAGCACCAGTGCCAGCGGATCGATCAGCTTGGGTTCCTCGACCACCGAACCGTTAAGGGCGATCAGCAGCGCCCCCGGCCGGACCTGCGCGGGCGCGCTGCGGCTGGACAACAGCGCGCTCAGCCCGATGAAAAACGCCAGTACCAGCACCAGTACCAATGCGTCCTTGATCCCGACCAGCAGGTGCCAGACCTTGCGCGCGAATTCCATGCAGCTTCCTATCGTCTCGGGCCATTCCCAGCCGGCCAAATATTGCCTCTTGTGTTACACAGTGGAAACTTACGCAAGGCGGCTTGAGCCGTGGCGCAGGGAGGGCTAGGAGACTGGCTTCAATGGCATTTGCATCCGCTTCACACGCGGGCCGGTATCCACCGGGCTCGGGCGCTTTCCCGCATCGCGGTTTGGTCGGGATCGCCGGCCTGGCTCCGCACGAAATCCTGTTTTTGCTCGATGAAGCCGAACAATGGGTGGAATTGAACCGCCAGCGTCACAAGCGGGTCGAGGATCTGGCCGGGCTGACGCTGATCAACGCCTTCTTCGAAAACTCCACCCGCACGCTGCTGTCGTTCGAGATTGCCGGCAAGCGGCTGGGCGCGGATGTGGTCAACATGCATGCCGCTCAATCCAGCGTGAAAAAAGGCGAAACGCTGATCGACACCGCCATGACGTTGAACGCGATGCGCGCCGATGCCATCGTCATCCGCCATGCCAGTTCGGGCGCGGTGCGGTTGATCGCGGACAAGGTCGATTGCCCGGTGCTGAACGCTGGCGATGGCCAGCACGAGCACCCGACGCAGGCGCTGCTCGATGCGCTGACCATCCGCCATGCTAAAGGCGGTTTTACAGGGCTAGCGGTGACGATTTGCGGCGACATCCTGCATAGCCGGGTAGCGCGTTCCAACATCCTCGCGCTGACGGCGCTGGGTGCTGACGTGCGCGTCTGCGCGCCGCCGGCGCTGATGCCCGAAGCCATCGAGGCGATGCGCGTTACGCCGTTTTACGATTTCAACGCCGCGCTCAAAGGCGCCGATGTGGTGATGATGCTGCGGCTCCAGCAAGAGCGGATGCAAGGGCAGTTCGTTCCAAGCCCGCGCGAATACCGACACTTGTACGGGCTGACGCTTGATCGGCTGGCATATGCGAAAGCGGATGCAATGGTGATGCATCCCGGGCCGATGAATCGCGGCGTCGAGATCGATAGCACCGTCGCCGATCTGGTCGGTCGGTCGGCAATCACGACACAGGTTGAGATGGGCGTGGCGATCCGCATGGCTTGCCTCGATGTGCTGACCCGCAAGGCACGCGGCGTGGCGGGTTGGGAATGAGCACCGGGCAATGAGTAGCGCTGGGCCTCTCACCATCGTCAATGGTCGGCTGGTACTGCCCGACGGCGCGCCGGTACCGGGCGCGATCCGCTGCATGGGCGGGCTGATTGTAGCGCTGGGCAGCGATGTCACTCCGACCGATGGCGACCGGGTAGTGGACGCCAAGGGCGCGCTCATCGCGCCCGGCCTTGTCGATCTCGGCGTGTTCGCGATCGACAAGCCGGCGTTTCATTTCGGCGGCATCACCCGCGCAGGCCTGATGCCCGATCAAAACCCGCCGCTCGATCACCCGGCGCGGGTCCGCTTTGCAGCACAATCGGGCAAGCCGGACTTGTGGGTGCATCCGCTGGCCGCCGCCACGCGCGCGCTGCAGGGCATCGATCTGGCCGAACTGGCGCTGATGCGCGACGCCGGGGCCAAAGCTGTCGCCACCGGGCGGCGCTGGATTGGCGATTCGGGCGCTATGCTCGGCCTGCTGCGCTATTGCGCGATGCTGGGCATGGTCGTGATCGCCCACGCCGAAGATGCCGGGTTGACCGGAGCCGCAGTGGCTACCGCGGGCGAAATGGCGACCCGGCTTGGCCTGCCCGCGGCTCCCGCGCTGGCCGAGGCGCTGGCCGTGGCGCGCGACATTGCGCTGGCCGAACTCGCCGGGGCGCGGCTGCATTTCCGGCAGGTCACTACTGGTGCGGCGTTGGAGCTGATCCGCCAGGCGCGGGCGCGTGGCGCGGCAATCACGGCGGGTGTGACCCCGGCGCATTTCATGCTGTCGGACCTGGCCATCGGCGATTTCCGCAGCTTTGCGCGATTATCACCTCCGTTGCGGAGCGAGGTGGACCGGCAGGCAGTATTGGCGGCGCTGGCCGACGGCACCATCGACGTCATCGCCTCGGGCCATGATCCGCGCGGCCCCGAAGACAAGCGCCTGCCCTATGCTGACGCCGAACCGGGCATGGCCGGGGCAGAAACGCTGCTGCCGCTGACGCTGACGCTGGTGCGCGACGGCGTCATCCCGATGGCCCGCGCCTTTGCCTTGCTCGGCGGCAACCCGGCGCAATTGCTGGGCGTGAATGCCGGCCAGCTGGTGGTGGGCGCTGAGGCGGACATCGCCCTGATCCATCCGCAGCAGCCGTGGATCGTCGATTCGAGCCGGATGGCGGCCAGCGCCGGCAACACTCCGTTCGACGGACTGCCGGTGCAGGGCCGCGCCGTCGCGCTGTTCAAGGGCGGAACGCAGATCGCCTAGAGCGTGGTGCGATAACGAAGATCACAGCACGCGGTGGCCGCCGCAGCCTGCTTTGGTATTTGCGCCATGCAGGGCGGCCACGCGCCAGCAGACGCGGCCGTTGACATTGGCCGGAGCGATCAAAAACCATGCCTGCGCAGTTGCGGATTGCGCTTTGCCGGGATCAGATCGGCACGCTTTGCCACCAAGACACTGGAAAATGCGTCGAACCGCACGACCGACTGGGCCCTGCTGGACGCGGTGCCGATTGCTGCCATACGCAGGTTAACGCAAGATTGACCGGTGTTTTCGTGAAGGATGTATTTGCCTGTGATTTCACCCGTTGCCCCCATCCTTCGCGTTGACAGGATCGCGTCGCTCGACCTGATCCGGGGGATTGCGGTGCTGGGCATTCTGGCGATCAACATTGCCGGCTTTGCCGGGCCTTCGGCGGGCACCGATACACCGTGGCTGCCGCATCGCGCC
The DNA here is from genome assembly GCA_043740855.1 of Sphingomonadales bacterium. Taxonomy (GTDB): domain Bacteria; phylum Pseudomonadota; class Alphaproteobacteria; order Sphingomonadales; family Sphingomonadaceae; genus Novosphingobium. Next base: position 14,996 of record JAYUBN010000210.1, on the reverse strand, counting down.
TCCCCAGCCGACGAAGTTGCCTTCGCGCTGACCTTCGTGCTGTTCGAGGGCAAAATGCGGGCGCTGTTTTCGATGCTGTTCGGGGCCAGCATGTTGCTGTTCGTGGAGCGCGCCGATACGGCACGGCGAAATGGCGAGATGCTGCAATTGCGGCGCCTGGGCTGGCTCGTGCTGTTCGGCTGGCTGCACTATGTGCTGTTCTGGTGGGGCGATATCCTGTTTGTTTATGCGGTCAGCGGATTTTTCGCGCTGACGCTGCGGCGCGTGCCCGACGCCACGCTGCTGGTACTGGCGCTGATGATCTTCACGCTGTGGCACGGCTGGGGCATGGCGGGCAGCCTGGGCGAAATTATCGACACCATCTCTCCGGCGGCGCAGCATCAGGCGATGGCAGCGACGCTCAGCCATATGCAGATCGAGATGGCACAGGCGCGGCTGGGCTTTGTCGCGCAGATCGCCGACAAGCTGGCCACCGCGCCCGGCTGGCCGGTCACGATGACACTTTACACCATCGGCGAGACGCTGCCGCTGATGCTGTTGGGCATGGTGCTGCTGCGCGGCGGTTTCTTCGCCGGGGAATGGCCGCGCCGGCGGCTGATTGCGCTGGCCAGCGTCGGCCTGACGCTCGGCACCGCGTGGACGCTGGCGGTGCTCGACTGGGCGTGGCCCCGACATTTTCCTGCAACTGTGATGCCTGACATCCTCGCCTATTGGGCCGGCCCCGCGCATTTGCTCATGGCGCTGGGCTATGCGGCCGCAATCATGCTCGCCGCGCCGCACCTGCTGATGACATGGCCAGGCCAGCGATTGCGCGCTGCCGGGCGCATGGCCTTCAGCAATTACCTGGGCACGACCATTGTCATGACCGCAATTTTTTATGGCTGGGGCGCGGGGCTCTACGGCCGCATCACCCCCGCGCTACAGCCGCTGTTCGTACTGGGCGGATGGGCGCTCATGCTCGGCTGGAGCAAGCCCTGGCTGACCCGGTTCCGCCAAGGCCCGCTGGAATGGGCTTGGCGCTCGCTGACCGAGTGGCGGGCGATGCCGTGGCGGTTGTGAAATAGCTTACTTAAAAATATTCAGTACCACTGTACGTCCGGATACATATCGTTTAGCCTAGTAATGGTGGAGGGATTTACTTGCTGGAACTGTGATGCCGGATTCGTCAATCGAGCGGGACCTGTTACGACAGCAAGAGATTCTTGCAAAATTTGGTGAGTTGGCGCTGCGGTCCGAAAGTCTCGACCAGATCCTGACAGAAGCGTGCAAGCTCGTCGGCGAGGCGCTTGAAACCGACTTGGCAAAGGTCATGGAGCTTCAGCCGGACGGCAAGACGCTGCTCGTGCGCGCGGGAGTTGGCTGGAAAGCGGACGTCGTCGGCATAGTCACGGTCGAAGCCGTACCGGGCTCGTCCGAAGGGTTTGCGCTGAGCACTGGTCAGCCGGTCATCTCCGACGATATCGCGACTGAAACGCGTTTCGAATACGCCGATTTCATCAAAAACAATGGCGTGCGGGCGATCGTCAGCGTCATCATTCTTGGTGCCGAGGACAAGCCGCCGTTCGGTATCCTGCAGGTCGATAGCAGGGTGCCACGCCATTTTGGCAATCGGGACACAAGGTTCCTGCGGGGCTATGCGAACCTTATCGCTGCCGCCGTCGATCGCCTTTATGTCGCAGATGAAATGCACGCGACACAGACCGCGCTGCTGGCGAGGGAGTCCGAACTTCATACATTAAACGAAACGCTTGAAGAGCGTGTTGCACAGCGCACTTCAGCATTGGCGGCTGAACAGCTGTCGCGACAAGATGCCGAGGAACAACTGCGTCAGAGCCAAAAAATGGAGGCGATTGGACAGCTCACGGGGGGAATCGCTCACGATTTCAATAATCTTTTGACCGGCATCACCGGCTCGCTCGATATCATCCGCCGCCGGCTGGCGTCTGGTCGCACCGATGATATCGACCGGTTCATGGACGGCGCATCGACTTCAGCATTTCGCGCGGCGGCGCTGACCCAGCGGTTATTGGCCTTTTCGCGTCGCCAGTCGCTCCATACGAAGTCATGCGATGCCAATGCCCTGGTGACCGGCATGGACGATATGCTGCGCCGCTCGCTGGGCGAGCAAGTGCGTCTGGAGACACATCTCGATGCCGGGCTGTGGCCAGCGTTGGCCGACGCAAACCAGATCGAGAATGCGATCCTCAATCTGGCGATCAATGCGCGTGACGCCATGCCGGACGGGGGCCGGCTAAGTATCACAACCACGAACGCAACCGTGCTGGCGACTGATCCGACGTATCGCGAGAATGAGCGTCCCGGATCTTACGTCGTCGTCAGCGTCTCCGATTCAGGATCGGGTATGGCTCCCGATGTCGTTGCCAAGGTATTCGAGCCTTTTTTCACAACAAAGGCGATCGGGCAGGGTACCGGCTTGGGGCTCTCGATGATTTATGGTTTTGTGCAGCAAAGCGGCGGCTACGTCCGCATCGACAGCGAAGTGGGACGAGGAACGACGGTTGCGCTTTTTCTGCCACGCGCCAGTGTCGATGCCGCGACGGCGGAAAAGGGTCGGCCGGCGCTGTCGCCCCAAGGACGTGGCGAGACAGTGCTTGTGGTCGAGGATGATCCGACGGTTCGTCTTCTGGTGATCGAGGTCTTGGAGGAACTTGGCTATCGCCATCATCAGGCGGCCGATAGCACGGAGGCTTTGGCCATTATAAATTCCGCGTCGAAAATCGATTTGATGGTGTCGGATGTCGGCCTGCCCGGCATCGACGGCCGCCAACTGGCGGGATTGGCGCAGGATGCCAGGCCGGGATTGAGAGTTCTGTTAGTGACCGGCTACGCCGAGAAGGCCAAGGACCGGACCAATTTCCTCGGCCCTAACATGGATATCCTGTTAAAACCTTTCACCCTCGATACGCTCGGCGTGAAAATCAAAGAGATGATCATGGCCTGAAAATGTGACTGCATTGCCGCGGTGGCGGGCGGCCCCTGCCAAGTATCTCGAACCACAGTCGTTCTTTGCCCCCAAGCGGTGGCAGGAAAAGCAATCCTGCGACAAGCTCAGGACAGACTGGAAGCGGAACGCGGGTGCGGGTCAACGCCAATCGATAGCGATTACCTGTTATCCGGTTGACCGGAAATTGCCCGCTTACTTCCCTGGTTTCGCCTTGTGCGCGCGCAGCAATTCGTCCAGCTCGGCGATACGTAGGCGTTCGGGGGTCTCCTTGGCCAGGCCCTTCAAACGGCACGTCGCCCACAGGCGTTTGCGTTCTGCTTCCAGTGCCTTGAGGTAAAGATCGGCCATTTCAATCTTTCTGGAACGGGTTTTTGGCGCTGCGCAGGGTCATTCGGATCGGCACTGCGGCAAAGCCGAGTTCACGGCGGATGCCATTGATGAGGTAGCGGCGGTAGCTTTCCGGCAGGAGGTCGAGCCGCGTGCCGAACAGCACGAAGCCCGGCGGCCGGGTTTTGGCCTGGGTGATGTAGCGCAACTTGATGCGCTTGCCACCAGGTGCAGGGGGCGGATTAGCCGCCAGCGCATCGTCGAACCAGCGGTTGAGCAGGCCGGTCGAGACGCGCTTGCTCCAGGCCACGCGTATCTCGAAGGCGGCGGCGATCAGCGCGTCCAGCCCCTTGCCGGTGCGCCCGGACACGGTCAGCACGGGCACGCCCTTGACCTGCGCCAACCCTTCGTCGAGCGCGATGCGGATGCCGTTGAACAGCGCCGACGGACCCTGGGCCACGTCCCATTTGTTGATGGCGATGATCAGGGCGCGGCCTTCTTCCAGGGCCATTGCGGCGATCTTGAGGTCCTGATGCTCCAGCCCCAGGGTGGCATCGAGCAGCAACACCACTACCTCGGCAAAATCGACGGCGTGACGGGCATCGGCCACAGCCATTTTTTCCAGTTTCTCGACGATACGCGCCTTTTTGCGCATGCCGGCGGTATCGATCAGGCGGACGGCGCGGTGGTCACCGGTGGCGGGATCGACCCATTGCCAGTCCACCGCGATCGAATCGCGCGTGATCCCCGCTTCCGGCCCGGTCAACAGCCGGTCTTCGCCCAGCATCGCGTTGATCAACGTCGATTTACCCGCATTAGGCCGACCGACGATGGCGAGTTTCAACGGACGCGACGGGTCGTCCTCGTCGCCGTCATCCTCGACAAACGCTTCATCGAAACGCTCGTGCTTTTCGCCCTCGAAATACGGCAACAGCGCTTCGAACAGATCGCCCAGCCCTTCGCCATGTTCGGCGGACAAGGCCACGGGATCGCCGAAGCCCAGCGCGAAGCTGTCGTAGAGCCCGCCGTCGCCAGCCTTGCCCTCGGCCTTGTTGGCGACGAGCACCACCGGCACTGTGCTACCATGCAGCCAGCGGGCAATTTCCTGGTCGAGCGGCGTAATCCCGGCGCGGGAATCGATGGTGAACAACGCCAGGTCCGCCCCTTGCAGCGAAACCTCGGTCTGCATGCGCATGCGCCCGGGCAGCGTGGCGGGGTCCTGATCCTCCCACCCGGCGGTATCGACGATGGTGAAATCGAGCCCCAGCAGATGCGCCTCGCCAAAGCGGCGGTCGCGGGTGACGCCGGGCTGATCGTCGACTAGCGCCAGTTTCTTGCCGACGAGGCGGTTGAACAGCGTCGATTTGCCCACATTGGGGCGACCGATAATGATGATTTGGGGAAGTTTGGTACTGGACATAACGCCTCGCCAGTGGCGCAGCGCGTGGCCCGTGGCAAGTAAAACGCGTTTTTACGCCACCATCAAACCTTCGCCGCCGGGGCACTCTCGCCCAGATCCTCAAACCACGCCTCGACCGGACCGCTGAGTTTGAGGGTGAGCGGCTGTCCCTTGCGGTCCATGGTCTTGCCGGCCTGGACGCGGATCCAGCCTTCCGAGATGCAATATTCCTCGACATTCGTCCGCACCATACCCTTGAAACGAATACCGATGCCACGCGAAAGCTTGTCGCCATCGAAGAACGGATTGCGGGGATGGATCGCCAACCGGTCGGGCGGAACATCATGGGCAGGAGAGGCGGAAGTGGCTTCGGGTGTTTCGGTCATAGAACAGCGCCATAGAGCATCGTGGGAAAAAGTGGGAACCGGTTTTTCTCATAAACGATGCGACCAACAGAAACGTTTGCCATGGGCGCTTGTCAACGCCCGTACCGTTCTCTAAAGGCGCGCCTCTCCGCGCTTGACGCGGGGCGCGTAGCTCAGTGGTAGAGCACACCCTTCACACGGGTGGGGTCGCTGGTTCAATCCCAGCCGCGCCCACCATTTGCCAAATGTTCGAATTTGTCGGCACGCTGGCAGCGGTATGGAGCATGGTCGCAGCAGTATGCCGGATCGGCTCGGGACGAACGTCTTTTGACAGCCCCGGTATGCGGGGCATGTTGCGCCTTGCCGCCTTGTGCAACTTTACCGGCTGGGCGCCTCTGACAGCCAGTGCGTCGCGAATAAGCGCAGAGGGCGATTTGCTGGCACAATCGCATTCCGCTTGTTCGTTTGCAGTGACGCCTCCGACTGCCGGTCAATCAGCCCATGCTGGACGCTGGGTTGTGTCCACATTGAATGTTTTTAGGAAAGTAAAACCGAGGCAACTCTACATCCATATCTAGGCACTTTCTGCTAGGCAGAAACCTATGGACATGAGCAGCAATCTCTTCCGCAGCGCCAACCTTTTTGTGGTGGATAGCGATTTTCGTCGCCGGGCCGCCATTTCACACTGCCTGTCGGAAACCGTCATTCATGTCGAACCTTTCGAGGATGTGCAGGAACTGATTGGCCGATGGCCGCGCGGCGGATTGCTGCTCGTCCACGATGACTTGCTCTCGGTCAGCAAGCTGCTCACGTATATGGCCCAATCGGGGAATTGGTTGCCGGTCATCGGCTACGCTGAAAATCCGTCCACCCGCACCGTCGTCCAGGCAGTTTTGGAAGGCGCGATCGACTACATCAATTGGCCCCTTACGCGCGAAGAAATTGCAGAAGTCATCGCGACGGCGCAAGCCAAGGCCAAGATTTTCGGCACAGTCAAGCTGCGCGAGGCGCTCGCCCGCAGCCGGGTCAATCGCCTGACGAAGCGCGAGCGGCAAGTTCTGGGCGGCGTTGCCGGCGGCTTGTCGAACCGCATGATTGGCGAAAAACTGGCGATCAGCCCGCGAACGGTCGAAATCCACCGCGCCAACATGCTGACCAAAATGGGCGCTAATCATACTTCGGAAGCTATCCGCATAGCGATTGAAGCGGCGATTGTGGAATAATGGAGCGGCGGCCCTAGTGATCCGACACTGACATTTGCATTCCTGTGGGGTCGGTCGGAGGAAGATGTCAGAGCTTGACTCGAAACACTGAAATCCAGTTATCTCAGTGCCTTGTCAATTTTCTGGTGAGCAGTTGGACAGAAGCGAGAAAGAGCCACGCCGTGGCGCTTTCAAGGGCTCTCTTGAAATCCCTGGCAAGGCCGCGGTTATCGCTGAGCCAGGCGAGTGTTCGTTCGACAACCCAACGCTGTGGAAGCAAGACAAAGCCCTTGGCGGCATCTGATCTTTTGATAATCTCGATCGACCAATTGCCGGTTTTCGCGAACGCGTCCGCACATTTCTGGCCGGCATAACCGCCATCAGCGAAAACATGAGAGCGGAATGGGAAGCGGTCCCGAATAGGCTTGAGACCCAACGGGGCGCCGTCGCGGTCCCGGATATCGGCGCTGTGCACCACGGTCTCAATCATCAGGCCGAGCGTATCTGACAGCATGTGACGCTTGCACCCGTTGACCTTTTTACCTGCATCATAGCCCCGATGACCGCCGCTTTCCGTGGCTTTCACCGACTGGCTATCGATCACGCATGCACCTGGACTGGCCTCGTGGCCTTAAACCTTCCGTACCAGCATCACCAATGCGTGATTGATCGTGCGCCATAGCCCGCTGTCATGCCAAGTATGGAACCACCGCTGGACCAAAGAAACCGGCGGGAACGCAGGCGACGGATGATCCGGGGGATCATCCCAAAGCCAAGCTTTGGAGGCAACTTCCGCCACGGCAGGCCGCCCCGCAGCAGACAAAACATTGCTTCCCGAAGGTTGCACCATCCCCATTTGCAAGGGTATCCTGTCGATGCCGGCAATGGCATCTACAGTTCAAAGATCCACCATTCCTGACCCGTCAAATCGGATGGCAGACGCAGCCCTTTGCGCGCATGTTGCCCATGGGTGATATCCTTCCACATGTGGCTCTTCGTCGAGGTCTCGCAACTCCGACTGGAGCACATCCCACTGATATTGCTCAGCCTTTTCTCCTCAGGCGTTGCAAGGCAGACAGTTAGCGCAGTCACCGCCTGAGAGCCTGCACGGGTAGATAATTATTGATAGACTGTGACGCCGTGTTCCCATAGTGCCTGTAACAACAATATCGTCGAAGCCTGGTGGCGATAAGCTGCCCCGAGGATGGCCGACACATAGTGGTAAAACTTGTTCAGCCTTGCTCGATCGCCAAAGGTGCGCGCATGCAGAGAGAGTTGGTTCGCTCAATAGTCGAGGACGGAACACCAGCATGCCGCTGATTGTCGGCATTGGTGCGTCGGCGGGCGGCCTTGATGCGTTCAAGAGCTTTTTCGCAAACACCCCGGCAGATACCGGCATGGCGTTTGTGCTCGTTCAACACCTGTCGCCCGATTACAAAAGCATGTTGGCCGATCTGCTCGGCAGAACAACGGCGATGGACGTTATCGAGGCGGTCAACGGCGTCGAGGTCAAGGAAAATTGCGTTTTCGTCATCCCGCCTGATGCCACGATGACAATCGCGGGTGGGCGTCTCAAAGTTGTCAGGCCCGCGCCGCCGCGCGAACGCCGGCGCCCGATCGATACATTCCTGCAATCGCTTGCGGACGATCAGGGCGAGAACGCCATCTGCATCATCCTGTCTGGTACCGGCAGCGACGGCACGCTGGGCGTAGCCGCGATCCGGGAAAAGGGCGGCTTGACCTTGGCGCAGGCAGAGTATGATCATCACGCACTGCCGGGCATGCCGCAAAGCGCGGCCGCAACGGGTCAGGTTGATGAAGTCCTGGCCGTCGAAGCCATGCCGGCCAGACTGGCCGCATATCAATCGCATCTGCAAGGCGTCGCCGGCAGCAAGGACGGCGATGGCATACGCACTGACGCGACGTCGCACATGGCGACAATCATGGGCGCGCTGAGGGCGCGGAGCGGCCACGACTTCAGTGAGTATAAGGAAAAAACGCTGGTACGGCGGCTCCAGCGCCGGATGCAATTGCTTCAGGTCGATACGCCCGCCGACTATATCGAGTTGTTCCGCAAAAAACCCGAAGAACTCGATTTACTGTTTCGCGAGCTGTTGATCGGCGTCACGCAATTCTTTCGCGACTCCCCCGCGTTCGAGGTTTTGAGCGCAAATGTTTTGAAATGCCTGGTAACCGGCAAAGGTGCGGATGAAACGGTGCGCGTCTGGGTACCGGGCTGCGCGACGGGTCAGGAGGCCTATACGCTTGCTATCCTGCTGCGAGAGGCAATGGATACGCGGCGTCCCAGGCCAAAGGTCCAGATTTTTGGAACCGATATCGACGATCGCGCCATCGCGGTCGCGCGAGTCGGCCGCTATCGCAGTCCGGTTGCCGGCGTCTCGCCCGAACGTCTGGAACGCTGGTTCAAGCAGGAGGGCGAAGACTACTGCGTGGTCCCGGAAATCCGCGAAATGTGTGTGTTCTCGACGCACAGCGTCATCAGGGACCCCCCGTTTTCCAAACTTGATCTCATTTCGTGCCGCAATCTGCTGATCTATATCGATCCGCCACTGCAAGATCGCGTCATGCGCAGCTTTCATTATGCCCTGAAACCGGGCGGGCGGCTGTTTCTCGGGTCATCCGAATCGGTGACCCGCGTCACGAAACTCTTCTCGACCGAAGATAAGAAGCAACGCATTTTCGAACGCCGTGAAACTGACGGGAGAATGCTTCCGCTCTTGCCGTTGCGCGCTCCGCAAACCGCCTTGCCACTTCCACCTGGCACGCCCCTGTCCGCGTCCAGCGACCGCATCGACAAGGGTGCGCGTCGAGTCATGGAAAAACACAATCCGCCGCACGTGGTGATCGACCGCCACCGCCAGATCGTCCGCTTCTCGGGCCTGTCAATGGGCCGCTATTTCGAACCCGCGACCGGCACGCCGAGTTTTGCACTCTTCGATATCTTACGCAAACCGCTGCGTCCGGCGGTGCGAAAGATATTGCAGGAAATGCAGGCGGGCAAAGCGACGGTCCGCCACGGCAACGTGCCGCTTCGCATCGACGGCAAGCCGCATCTGCTGATGCTGATTGCCGAGCCGATGGACGATGACGGCGACTTTATCGTTTTGGCGTTTCAGGATAGCACCTTCGACACGCAGGACAGCGCGACTGTCGTTTCGGGCGTGAATGTCCCCGACGCCATGCGGGCAATGGAGCAAGACTTGCTGACGACCCGCACGCAGCTTCAATCCACGATCGACGAGCTCGAAATCGCCAACGAAGAAATGAAGTCGTCAAACGAGGAATATCAGTCAGTCAATGAGGAGTTGCAATCCTCCAACGAGGAACTGGAAACTGCCAAGGAAGAGATGCAGTCCGTCAACGAGGAACTGCAAACCATCAACGTCGAGATGGCCAGAAAAAACGAGCAATTGACGCATCTCAACAGCGACATCAAAAACCTGCTCGAAAGCACCGAGATCGCTACGCTGTTCCTTGACGAGCAACTGCGGATCAAAAGTTTCACGCGGGGCATCAGCGATATTTTCAGCGTCCGCGACAGCGATATCGGTCGTCCGATCACCGAAATTGCCACGCTGCTCGACTATTCGGAACTACAGCGCGACGTGAAAACGGTGCTACGCAAGCTGATCATGACCGAGCGCCGGGTGACGCTGACGGACTCGACGATGGCGTTTGAAATGCGGGTGCGTCCTTATCGGACCATCGATAATGTCATTGACGGCGTGGTCTGCACATTCATCGACATCACAGGCCGCGAAGCCGCCGATGCCGCCGTGCGCGCAAGCGAGCAACAGTTTCATGCGATGGCGGAATCGATCCCGCAGCTGGCATGGATCATGGACGGTGAAGGGTACATCTTTTGGTATAATCGGCGCTGGTTTGATTATACCAACACGACGCTTGACGAAGTGAAAGGCTGGGGCTGGCAGAGCGTTCACCATCCCGACGAAATCGACCGGGTTGTAACACATTTCAAACATTGCATCGCGACTGGCGAAATCTGGGAAGATACGTTTCCGTTGCGTGGCGCAGACGGCAAATATCGCTGGTTTCTTTCTCGGGCCGAGCCATGCCGCGATGAGAGTGGCAAAATCGTTCGCTGGTTTGGCACCAATACCGATATTGAAGATCAGAAGCGAGTTGAAGAACTTCGCGAACTACTACTCAAAGAGCTGGACCACCGGGTCAAAAATCTCTTCGCTATCGTGGGAGGTGTTGTCACACTCAGCGCACGTTCGGCAAGGACACCAAAGGAATTGGCGGGCATTGTGCAGGGGCGCCTCGGAGCGCTGGCCAGCGCCCATCAGCTGGTCCGGGGTGGCAAACCGGATGCAAAGAAAGAGACGACGTTGGCCGCTCTCGCCCAAGCAATATTATCACCTCATATAGATTTTACGGCCAAAGAAGAAAATCATCGAGCAAATATTGACGGCCCAAAAGTCGCTATCGGCGGCGATGCAGTCACCAGCCTTGCTCTTGTCCTCCACGAGCTAGCGACCAACGCTGCCAAATTTGGTTGCCTGTCCACCCCGGAAGGGTGTGTCGAGATCGTGTGGGAGGTCAAGAAGGATTACCTTGTGCTGTCATGGCAAGAACGAGGGGGCCCTGCCGTCACAGGCCCACCTGACCACGAAGGCTTTGGCAGCACACTTGCTCGAAGCACTGTAGCCGGGCAGCTTGACGGCCAATTCGAGCTGCAATGGAACCCCGAGGGGCTGACCGCTGTTATCTCGGTGGCGACGGCACGACTGTCATAAATGTTCAGAGGTGTTCTGCAATTTTCCCTGCAAGCCAAAGCATCGCTGTGCTAAACTATGCATCTGTTCTTGTTGTTGAGGATGAAGCGATCATCGCTTTGGATATAGCCTTGGCGATCCGCGACGCTGGAGGGCAAATCGCTGGCATCGCCGCCAGTGTGAAGCAAGCGCTTGCGCTTATCGACACGATGCCCATCAGCGCTGCGATTCTGGACGCAAACCTAGTCGATGGCGATATTACCCCGGTGGCGGAAATTTTGCTCGCCGCAGGGATTCCGATAATTATTCAAAGCGGCGTCGGCCTGCCCGCCGATCTGATTGCACGGTATCCCGATCTGCCGGTGCAGACAAAGCCCTGCACATCTGAAAACCTGGTTGCTCAGCTGGCATTGCTGATTGCCGGCCGCCAAACGGCGTAAATGGTTTGCGTGTTGGTCGGTGGACAGGCGTATTTAGTCGCACACTCAAGAAAGAGGGGGGATTAGCGCGAATTGCGGTGCCACTTTACTTGACTGCCGAAGCTTCGCCGCGCGTTAAGCCCCCAACGACACCACCCCGCCGGTCGAACCGAACCCGCCGGTGCCGCGTACGGTTTCGTCGAGTTCGCTTACCTCCAGCCAGCTCGCCTGGCTAACCGGGGCGAGCACCAGTTGCGCGATGCGGTCGCCTCGCAGGATGGCGAAGGGGGCGGCGCCGTGATTGATCAGGATCACTTTCAATTCGCCGCGATAATCGGAATCGATGGTGCCGGGGGCATTGGCGACGGTAATGCCGTGCTTTAACGCCAGACCCGAGCGCGGGCGCACCTGAATTTCGAAACCGGCAGGAATCGCAATGGTGAGACCGGTGGCTACCGCATGCCGCGCGGCAGGGGCGATGGTCACATCCTCGGCCGAGACGACATCCATCCCCGCCGCGCCCGCGCTGGCATAGGCGGGCAGGTCCAGGCCTTTGCCATGCGCCAGCCGCATGACCGCCACGGCGACTGATTCACGAGAAGACACGGGCCATCCTTTCCACCAGCGCGGCGGCCACCGCCGACTTGGGCATTTCTGCAAGGCTTTCGACCCCATGCGAACTGACGATGTGTACAGCGTTCAGATCGCCGCCCATGACATCGCCCGAGACATCGTTGGCAACGATCCAGTCAGCTCCCTTGCGGGCAAGCTTGGCCCGGGCATGCGCGATCACCGCCTCGGTTTCCGCGGCGAAGCCCACTACCAGCGCGGGCCGCTGCGGCGAGGCACAAATCGCCGCAAGAATATCCGGATTCTCGACCAGTTGCAGGGGTGGAACCGCGCCCGAACCATCCTTTTTGAGCTTGTGATCCGCGCAATCCGCCGCGCGCCAGTCGGCCACCGCTGCCACCATTACCGCGATATCGGCCGGGATCGCCGCCACCACGGCCGCAGCCATCTGGCGCGCGCTTTCCACATCGACACGCATGACGCCTGGCGGCGTCGGCAAGTTCACCGGCCCCGCCACCAAGGTCACCCGCGCACCAGCAGCCGCAGCGGCCTGGGCGATGGCGAAGCCCTGCTTGCCCGAGGAGCGATTAGCGATGTAGCGCACTGGATCGATCGCCTCGTGCGTCGGTCCAGCCGTAATCAGTACATGTCGACCGGTTAGCGGACCCGGCGCGGGTCTGACCGCCATCCGTGCGATCGCAGTCATGATCGCTGCCAAAATCGCCGGCGGTTCGGGCAAACGCCCCGGCCCGTATTCGCCGCAAGCCATCGCACCGTCATCGGGATCGAGCACAGTGATTTCGCTGGCTCGCAAGGTTGCCACATTGCGCCGCGTCGCCGCATGTTGCCACATCCGCACGTTCATCGCCGGCACCACCAGCACCGGCTTGTCGGTCGCCAGCAGCAACGTCGTTGCCAGATCGTCGGCGATCCCCGCCGCCATCTTCGCCAGCAAATCCGCCGTCGCCGGGCATACCACCACCAGATCTGCCTGCCGCGACAGCTGGATATGACCCATCTCGACCTCGTTCTGCAAATCCCACAGAGTGGTATGCACAGGGTTATCGGACAGTGCTGCCAACGTCATCGCCGTTACAAAATGCGCCCCGCCCCCGGTCAACACACAGGTCACCTCGCCCCCCGCCTTGCGGATCAGGCGAACCAGTTCGCACGACTTGTAGGCGGCAATGCCACCGCCAACGATCAACAGGATTTTCGGATCAGTCATCGCGGCGCTTTTGCCGCCTGCGGCGGCGGGGCGCAAGCGGAAGGGTTTGAGGGTTGAGGTTAAGGTGCGACCGGCGGTGCGTAGGGCACGATGGACCCTGAAACGAGTTCAGGGTGACGGTTTATTCTGGCCGAGTTTGTCTGTTGCGCGGATTACGACTGCCGGAGCGCCGCATTACGTTGTATAATTCGGCAATATCGAAGGACGAACCATGCCGGAATATATGATCACCCTGTGCAAGGCTGACGGCAGCGCAGGGGTTGGACCGCCGCGCTACATCACTTTTGCAGACGCTGTTGCACCGGAAGTGACGCTGCGGCGTGACACTTGGGTCCAGCAACTGTTGACGGGGTTTCCAGCGACTGGCCCCGCCGTTCATGGCGTCCCACCGCGCGCCGGCGACATCTTGTTCCTGATTCACGGCTTCAACGTCAGCCATCAGGCGGCACGAGGCTTTCACCTTAAATGCGTAGCCGCGCTGGCAATAGCCGGGTGGAAGGGACCGGTGATCAGCTATGATTGGCCCTCGGACGGCCTGGTGTTTGCCTACCTGCCGGATCGAAGTCATGCGCGGACTGCTGCGAGTGCGCTGGTCACTTCGGGCATCGCCCTGCTTGAGGCCACGCAAAAGAACGGCTGCACCATCGGCGTCCATATCCTGGCACATTCAATGGGCGGTTTTGTCGTCCAACAGGCCTTCACCTGGGCCTACCAGGACGTGCCCCCCGATTGGAGCGTCGGGCAGTTGATGTTCGCCTCGGCCGACGTCGATCGATCCGTGTTCTCGGCCACCAATTTCAGTGCGGCAATGTTCGCCAAGCATTCAGGTCGGATCACCGCTTACTGCAACCGCTTTGACAAGGCACTGCTGGTCTCGGACGCCAAGCGGCTGGACTTGGCGCCGCGAATGGGCCGGGTCGGCCTGCCCGATGATGCGCCAGCCATGATGTGCGAGGTCGATTGCAGTGATTTGTTCGAGAAGGCCTATCCGGACTTTGTAAACGATCTCAGTCCAGTCACCACGCATAGTTTCTACTTCGAGCGGCCGGAATTCTGGCGCGATGTTGTCCTGACCCTTGCTGGCGGCATCGACCGGCGCGTGTTCCCGACGCGCAAGCCGGACCCGGATAATCCAATTCCCAACCGCTTTGCCCTCGACCCGGCCGGGATCAGCGATTCGGCGTACAAGACTGCGCTCGTTCGCTCCGCTGTCAGCCCGTCGATCCAACCTTAATTCATACCACCGCCCTTCGCCGTCCGTGCATCGCGTTAGCGCTTGATGCTATCGGCCGCGCTCATCGACTGGAGCAGTTGTTCCGAGATCGACTGCACCGCGCCTGGTGAGTGCGACAGGAACAGGGTATTGGTCTTGTCGTTTTCGCCGATCGATTTCAGCGTGTCGAAATATTGTGTGACCAGCACCAGTTGCATCACGTCCTGTGCGGTGGCTTCGCCCATGACCTTTTGAAAACCCTCGATCGAGGTACCGAGGCCCTCGATGATCGCCTTGCGCTGGTTGGCGATGCCATGCCCTTGCAGCGCCTTGCTTTCAGCCTCCGCCTCGGCCTTCTTCACCACCAAAATCTTCTCGGCCTCGCCGCGCGCGGTGGCGGCGACCTGCTCGCGCTGAGCGGCGTTGATGTCGTTCATCGCGTCTTTGACTTTGCTGTCGGGAATGATGTCCGTCACCAGCGCGTTGAGAATGTTGTAACCGAAGCCGCTCATAATCATGTCCAACTCGGTCTTCACGTTTACGGATAT
>JAYUBN010000209.1:0-27471 GCA_043740855.1 Sphingomonadales bacterium | reverse complement strand
GGTTCCCAGACCTGGCACCTGCCCCAATAGGCAGGTTTCGCCCCAATGCTTGGCAGGCAATCAAACGACGATGGGCACACGTATTATTCTTGTTTTGGGCGATCAGTTGACCCCCACCCTGTCGTCACTGCGCGCCGGAAACAGAGACGACGATATCGTATTGTTGGTCGAGGTGATGGCCGAGGCAACCTATGTGCATCACCATGTAAAAAAGCTCGCTTTCGTCTTTTCTGCGATGCGACATTTTGCGGAAGAATTGCGCGGGGCAGGCTGGCGCGTGGAATATGTGCGGCTTGACGATGCGGGCAACACTGGCACGCTGGTGGGCGAGGTTGCGCGAGCACGGGCCAGTCATGGGATCACCCGTGTGCTGGTAACCGAGCCGGGCGAATGGCGCTTGCTGGACGAGATGCGCGGCTGGAACGATGCCGAACTGCTGCCTGATGACCGCTTTCTGTCCGATCACCATGAGTTTTCGCAATGGGCCGATGACCGCAAGGGTCTGCGCATGGAGCACTTCTATCGACTGATGCGGCGCAAAACCGGCTTGCTGATGGAGGGCGATCAGCCTGCGGGCGGCCAGTGGAACTTTGATTCTGACAATCGCCAGCGGGCGGATAGCGCCCTGCTGCTGCCGCAACCGCTGCGCTTTGCACCGGATGACATCACGCAAGACGTCCTGAAACTGGTCGCAAGCCACTTTCCGGACCATTTTGGCGATCTGGAGCCGTTCTGGTTTGCCACCTCGCGGGCAGAGGCGGACGTAGCATTTGCCCATTTCCTGCGCAGCGGGTTGCCCGATTTTGGCACCTATCAAGATGCCATGCTGACAAATCACAAGTTTTTGTGTCATGCGGTTGTTTCGATTTATCTCAACGTCGGGCTGCTTGATCCACTTGCGATGTGCCAGGCGGTGGAGGCGGAATGGCGCGCCGGTCGGGTGCCACTCAACAGCGCCGAGGGATTTATCCGCCAGGTCATAGGCTGGCGCGAATATATGCGCGGGGTCTATTGGTGGCGGATGCCAGATTATGTCGCCAGCAACGCGCTGGACGCGCACCGGCCGTTACCCGCTTTTTACTGGAGCGCGGACACGCCGATGGCCTGTATGCGCGCCTGCATCACCCAGACTCGCGAGGAGGCTTACGCCCACCACATCCAGCGATTGATGGTGACCGGGAATTTCGCGCTACTGGCAGGAATCGATCCGCATGAACTGCATGAATGGTATCTGGCGGTCTATGCCGATGCCTATGAATGGGTGGAATTGCCCAACGTCATCGGCATGAGCCAATTTGCCGATGGCGGGCTTCTGGCCAGCAAGCCTTATGCCGCCAGCGGTGCTTATATCAATCGGATGAGCGATTATTGCAGCGGCTGCGCCTATGAGGTGAAGGCCAAGGAAGGGCCGAAAGCCTGCCCGTTCAACCTGCTCTATTGGCATTTCATCGCCCGCCACCGCGACCGTTTGACGCGTAATCACCGCATGGCGCAGATGGTGCGGACCTGGGACCGGTTCAGCCCCGACAAGCAGGCGCAGTTAGACCGAGACGCCGAGGCTTTTCTCGCCACCCTTGGCTGAACGGCAACGATCGGAGCAATAGCGTACCTGATCCCAATCGCGCGCCCATTTCTTGCGCCACGCAAACGGGCGACCACAGCAGGCGCAGATTTTGCTGGGCAAGTCGCCCTTGCGCACCATCCTAGCCATCGTCCTTCTCCGCATTGATTGCCTTGGCCACCATCTCGCGCAAAGGCAGCCGCGCTTGCATCTTGACTGCCAGCAGCGCCGTCCCGCTGACCTTGCGCTGGACAAACAGCGTTTCCGCCGGTGGGATATGCCATGCCGCCCGGTCGGCAACGATGGTCTGGGCATGGCTGCGCAGGTGCTCGACGAACGATCGATCGGCAAAATCAAACAGATCGGAACGACCCAAATGCACCATCAGCACCGCGATCATGCGATCCAATGCGTGGCCATGGCGCTGCAACGTCGCAGCGGTAATGAAGCCCGCTGCCACCAGCGCCTCGCGCAGACCGGCGACATCTTCCGCCAGTCCTGCTTGCAACAGCCGACGATAGGCGGCCACTGTGGCCTCGGGAACGGACCGTGCCGCACCAAAATCAAGTAGCACGATCCGCCCTGTGTCTGCCTGCCAGCGGTAATTGGCAAAATTGGGATCGGTCTGCATGAAGCCGAATTCAAAAATCTCGCGCAGCACCAGCCCCAGCAGCGCCGTCATCGCCGTGTCGCGCTCGGCTTGCGGGGCGCTGGCCAGCGTCTCGATCGGTTGGCCCACGACGAAATCCATCGTCAGCACCTTCGCGCCGCTCAGTTCGGGTACAGGCGCCGGTACTACAAATGCGGTATCGCCTGCCAACAGTGCCCCATACCGGCGCATCTGCTCCGCCTCACGAATATAGTCGGCCTCTTCGTGCAACTGCCGCTTTGCTTCGGCCAGCAGAGGGGCAATATCTAGCGCGGCGGGCAGCAAACCCGACATTCGCAGTAACGTGGCGACATTATCTATATCTGCATCAATACTGGCAGCTACACCCGGATACTGCACTTTGACCGCCAGCAAACGCCCATCGTGTGAGGTCGCCCGATGCACTTGGCCGATGGAGGCTGCGGCAATGGGGGTCGCCTCAAAGCGGGCAAAGCGCCCACGCCAGTCTGCCCCCAATTGCGCGGCAAACACCTGATGAAGCTGCAAGGGCGGCATGAAGTGAGCCGCATCGCGCAGGCGGGCGAGGATGATAGTGAGTTCGGCGGGCAGCATATCGCCCGCATCCATCGAGATCATCTGGCCCAGCTTCATCGCCGCGCCGCGCAGACGAGACAGCTGCTCGGTCACACGCAAGGCATTGGCCGGAGTTAGCAGCAAGTCAGACAAGTGGACCCGTTCCCCTCGCGCCAGCCGCCGTGCGCCCTCGGCCAGCACGCCACCCGCCACGCCGCCGGCCAATCGACCAAAGCCGGCCAACCGCGAAATGCGTGTGCTCGGAACTTCGCGAATTCTATTGTCGCTCATCGCAAAATCCGCTGCAACCTAGCACGTGGCCGGAGGAGGGTGCGACAGGCAGTCGTACGGTCCAGCCGCCACATAGCCAAAATTTCACGGACACACGGCAAGCGGCCGCTATTGCACCAAAGGTTTAAGCTTTTAGTCGCTGATTGGCCTGTTCGACGCATAAGGATAAAGGAATTTAACACTGCGAAAATCCATGCGCAACTCACACACCGATGGCGACCTGTCATTTCGGGAAGCCGCCACGGCGATGATGCACACTGGATGCGCGAAGGCTCTGCCCCGAAGGCCAGCTTGTCCAACCGGGGCTCATGAGGAAACTGCAATTATGATTTTCGCATCGCTGCCTCGTCCGCTTGTCGCTTTTGGCCTTCTTGGCATGGCCCCTCAGGCAATTTGTCTCGGCTTTGCGATGCAGGGCGGTGCAGATCACTGGTTCGCACTTGCCGCGGGTTGCTGTTATGCGGCGATCATCCTCTCCTTTCTTGGCGGTCTGTGGTGGATGGCCGGATTGCTTGGCGGGGTGCGTGCTGGTTGGGTCTATGGCCTGGCTGTTGTGCCAAGCCTGATTGGCTGGGCGGCGTTGCTGCCGTGGTGCGTCGGATGGCGCTGGCCCGGCCCCTCACTGGCAGTACTGGGGCTGACGCTGCTTGCCAGCCCACTGGTGGAGGTGGTGCTCAGCCGGCGTGTGGCTTTGCCTGCCGGCTGGCTTGGCCTGCGATCCGTCATGGCCATCGGGCTTGGGGTGATGACCCTGCTGTTGGCTGCAGTATAGGCCCCGACTTTTTTGTCGTCTGATACCAGCGCCATGAGACAGGTTGCCAAGGGTAACAACCCGAACCAACCAAAATTAAATTCGGGCTCTACACGCTGCGCATCGCCTGATAATCAGCAGGTCTGGGACATGCCGTCACAATTACCGCAGTTGAGTCTTTTTACAGACTGTGTTGAACCGCATATAATTTTCAGTGAGGGGCGCTATTACTTCAAGAGACTGAGCTTTGGCGGCTCCGGGTTCCGTGGTAAGGCAATTCCATAAACGGCATGGGGAACATAAGGCGCTTCTACTGCCGCAATTTCATCGCTGGTCAACACGACATCCAGAGCTGCAATTGCATCTGCGAGGTGTTCAGCCTTGGTCGCACCGACAATTGGCGCAGTGATTGCCGGCTTGGTCAACATCCACGCCAGCCCGACATGGGCACGAGCAAGGCCTCGCGCTTTGGCAATCCGGCTCACTGCCTCAAATACCGCATGGTCCTGGTTTTCGGTCTCCAGATTCATTTTCTTCGCAAACGGGTCTTTTTGCGAGCGATTGGTTTCCGCTGTTTGCCAATCTCGCGTTAACCGACCCCGCGCAAGCGGGCTCCACGGAATGACTCCCACGCCTTGGTCCAGGCATTGGGGCAGCATCTCGCGCTCCTCCTCGCGGTACAGCAGATTATATTGCGGTTGCATTGACACGAAACGCGTCCAGCCATGTCGCTCTGCGACATGCTGCATCTTGGCAAAGCGCCATGCTTCCATTGAAGAGGCGCCGATATATCGCGCTTTACCTGCCTTCACGATGTCATGCAGGGCTTCCATTGTTTCCTCGATAGGCGTGCCCTCATCGAAGCGGTGGATCTGATAAAGGTCGATATAATCGACGCCAAGCCGGACCAGGCTATCATCAATCGCCTGCATCAGCGCCTTGCGTGACAGGTAGCCGCTGTTCGGAGCGTTGGCCCACGGGAAATACGCCTTGGTTGCGATGACGACTTCGTCACGCCGAACCATATCGCGTAGTGCCCTTCCCGTAATCTCTTCCGAACTGCCGGCTGAATAGACGTTTGCGGTATCGAAGAAATTTATTCCCGTCTCGAGCGCTTGCCGGAAAAAAGGTCGGCTAGCCTCTTCGTTCAGCGACCACGGCTGCGTCCCGCGATTTGGCTCCCCAAAACTCATGCACCCGAGGCAGAGGCGCGATACCTTCAGGCCGGTGTTGCCAAGATTGATATAGTCCATGCTGACATCAACTCCGATGGTCGCGAAAGTTCCGTTCAATTTCGCCGGTTAATGAATAGGTGTGACTACACGCGGGACCGATCAATTACGAAACATGGCGAAACGCCTGACTCGCGCCACCGCCACCGCGCAGAATTATAATAACGCGCCCATCATCGAATATGAAGCAATAAGACCACACTTCAACACCGGCGCGACCAGTTGCCTCGGCCAGCAGATCAAAGGAAACCGCGTAGTCGCAATCTTCCAAGTACGCCTGTACTCTACAAGCTCAACATCGTTGGTCAATCATGGGTTTTCGGACGTGTCATCGCAAGTTCAGTGCTGAAAAGAAGTGCCGGCTTGCCCGCCATACACGTTCAGCACTCCGGCCGTTTGTGAACCGAACTCCAGATCTAAAACAGCAGGCCGCACCACATTGATTACGCTGCAGTTTTGAATTGTTACGCGGTGAAACGTACCGACGCGAAAGCAAAGCGCTTCACCCGGCCCTGGATGAGATGCGCCTTGAGCCGGGTACGCATTTCTTCTGCGCCCTCGCCTGTGGTACAAACCAGATGCGTGCCGCCCGAGGGCAATACCTCGATGGCGCTGATGCTGACACCGGCCTTGTTGCAACTGGCAACGACACCCGCTTGGGGCATGGTAAGATTGATGGCGCGGCTCATTTTGCATCCCTTGTGTAAGCCGCAGGGACACCCGGCTGCTCGATTTGCGTCACACATACCCTGCGGTCGCGTGCCGCCAGTATAGTCGCCATGCGATAAATTGGAAGAGCTGAAATCAAATCCGGGATCAATGCAGCACCATCGCTTGCAAATGCTGGCTGAAACCTGCTGACGACCCTGCTCTCGCCGTTCCCGCCCCACAGCAACAGCGAACCCGGGACATCTGCGTAGGCACGAAGAAATTCAATTGAAGCCCTGATTGGGTAGATTAAGCCCATGGACGCCTTGCCTCAGTTCAGCCTCGACAACAGCGCATCATCAGCGCCGACACGCGACGTCGCGAACAACATCGCGTCTGTCAGCCCCGTCAGCCTGGCAGATGCAAACAGCGCCGGCGGCGGAGCGGCGCCGCCGCATCTATTGTGGAAAACGCTGGAATCAGCCTACGCTGCCCCTTCCCCCCCGGAAATCCCCCTTGATCCTGCCGAGCCACGCCTGGCCGGCTATATTGCCCTGCCTATTGTTCTGGGATTATCGCTGGTGCTGTGGGTGGCCGTGGTCGAGCTGGTGCTGATGCGTTAACTGGCCAGAGCTTTCGCGTTCCGCCTCACCTCGGCAGTTCACTAACCCCCATCAGCGCCGCATCCACCGCCCTCGCCGCCTGTCGACCTTCGCGAATCGCCCATACCACCAGCGACTGCCCCCGACGCATGTCGCCGCAGGCAAATATCTGTGGGTCGCTGGTGACATAATCTTCGGTATTGGCGGCGACATTGCCGCGCGTATCCAGCGTCACACCGGCCTGATCGAGCAGGCCCTGCATGCGCGGGCCGACAAAACCCATCGCCAGGAAGATGAGGTCGGCCGGCAGCGTGAATTCGCTGCCCGGCACTTCTTGCATCTGGCCGCCGACCCATTCGACGCGGACACATTCCAGCCCGGTGACGTCGCCATTGCCATTCGGGCCACCGACGACGCGCTTGGTCAGTACCGCCCAGTCGCGCTGCGCGCCTTCTTCATGGCTTGAAGAGGTCCGCAGCTTCAGCGGCCAATTCGGCCAACTCAGCGCCTTGTCTTCCTGCTCGGGCGGGCGAGGCATGATTTCGAGCTGGGTGACGGACGCCGCGCCCTGCCGATTCGAGGTACCGACGCAATCCGACCCGGTATCGCCGCCACCGATGACGATGACATGCTTGCCGGTGGCGGTCAGCGATCCGCGCGGTGCGGCGCGTAGTTCGTCATCGCCGGCGTTGCGCTTGTTCTGCTGGGTCAGGAATTCCATCGCCAGCCGCACCCCCTGCAGCTCCGCACCGGGAATATCGAGCTTGCGCGGCTCTTCGGCGCCGCCTGACAGCACGATCATGTCAAAGTTTTCGCGCAAGTTCGCCAGCGAGATCGTCACGCCGACCTCGACTGAAGTGCGGAACTGCACGCCTTCGGCCTCCATCTGCACGATGCGGCGGTTGATCAGGTGCTTTTCCATCTTGAAATCGGGGATGCCATAACGCAGCAGTCCGCCGACCCGGTCGTTCTTTTCAAACAGCGTGACGGAATGGCCCGCGCGCGCCAATTGCTGCGCGCAGGCCAAGCCTGCCGGGCCCGATCCGACCACCGCTACGGTCTTGCCGCTGCGCTTTTCGGGTGGCTGTGGCGCGACCCAGCCTTCCTGCCAGCCGCGATCAACGATGGCGCATTCGATCGACTTGATTGTCACCGGCTGGTCATCGATGTTCAGCGTACAGGCGGACTCGCATGGAGCCGGGCAAATCCGGCCGGTAAATTCCGGAAAATTATTGGTCGAATGCAACACTTCCAGCGCCGCGCGCCAGTTGCCTTCATAGGTCAGATGGTTCCAGTCGGGGATCTGATTGTTCACCGGGCAGCCGGTATGACAATAGGGTATTCCGCAATTCATGCAGCGCGAAGCCTGCGCCTGCAGCGCACCCGACCCATGCGGAATGGCGAATTCCTTGTAGTGCTTCAACCGCGCCGCCGGTTCGGCGTAGCTGCGATCCTGGCGCTCGATTTCGAGAAAACCGGTTTCCTTGCCCATCCAAAAGTCCCTGACCTTCTAAATCCCTCTCCCCTTCAGGGGGAGAGGGTTGGGAGAGGGGCTTGCTCGCTTCCCCTCTCAACTACGGCCAAGCAGCAAGGGCTGCCTAGCCTTCTTATCTCTCCCCGGAAGAGGAGAGAGCAGCTTACTCTGCAGCGACCGAGGCGGCTTCGACCCGCTCGGCCTCCAGTTGCCTCAACGCGCGGGCGTAGTCGCGCGGCATTACCTTGATAAATTTGCGCAAGCTGCCCGTCCAGTCATTCAGCAAGGCGCGGGCGCGTTTGCTGCCCGTGTAAAGATGGTGGCGTTCCAGCAGGATACGCAGCCGCTCGGCATCGTGGCGCAGCATGTCGCCCATGCCCGCATCATGTACGCCATGGGTGCGCTGCTGCGGGCGCCCCGCCCCATCATCCTCGTCGCGGTCCGCCGCCACGGGCAGCAGATCGACCATCGCCTTGTTGCAAAGCTGCGCAAAATCGCCTGCCTCGTCATAGACGTAGGCAACGCCGCCCGACATGCCCGCGGCAAAATTGCGCCCGGTCTTGCCCAGCACCGCGACCACGCCGCCAGTCATATATTCGCATCCATGATCGCCGTTGCCCTCGACCACCGCCACCGCGCCCGAATTGCGCACGGCAAAGCGTTCACCCGCGACGCCGTTGAAATAGGCATCTCCCGCGATCGCCCCATAAAGGACGGTATTGCCAACAATGATGTTCTCGGTCGGCTCGCGGCTGACATGCCCCGGCTGGCGCACGATCACCCGCCCGCCCGACAGCCCCTTGCCGACATAATCATTGGCATCACCGGTCAGTTCCAACGTCACGCCATGTGCCAGGAACGCGCCGAAGCTTTGCCCGGCAACCCCGGTCAGCCGCAGCTTGATGGTGTTGTCAGGCAAGCCGGAGTGGCCATAACGCCGCGCGACTTCACCCGACAGCATGGCGCCGACGGTGCGGTTGACGTTGCGCACGGATCGCTCGATCAGCACCGGCTGGCGGTCGTTCAAAGCGGAGGCAGCAGCGGCAATCAGATCATTGTCCAGCGCGCCGCTCAACCCGTGGTCCTGCGTCGTGCTCCAGCCCAGCGACGGGCTATCGCCCGACGGCACCTGATACAGCAGCCGCGACAGATCGATGCCCTGGGTCTTCCAGTGATGGACCGCGTCGCTGGCTTCCAGCCGGTCGACACGACCGGTCATCTCGGCCAGCGTCTTGAAGCCCATCTCCGCCATGATCACCCGCAGTTCCTCGGCGACGAAGAAGAAGTAATTGATGACATGCTCGGGCTGGCCGGTGAAGCGCGCGCGCAGCACCGGGTTCTGCGTAGCGACACCCACCGGACAGGTATTGAGGTGGCATTTGCGCATCATGATGCAGCCTGCCGCGATCAAGGGTGCGGTGGCAAAGCCGAACTCGTCCGCGCCCAACAGTGCCGCCACGGCAACATCACGCCCGGTCCGGATGCCGCCATCGGCCTGCACCGCGATCCGGCTGCGCAGATTGTTCAACAGCAGCGTTTGCTGGGTTTCGGCCAGGCCGATCTCCCACGGCGAGCCAGCATGCGTCAGCGAAGTCAGCGGCGACGCGCCGGTGCCGCCTTCATAGCCGGCGATGGTGACATGGTCTGCCCGCGCCTTCGACACGCCCGCTGCCACCGTGCCGACGCCCACTTCGGACACCAGTTTCACCGAGATGCGCGCGCGGGTGTTGACGTTCTTAAGGTCGTGGATCAGCTGCGCCAGATCCTCGATCGAATAAATGTCATGATGCGGCGGCGGCGAAATGAGCCCGACGCCGGGCGTGGAGTGGCGCACCTTGGCGATGTTCTTGTCGACCTTGTCGCCGGGCAACTGACCGCCCTCGCCGGGCTTGGCCCCTTGCGCCATCTTGATCTGGATATCGTCGGCATTGACCAGATATTCGGTGGTCACGCCAAAGCGCCCGCTGGCGACCTGCTTGATCGCCGAACGCATCGAATCGCCATTCGGCAGCGCCACGAAGCGATCCGCTTCCTCGCCGCCCTCACCGGTGTTCGACTTGCCACCGATGCGGTTCATGGCAATTGCCAGCGTGGTATGCGCTTCGCGGCTGATCGAGCCGAAGCTCATCGCGCCGGTTGCGAATTGCTTGACGATCTCGGTGGCCGGCTCGACCTCGGAAATATCCAGTGGGTGTTCTGCCTTTTTCAAGGTCATCAACCCGCGGATCGTCAGCATGCGCACTGACTGATCGTTAATCGACTGGGCAAATTCCCGGTATTTTTCCGGGATGTTGCCACGCACTGCATGTTGCAGACTGGCGACGTTCGCCGCCGTCCAGGCATGTTCCTCGCCGCGCAACCGCAAGCCATACATGCCGCCCACATCAAGCATGTGCTTGTAGATCGGGTTGTCGCCATAAGCGCCGGCATGACGCCGCACGGTTTCCTGCGCCACCTCGACGATACCCACGCCTTCGATGGTGGTCGCGGTGCCGGTGAAATAGGCATGGATGAACTTGCTCGACAGCCCGACGGCGTCGAAAATCTGCGCGCCGCAATAGGACTGATAGGTCGAGATGCCCATCTTGGACATGACCTTCAGGATGCCCTTGCCGATCGCCTTGATATAATTCTTCTCGACGTCGTACGTCGCAAGTTCAGGGTATTTGGCAGCGCGGATCGCCTCCAGCGTTTCCAGCGCGACATAGGGATTGATCGCCTCGGCACCGTAGCCCGCCAGCACGCAGAAATGGTGCACTTCGCGCGCTTCGCCGGTTTCCACCACCAGCCCGGCCTGCATACGCAGGCCCTGACGCACGAGATGGTGATGCACCGCCGCCGTCGCCAGCGCCGCCGGCATCGGGATGCGCTCCGCCGACTGCGCGCGGTCCGACAGGATCAGGATGTTCTTGTCGGCCAGCACTGCCTCGGTCGCAGCCCAGGACATTTCCTTGATCGCCTGCGCCAGACCGTCGGCGCCCTCGGCAGCGTCCCAGGTCATGTCGATGGTATGCGTGCGAAACGCCCCGTCCAAAGCAGTTTCGACCGAGCGAATCTTGGCGATGTCGGCATTGGTCAGGATGGGCTGGTCAACTTCGAGACGCTTGTGACTACCCGCGTCATGGCCCAGCAGATTCGGGCGAGGCCCGATCATCGACACCAGGCTCATCACCAGTTCTTCGCGGATCGGATCGATCGGCGGGTTGGTTACCTGCGCAAAATTCTGCTTGAAATAGTCGTAGAGCAGGCGCGGGCGGCTTGATAGCACCGCAATCGGGGTATCGGTGCCCATCGATCCAATCGGGTCCTCGCCCAGCACTCCCATCGGCTCAAGAAAGCGCGAGATGTCTTCCTGGGTGAAGCCGAAGGCCTGTTGGCGTGCCAGCAGTCCGGATTTGGCCAGCAGTCCGGATTTGGCGTGCAGGGTCGCCAATTCCACCGGCACCTGCTCGGGCTCGACGACCTCCAGATCCTTCAGATTATACTGCGCCTCTTTCAGCCATTTTGCATAGGGCTGCTCACCGGCAAGCTGCGCCTTGATTTCCTCATCCTCGATGATGCGGCCTTCTTCCAGGTCGATCAGCAGCATCCGACCGGGCTGCAGCCGCCATTTACGGACAATATTGTCTTCCTTGAACGGCAGCACGCCGCTTTCCGACGCCATCACCACCAGGTCGCTGTCGGTGACCAGGAAACGCGCGGGGCGCAGGCCATTGCGGTCCAGTGTCGCGCCGATCTGGCGGCCATCGGTAAAGGCAACCGCTGCCGGCCCGTCCCACGGCTCCATCAGCGCGGCGTGATATTCGTAAAATGCGCGACGCTGGGCATCCATCGTCGGATTGCCCGCCCAAGCCTCAGGGATCAGCATCATCACCGCATGGGCCAGGCTGTAGCCGCCCGCCAGCAGCAATTCGAGCGCATTGTCGAGACAAGCGGTATCCGACTGACCATGCGGGATCAGCGGCCACATCTTGTCGAGATCGGGGCCGAGCAGCTCTGATTCCATCGTGCGGCGGCGCGCATTCATCCAGTTGACGTTGCCGCGCACGGTGTTGATTTCGCCATTATGGGCGATGAAACGATAGGGATGCGCCAGCTTCCAGCTGGGGAAAGTGTTGGTCGAAAACCGCTGGTGAACCAGCCCCAGCGCCGACACGCAGCGCAGATCGCGCAAATCATCATAGAACCCGCCGACTTGCGTCGCCAGCAGCAGCCCCTTGTAAACGATCGTGCGGCTCGAAAAGCTGGGCATATAGAGCTCGGTCAGCCCGGGCATCGAATGCTTTTGGGCCAGCTCCTCCAGCGGGTTCTGGGTCTGCTTGCGGATCGCCAGAATCTTGCGTTCAAATGCGTCCTGATCGCCGCAGTTTGCCCCCCGGGCGACAAAGCACTGGCGAATCACCGGCATCGACGCAAGCACCGCGCTGCCGATCCCGTCCATCGTCACCGGCACATCGCGCCAGCCGATCAGCGACTGGCCTTCCTTGGCGATGAATTTTTCGAAGCTGCGCACCACGAAGTCACGGCTGTCCTCATCCTGCGGCAGGAAGCACATCGCCACGGCATAGTCGCCCGGTGGCGGCAGCGTCAGCGCCGCACCCTGCGCCCACTCGCGAAACAACGCGTCGGGAAGCTGGATAAGGATACCCGCGCCGTCGCCCAACAGCGGATCGGCGCCAACCGCGCCGCGATGATCGAGGTTTTTGAGGATTTCCAGAGCCTGGGTAATGATAGCGTGACTTTTCGTGCCCTTGATATGGGCGACAAAGCCCATACCGCAGGCATCGTGCTCGTTACGGCTGTCGTAGAGCCCCTGAGGCTTAGGAAATCCCATCGATATAATGTCCTGCTTCAAAAAAGTGGCCTGCTTCAGAATAGTGGCCGGCTTCAAAATTGTGGCCTGCGCCGCAAGGGGGCCGACTTGCGACCATCCTGTCTAACCATTGCCTGAAGCACGAATCAAGTGCCCCCAGCCATAGCAAGAAACACACGCAATTTTAATTGGCGCGCCGAAGCGAATATTGCAACTGCGAATGGCAAATTGCCTCGATGCAGACGACGGTATTTACGCGCGCAAGTCCGGCGGTGTCGCCTGCGCCTTTAGCATGGCGATCGCATCGGCCAGCGGCATCACGCGCTGCTGCGCTTCGCCCAGCGTGCGGATCGCGACGGTGCCTTCCTCTGCCTCGCGCTTGCCCACCACCAGCAGGTGCGGCACCTTTTGCAGCGAGTGTTCGCGCACCTTGTAATTGATCTTTTCGTTGCGCAGATCGCTTTCGCAGCGAATGCCCGCCTTCTTCAGCTGCGCTGCAACGTCGCTGGCGTAAGTATCGGCGTCGGATACGATCGTCGCCACCACCGCCTGCACCGGGGCCAGCCACACCGGCAGCTTGCCCGCGTAGTGCTCGATCAATATGCCGATGAAGCGCTCGAAACTGCCCAGGATCGCGCGGTGCAGCATTACCGGGCGGTGCTTTTCACCGTCCTCGCCGATGTAGCTGGCGTCAAGCCGCTCGGGCAACACCGTGTCAGTCTGGATCGTGCCGACCTGCCAAGTCCGACCGATCGCGTCGGTCAGGTGGAATTCCAGTTTGGGTGCGTAAAACGCGCCCTCGCCCGGCAATTCCTCCCAGCCCCATTCAGGCGTGTTACGCCCGGTGGCGGCGACGGCATCGCGCATCGACTGCTCCGACCAATCCCACATTTCATCGCTGCCGAAACGCTTGTCAGGGCGCAGTGCCAGCTTGATCGCATAATCGCTGAACCCCAGATCGCGGTAAACGGTGTCGAGCAGATCGCAAAAATCCGCAACCTCGCCGACCAGCTGGTCCTCACGCACGAAGATATGCGCATCGTCCTGCGTGAACTGCCGCACCCGCATCAACCCGTGCAACGCGCCATGCGGCTCATTGCGGTGGCAGCAGCCGAATTCGGCCATGCGGATCGGCAACTCGCGATAACTGGTGATGCCCTGGCGAAAAATCAGCACATGCGCCGGGCAATTCATCGGCTTGATCGCCATCAACGCGGCATCGCCGGTCAACACCGGGCCGTCGTCCTGACCGTCCCCGTCTTCGCCGCCACGGGGCACTTCGTCGGGCACCACGAACATGTTCTCGCGGTACTTGCCCCAGTGGCCCGACTGTTCCCACTGCTTGGCGTCCATGATCTGCGGGGTTTTCACCTCGACATAGCCCGCCGCATCGAGCCGGCGGCGCATATAGGCCTCCAGTTCGCGCCAGATCATATAACCTTTGGGATGCCAGAACACGCTGCCGTGCGCTTCCGCCTGGAGGTGGAACAGGTCCATTTCCTGACCCAGCTTGCGGTGATCGCGCTTCGCCGCTTCTTCCAGCCGCAGCAGATGCGCGTCGAGCTGCTTCTTGTTTAGCCAGCCGGTCCCATAGATGCGGCTGAGCATCGCATTGTTCTGGTCGCCGCGCCAATAGGCACCCGACACCCGCGTCAGCTTGAACGCGACGGGATCGAGCTTGCCGGTCGAGGGCAGATGCGGCCCACGGCACATATCCATCCAGTCGTCGCCTGACCAATAGACGCTCAGTTCCTCACCTTCCGGCAGCTCGGCGGCCCACTCGGCCTTGAAGCTTTCGCCCTGCCCCTGCCACCGCCCGATCAGCTCGGCGCGGCTGACGATTTCGCGCCGCAACGGCTTGTTGGCGGCGATGATCGCGCGCATCTTCGCCTCGATCGCCGGCAGGTCTTCATCGGTAAACGGCTTGTCACGCGGTGCGAAATCATAATAAAACCCGTCGTCGGTGGACGGCCCAAAGGTAATCTGCGTCCCCGGAAACAGCGCTTGCACCGCCTCGGCCAAAACATGCGCATAATCGTGCCGCGCCAGCACCAGCGCGTCGGCCTCGTCCTTCGCGGTCACCAATGCCAGGTTGCTGTCGCCGGAAAATGGCAGCGACAGATCGACCAGTTCGCCATCGACCCGCGCGGCCAATGCCGCCTTGGCCAATCCGGGCCCGATGGCCGCAGCGACATCGGCAGGAGTCGAGCCCATCGCCATTTGGCGCGAGGAACCGTCGGGCAGGCTGATCGTAAACATCTCTGACATGGCCGCAGCCCATAGAGCAAGGCGCGTAAATGTGGGAACGGGTTTTTTTGGGACCGGAAGGATCGAGGATTTCTGCCGATCGAAAGCGTTTGCGTGATGAGGATGAAGGCGGCTCGTGCTATAAGTAAGGCGCGAGGAACCATCTCCACCATGACTCGCTGTATCGGCAACCGCGCACCCGCACTGTTCCGGAGACTTCGATGACCACACCCGCGCTGTTTCGCCCGTTCAACGTCGGCGGGCTCGATCTCGCCAACCGGATCATCATTGCCCCGATGTGCCAATATTCGGCGGAGAGCGGGTGCATGACCGATTGGCATCTGATCCACCTCGGCCAGCTCTCGCTATCGGGAGCGGCACTGCTGACGATCGAGGCGACCGCAGTGACGCCCTCAGGCAGGATCACCTACGGCGATGTCGGCCTGTGGGACGACAACACCGAAGCGGCGATGCGCCGGGTAATTGAGAGCATCAGGCGCTGGTCGGACATGCCGATCGCGATCCAGCTCGCGCATGCGGGCCGCAAGGCATCGACTGAAAAGCCGTGGCTTGGCGGCGCGCAACTGCCGCCGGACCACGGCCATGGCTGGCAGACCGAGGCCCCCTCGGCGCTGCCCTTCCAAGAGGGCGAGTTTCCTCCGACAGCGCTCGATCGCGGCGGATTGGCGCGGATCCGCACAGCCTTCGCCGACGCGGCTCGCCGCGCCGCACGGCTGCGGATAGATGCCGTTCAGTTGCATAGTGCGCACGGCTATCTCCTGCACCAGTTCCTGTCGCCGCTTTCGAACCACCGCGAAGACGAATATGGTGGCAGCATCGAGAACCGCATGCGCTTCCCGCTCGAGATATTCGATGCCGTGCGCGCAGTCTTTCCCGCCGATCGACCGGTGACGATGCGAGTCTCGGGCAGCGATTGGGTCGAAGGGGGCTGGGACATCGATGGCACTATCGCGTTCGCCCGCGCGCTAGAGCAGCGGGGCTGCGCCGGGATCCACGTATCGAGCGGCGGGCTGGACTCTCGCCAGGATATTCCCGCCGGCCCCAATTATCAGGTGCCGCTGGCCCGCGCGGTCAGGCAAGCTTGCGGGCTACCGGTGATCGCGGTCGGCCTCATCACCGACTATGAGCAGGCCGAGGCTGTCGTGAGCACCGGGGATGCCGATCTCATCGCAGTGGCGCGAACCATCCTCTACGATCCGCGGTGGCCCTGGCACGCGGCAGCGCATCTCGGCGCCCAGGTGAAGGCGCCGCCGCAGTATCTTCGGTCTCAACCTCGCCGCTTCAAAGACCTGCTGATCGCGACCTAGACTCGATCATCCGGGCGGCGCTGAAGATCCGAGCGCAGTTGATGACTTCGCGCGCGGCCATGGCCAATCAGCTGCGCGGGATGCTCAAGCTGTTCGGCTTGCGCATGGCAAGCGTGACGACCCCGAACAAGCGTCGCGAACGGTTGGCGGCGCTGTTTACCCAGCGGCCTGACCTCAAGGGCGTGTTCATACCGCTCGTCGAATGCATCGAGGCGCTCGAAGCGCAGCTTGCCAGCTCGTCCAGGCTACTCGACGCGCGCGCCCCATAATTTCAAGCTAGCGGCAATGCCAATTCAACGCACTGTCACTGTAATGCTGTAACAGCGTAACACAAAAATTGTGGCAAATGCCTGATCTATGCAACCATTCGCGACGGGCTCAGTTTCCGTTACGAGTTGCTAACAAAGGATATGGCATGTCAATTTTCAGGAACATTGTCGTATTGACGGCAGCTGTTGTCGGCGCGACGGAAGCGCCCTTGGTATTTGCCCAGCCGATGAGCCGCGGCGTCCTGATATCCTCGACCCCGCTCGACGGCGCGCCGACCGGTGCATCGGCTTTTCGCATCCGATACCGGTCGCAAGCGGTCGGCGGCGGTCGCAACGAAGTTACCGGCGTTGTCATCGTCCCTGATAGCGCAGCTCCGCGCGGCGGTCGTGATGTTGTGGCCTGGGCGCATGGCACGTCGGGTGTCGCCGAAAGCTGTGCACCGTCGCAAAGCAAAGAGCTGTTCCGTAGTATTGCGGGCCTGAACGCAATGCTGTCGGCGGGCTACGCAGTTGTGGCAACCGATTACGCCGGGCTCGGCACACCGGGGCCACACCCCTATCTTGCGGGCGACGGCAGTGCCTATTCGGTGCTCGATTCAATTCGGGCGGCGCGCGAGTTTGGACGCGGCAGCATCGGCAGACGCTACGTCGTCTGGGGTGAATCGCAGGGCGGACATGCTGCACTGTGGACCGCGCAGTATGCCGCGCGCTATGCGCCTGAATTACAACTGGCAGGGGCAGCAGCAGCGGCGCCGCCAACCGATCTCAAAGAAAATCTGACGGGTGGCACAAACCCGCTGATCAAGGCGTTGCTGACCGCCTACACCAGCGTCAGCTGGTCGCAGACTTATCGCATTCCGTTATCGACGATCCTAAAGCCTGTCGGGCAGAACCTGGCCACGCGACTGGCGCGCAATTGCGTTTCCACCGATCCTGTCGCGCTCAGAACCAAAATCGGCCTGTTCCGCTTTTCGCGGTCGTTGGCAAACGTCGATATCAGCACGTCCCCGCGGTGGGCCGAACAGCTGCGCCGTAATTCGGTCAAGCCAAGTGGATTCACGGCCCCGGTGTTCATTGCGCAGGGGTCGGCGGATTTGATTGTTGCCCCGAACGTTACCCTCAACTTTGCCCAGTCTTTGTGCCGCAGCCGGGCGGTTCCGGTTCGATACCTGGCAATCGCCGGCGGCGATCATTTTTCGATCGGCAAACGCAGTGCCGATGCAACCGTGCGCTGGATCGCGGGTCGTTTTGCCGGACTAGCTGCGCCCGACGACTGTGGACGCTTTTGAGCCATAACACCGGAGATTACCGATGAATCGCATGCTTGTTCTTTCGACCCTGTTCGCGGCAGCGATCGCGGCGCCATCATACGCCGCGACACCACGCTCCTACGCCGCGCTCGACCGGCAAACGTCTGCAGCCTGCATCGTCTCATCGGGCTTGCGTAACGCCACCGTCGGACCTGTCATCCGTTTTTCAGACAGCTTTGTGATGGATGCACGCACACTGACCGGCACCTATCCCCAGCCGCATATGAAGGGGGCAAAGGGCACGATGTTGTGCCTGTATAACCGGCGGACCAAGCAGGCCGAGGTGCAGGAAATGGTAGCCGCCGAACATGTGGTGGAAACAAGTAACCTGAAAGACATCTGGTGGCGTGGCACCGACATCGGCGGACACCCCGTGGGGTCGAGCCCGGTCACGCTAATGTTTGGGTCCGACGGCAAAATTGGAGGTAAGTCGGCCTGCAACAACTATTCGGCAAATTATACGCTGACCAACAACGACCTGCGCGTTTACCCCGGCATGATCGGTACGCGCATGGCCTGCCCGGCAAATGTCATGGCACAAGAAATGCAGTTCCAGAGACTGTTGACCGAAGCGAATTTGGCGATCGTCCAGAGCGACGGAACGATGACTGTTCGCACTCCGCAAGGTAAGTCGCTCCGTTTCACCCGCGCGCGCGCATCCACAAACTGACGCGTATCGCTGAACCAGGAATTCCGGGGACACAATACTCAATACCCTGCTCCGCGCGTGGTTGTGGCCCACGCTTGCGGGGGAGAGCCTGGAATTGCCATGACAGGTTAAAAAAGCACTGAATGGACAGAGGCTTCATGGGCAGCCCGATCCGGACGGGCCGTGAGCGGCCTTGCTGCGGCTGGCCAACGCGCTGCGTTCGGCGCAGGTTCAGGTGACGCTGGTCAAGAACTGTGACACCCTGCCGATCGCCACCGTTGCGGGGATTGGCACCCACAATTAGCGAGAGATCATGCCGATGCCCTTTGCCGCGCTGTTGCTTCCCATGCTGCTGGCCCAGTCGGCCATGACTGGTCCGCCGCAGGGCGTGGGGGCCATGCGCGAAGGCAGCACTTTCCGTCGTACCGGCACGCCCTTGCCGGAAACTTTCGAAGCGCCCAGCCGCCTCCATGCCTGCCTCAGCGCCGCCGCCCAGGACCCCGACGCCGCCCAGGACACTGCCAACGCCTGGCTGCGCGAGGCCACGGGAAGCCAGCAGGCCGAGCCGCACATGTGTCTGGGCTGGACTTACAGCACCCAACAACGCTGGGACGATGCGACGCGCGATTTCGTCGCCGGGCGCGATATCGCCGCCACTTCCGATCACCTGCTGCGCGCGCGGATGGGGGCGATGGCGGGCAATTCCGCGTTGGCGGCTGAGGCGCCCGATCGCGCCCTGCCGCTGCTGGATACCGCGCATGGCGATGCGCTGGCGGCGGGCGATAC
This sequence comes from Sphingomonadales bacterium, assembly GCA_043740855.1. GTDB lineage: Bacteria > Pseudomonadota > Alphaproteobacteria > Sphingomonadales > Sphingomonadaceae > Novosphingobium. The sequence goes on along the minus strand of JAYUBN010000209.1, from coordinate 8,327 downwards.
GCACCTTGCCGGCGATATCGAGATCGACCGCGCCCGTGCGCTGGTTGCGCTGAAACGCGATGGCGACGCGGCGGTCGCGCTGGCCGCAGCGCGCGCTGCCAGCCCCGGCAACGCTTATGGCTGGTTGCTATCGGCCACGCTGTCGCGGCGCCTGAATCAATTACCAGCAGCTCAGGCGCAGATCGAAACCGCCGCGCAATTGACGCCGGTGGACCCGGAAATCGGGCTGGAGGCAGGGGTGATCGCGATGTTGTCGGGGCGCGCCACTGCCGCCGCCAAAAGCTGGCAATCGGTGATCGCCGCTGCTCCCAACAGCCCGTCAGCAGATACCGCGCGCGGTTATCTGGCGCAGCAGGACAGCGCGTCCGCTGGCAGCGCTCCTTCGCGCCCCGCTGCCGGCAGCTAAAGGCGGGATTTATCCGATTTATTGGAACAATACACGCGGCGCCGCGTGATTTGTTAGCCCGTTGGCCGTATATCACGGCGATAATGCCTTTGGGAGAGCCTGGATATGACAGATGACCAGATGCTGCGCGATCAATCGCCGACCGCCTCTATACCACCAAGCGCACCGCCCGCCGGCTCCCTGGCCACTATTCTGGAACAACGCCTCGGCGCCTCGCTGCTGCCGGCCGATACGCCCTTGTCGCCGCGAGAACGGACCGCGGCCGCAAGTTTTTTGATCGAGAGCGCGCAGGGACGTGGTGCCGTGCAGACCAGGCTGGCCATCGATACGGTGGCGGGCGGGGCTGGTTCGCGGTTCATGCGCATTGCAGTGATCAACGAGGACATGCCGTTTCTGGTCGATTCGGTCGCCGCGACGATAACCGCGCATGATCTGGAAATTCACCGCCTGATCCACCCGGTGATCGCCGTGACCCGTGACGCGGCCGGGCGGATCGTCGCCTTTCCCGATAACGCGGGCCGCGATGCAGTTGATCTCGACGCGCCCGCCGACTTGCGCGAATCATGGATCTATATCGAAACGCGCCGCGCCAATGCCCGCCAGCGCGCGGCGCTGGCCGAGGCGCTCAGCCTGACGCTGGCCGATGTCCGCGCCGCAGTGACCGACTGGCCGGCGATGATGGTGGCCATCGGCGCCGACGCGGATCGTCTGGCGGCGCAGGACAGGCCCGAAGGCGCGGCCCTGCTGCGCTGGTTCCAGGAAGGCAGGCTCACCCAGCTCGGCGCAGTGCGGCATCGCCGGGACGGCCACGAGCAGGTGGCGCTCGGCATCTGCCGCAGCAGCGCCGGTGAACTGCTCTCGCCCGACGGGTATGCCCGCGCTTTCGCCTGGTTCGATGCACAAGTGACGGGTGATCGCCTGCCGTTGATCCTGAAATCGCGGACACGGTCGCGCGTCCATCGCCGCGTGCCGCTCGACTTGTTCCTGGTGCCCGTATTCGGCGCTCCGTCCGAGTCCGGGCCGGGCTTCAGTGCGCCCGTTGTAACGGCGCTGTCGATCCATGCCGGGGTATGGACCAGCGCCGCGCTTGCCGCCGCCCCGCATCTGGTGCCCCGGCTGCGGGCGCAGCTGCGCGGGCTGATGGACAAATACGGCATTCGTTCCGAAGGCCACGACGGCAAGGCACTGGCGCATGCGCTGACCAAGTTGCCGCATGATTTGATCATCAGCTTCAGCGATGCCGATCTCGCCCGCGTGGCGATGGCGATGATGAGCCTGATCGACCGACCGCGCCCGGCGCTGGCGCTGGTCGTCGGCGGACTCGGCCGTCAGCTGTTCGCCTTTGTCTGGCTGCCGCGCGATGCGCTGACGACGCGTACGCGGCTGCAGATCGCGGCCATGTTGACCGCCCCCAGCGGTGCCCGCGTGCTCGACTGGAGCCTGGCGGTCGAAGGCAGCAATCTGGCGCAACTGCTGTTTGTGCTCGATTTGCCGGCGGGCGCGCACATCCCGGACGAGGCGGCGCTGGATAGCCAGTTACAGGTCATGCTGCGCGGCTGGTCCGATGCGGTGGAAAGCGAAATCGCGCGCAGCGGCGAAAAATCGCGCGCAGCGGTGATCGCGGCGCGCTATGCCGAGGCTTTTCCGCTGGCGTATCGCAACAGCTATGGCCCTGGCGAAGCCGCCGCCGACATTGGCGTGCTGCGCCGCCTGGAACCGCGCCATGGCCCGTCGGACGAACAACGCGCCGTGCGGCTTTACCGGCTGGCGGGCGACGGCGAGCGCCAGTTGCGGCTTAAGCTCTATGACCGCAGCGGCACCCTGGTGCTCTCGGGCGCAGTGCCGGCGCTGGAGAATTTCGGTTTTCGTGTCATCGATAATTTCCCGTTTCGGCTCGAACAGGCGGGCGCCCTAATCGCCTCGATTCATGATTTCCTGTTGAAATTGCCGGTCGGCACCGACCCCGACGCAGTCATGGCGCACGCTGCGGTCACCGAACTGGCAATGACTGCGGTCGCCAATGGGCGAAGCGAAAACGACCCCTTCAATCGCCTGATTACCGGCATCGGATTGACCACCGAGGCCGCCAACTGGTTGCGGGCGTGGTATCGCTATTTGCGGCAGGCGGGCATGAGCTTTGGCATTGCTACCGCCGTCGATGCGCTGGCCAACGCGCCCCGAGTCACGCAAGGGCTGATCGACCTGTTTATCGCCCGGCACCATCCTGAGGCCGACGAAGTAGCTGAAGCGCAGGCCGAGGCCGCAATCCGCGAGGGCCTGGCTGGCGTCGCCGCGATCAACGACGACCGCTTGCTGCGCGCCTTTCGCGCGCTGATCCGGGCGGTCCTGCGCACCAATGCGTTTGTTGCCGGGGCCAGCGAAGCATTGGCCTTCAAATTCGATTCCGCGCTGATGCCCGGGCTGCCTCGCCCGGTGCCATGGCGCGAGATATTCGTCTATTCTGCGCGCGTCGAGGGCGTCCATCTGCGCGCCGGGCCGATTGCGCGTGGCGGCATCCGCTGGTCGGACCGGCGTGACGATTTCCGCACCGAAGTGCTGGGGTTGATGAAGGCGCAGCGCGTCAAGAACGCAGTGATCGTGCCCACCGGCGCCAAGGGCGGCTTTTATCCCAAGCATCTGCCCGATGCCGCGCGTGCGGCAGCCGGCGGCCGCGATGCCTGGGCCGCCGAGGGCCGCGCCAGCTATCAGGTGTTTATCCGCAGCCTGCTGTCGATCACCGACAACATCGTCGGCGGCACGGTGGTTCATCCCCCCAAGGTTCGCATCCGCGATGGCGAAGACCCCTATTTCGTGGTCGCCGCCGACAAGGGCACCGCCAGCTTTTCCGATACGGCCAATGCCATCGCCCAGGCGCAGAATTTCTGGCTCGACGATGCCTTCGCCAGCGGCGGCTCGAAAGGCTATGACCACAAGGCAATGGCGATCACCGCGCGCGGTGCGTGGCTTTCAGTGCAGCGGCATTTTCTGGAAATGGGCGTGGACATCCAGACCAGCCCGGTGCGCGTGGTCGGCGTCGGCGACATGTCGGGCGATGTCTTCGGCAACGGCATGCTGCTGTCGCAAACCCTGAAGCTGGTCGCCGCCTTTGATCATCGTCACATCTTCCTCGATCCCAATCCCGACCCGGCCAGCGCCTGGCAAGAGCGCAGCCGCCTGTTAAAGCTACCGCGTTCGAGCTGGTCCGATTATGACAGATCGGTAATTTCGCCCGGCGGCGGCGTGTTTCCGCGAGGCATGAAGGAAATCGCGCTGAGCCCGGAAATTCGCGCCGCGCTGGGGATCACCGCTGAAGCAACTGATCCCGAAGCGCTGATTGCCGCGATCCTGACAGCGCCGGTCGACCTGCTGTGGTTTGGCGGCATCGGCACTTACGTAAAGGCCACGGGGGAAACCAGCGCCGCCGTCGGCGATCACGCCAATGATGCGGTACGCGTCGATGGCAATGCGATCCGGGCGCGGGTCATTGGCGAAGGCGCCAATCTGGGCTGCACTCAGGCCGGGCGGATCGAATATGCACTGCTGGGCCATCTCGGCGCGGGCGGGCGGAGCAATACCGATTTCATCGACAATTCCGCCGGGGTCGATTGCTCGGACAAGGAGGTGAACATCAAGATCGCGCTGGCCGCCGCCAGGCACGCCGGGCGACTGGGCGAAGATGCCCGCATCGAGTTGCTGGTCGCGATGACGGACGATGTCGCGGCGCTGGTGCTGGAGGACAACCGCCTGCAAGCCCTGGCGCTGTCCATTGCGGAAGCGGGCGGCGCTGCTGCCGTCGCCAGCCAGTCCCGCTTGATCGAACGACTCGCAGAAGGCGGCAAACTTGATCCCGTCACCGAAGGCCTGCCCGATGACGAAGCTCTGGCGGCGCGCGCCGCAGCCGCCAGGGGCCTGACCCGGCCCGAACTGGCGGTGCTGCTGTCCACCGCCAAGCTGGAGTTACAGGCTGCGCTGGAACAATCGGACGTCCCCGACGATCCCGGTCTTGGCGATGAGCTGATGGCCGCCTTCCCGCCACCAATGCGTGAGCGTTTCGCCGACGAAATTGCGCACCACCGGCTGCGCCGCGAGATCATCGCCACCCGGCTGTGCAATCGCCTGATCAACCGCATCGGCTTTATCTACCCCTTCGCGTTGGCCGACGAGGAAGGGGCATCACTCGCCGAAGTCACCGCAGCCTTTATCGCCGCGGAACAATTATTTGGCATGGCGGCGATCTGGCAGTCACTGGACACCACCGCCATGCCGGAAGCCGCGCGCATTCGGCTGTTCGCGGCCTCGGCAGAGGCCCTGCGATCGCAAATGGCCGATCTGCTGCGCGTCGGTGCCGGACGCAGCGCGCCCACGCGCGTCGCTGCCGAACTGCAAACCGGAGTCGACCAACTGGCCAGCGTTACCGACACGCTGCTGGCAGGCGAAACACGCACCCAGTCGGCCAGCATGCGCGAGGCATTCATCACCGCAGGCGCGCCGGCGGAGGCGGCCGAGATGGTGACCTGGTTGTTCGACATGGACGGCGCGGTGGGCCTGGCCCGGCTGGCGCGCGATTCCGGGCTGGATGCCATAGCGTTAACCAGGGCGTTCAGCGAAATTGGCGCCCGGCTGGGACTGGATTGGGCACAATTGACCGCCGCTCGGATGTCGCCCAGCGACGCGTGGGAGCGGTTGCTGGTGGCGGGGCTCGCACGCGATTTCCAGCAGATGCGGCTCGATTTCCTGCGGCGTGTTACCCGGGACGCCGAGCCACTGATTGATGTGCAACGCTGGCTGGCGGGGCATGAGGCTGGCGTTCGCCAGTTCCGCGCGATGGTCAGCCGGGCACAGCTGGTGCCGGTGACGACTGCCGCAATGCTGGCGCAGATTGCAAGCCAGGCCCGCGCGCTGCTGACGCGGTGAGCTGGTCCCGCAAAATTGGCTTCCGGTTTTGCCAGCACGCGCTAGAGCACAAACAGGGCTAAAAACGGGCGAAGCATGATGCAGGCAGATGTGGTGATCGTGGGCGCGGGCCATGGCGGGGCGCAATGCGCCATCGCACTACGTCAGCATGGCTTTACCGGATCGATCGCCATGATTGGCCGCGAGAGCGAGCCACCGTACGAACGCCCACCGCTATCCAAGGAATACTTGGCCCGCGAAAAGACCTTTGACCGGCTGTACATTCGCCCGCCGCACTTCTGGGGCGAAAAAGATATAACCCTGGTTCTGAACACCGAAGTCAAGACCATTGATCCCGTTGCCAAATTGCTGAGCCTGTCTGACGGCACCAGTTGCAGCTATGGCACACTGGTCTGGGCAACGGGCGGCGATCCGCGCCTGTTGAATTGTCCCGGTGGCAATCTTGCGGGGGTGCATGCGGTGCGCACGCGTGATGACTGCGACCGGCTGATGGGCGAAATTGATACCGGCGTGCGCCATGTCGCTGTGATCGGCGGCGGCTATATCGGACTTGAAGCGGCCGCCGTGCTGACCAAGCTGGGCTGCCGGGTCACCTTGCTGGAGGCGCTGCCGCGGGTGCTGGCGCGCGTCGCCGGGCCGGAGCTTTCGGCCTTTTACGAAGCCGAACATCGCGCCCATGGCGTCGATCTGCGCACCGGGATCGGCGTGGTGGCATTAACGAGCGATGCTGGCGGAAGGGTCAGCGGGGTCGAACTGGCCGATGGCAGCGTCATCGCCGCCGATGCGGTAATCGTCGGTATCGGCATTATTCCCGCGGTCGGACCGTTGCTGGCGGCAGGTGCCGCGGGCGCTAACGGCGTCGAAGTCGATGAATTGTGCCGCACCAGCCTGCCCGACATCTATGCCATCGGCGATTGCGCCAGCTTTGCCTGCGATTTTGCCGATGGCGCCGTGATGCGCGTGGAATCAGTGCAAAATGCCAATGATCAGGCCAATTGCGTGGCCAAGGCGCTGTGCGGCGATGCCAGGCCGTACCGCGCCTTCCCTTGGTTCTGGTCGAACCAGTATGATTTGCGGCTGCAAACCGCTGGTCTGTCGGTGGGCTATGACGCCACCGTGCTGCGCGGCGACCCGGCGGCGCGGATTTTTTCGGTGGTCTATCTCAAAGCCGGACGCGTGATCGCCATCGATTGCGTCAACATGGTCAAGGATTATGTCCAGGGCCGCAAGCTGATCGAGGCAAAAGTCAGCCCCGATCTGGCGAAGCTGGCCGATGCCGGTGTGCCGTTGAAGGAGTTACTTGGCGCCTGATCCGTCCCCGTTTTGGGGAGGAGAGGCATGGAGTAGCGCATTGCTCGCCCATTGCGCAGCTTCGGCCACCACTGGGTCGGCATCGCTGGTCAGCCCCGAGACCAGCCCCAACAGCGCCGCATCGCCGCTGTTGCCGGCCGCAATCAGGCAATTGCGGATGAAGCGATTGCGGCCGATGCGCTTGATCGGCGAGCCGGAAAACAGCCGCCGAAACCCGGCATCATCCAGCGTCAGCAGATCGCCCAGGCGCGGTGCGGCGAGTTCCGCGCGCGGCAGAAAGGCGCGGTGCGTGGCGGCGACCTGCGCAAATTTGTTCCAGGGGCACACCGCCAGACAATCGTCGCAGCCATAGATGCGATTGCCCATCGGTTTGCGAAATTCTTCAGGAATCGGCCCGGCATACTCGATAGTCAGATAGGAAATACAGCGCCGCGCGTCGAGCCGGTATGGCGCGGGAAAAGCGTCGGTCGGGCAGGCCCGCTGGCAGGCATCGCACGATCCGCAGCGATCCTGCCCCGCCGCATCGGGCGGCAACGCCAGCGTCGTATAGATGGCACCCAGAAACAGCCAACTGCCCTGCGCCCGGCTGACCAGATTGGTGTGTTTGCCCTGCCAGCCCAGCCCTGCCGCCTGGCCCAGCGGCTTTTCCATGACCGGCGCGGTATCGACGAACACCTTGACGCCGACCTCGCCCAGCCCCTCACGAGCGGCGGCCGCCAGCAGCCACCGCGCCAGTGCTTTCAGCGCCTTTTTCATCACATCATGATAATCCGCACCGCGGGCGTAGGCAGAAATCTGCGCCCGGTCATGCGGGTTTTCTGGCGCTTGAACGGGGGCATAGCTCATCCCCAACGCGATCACGCTGTTTGCCCCGCCCCATAACGCCTGCGGGCTGCGCCGATGATGCGCGCGCGTAGCCATCCATGCCATCTCGCCATGCATGTCGTCCGCCAGCCAGCGATCCAGCCGCGCCGCCGCTACCGGATCTTCGCGCGCACTCGCCACGCCGATTTCCGCAAAGCCGTGGCTTGCCGCCTCGGCAAAAAGATTGGCCTTGAGGCGCTCCATCACAGCAACTTTAATCAAAACGAAGCTTTGTCCTTAACGTAAGCGGCGGTAGTCGGATAAATCCATGATGGTCGATCTAGGGGAATGGCGCGTGGCGGGCAATGCGGAGCTTCCCAAAAGACTGACCCCAACCCGGCCGTTGGCGATAGAGGCGCAGGGCCTGGTCAAGCGCTTCGATGGCGCGGTCGCGGTCGATGGCGTCAACCTTTCGGTCCCGGAAGGCTCGATCTACGGCATTCTGGGGCCCAATGGTGCCGGCAAGACCACCACGCTGCGCATGATACTGGGCATCATCGATCCCGACAGCGGCCTGCGCCGCGTGCTCGGCCACGAACGCCCGCACGAAGTCGCGCATCTGATCGGCTATCTGCCGGAGGAACGCGGTCTGTATCCGGCGATGAAAGCCTATGACGCCATCGCCTTTCTTGGCGCGCTGCGCGGGCTGCCGCTGGCCGAAGGACGCAGGCGCGGCCGCGCACTGCTCGAAGAATATGGCCTTGGCTATGCCGCCGACCGGCAAATCCGCCAACTGTCGAAGGGCATGGCGCAGCAAGTGCAATTGCTGGGCACGTTGGTCCATGAACCCCGGCTGGTGATCTTCGACGAGCCGTTTTCCGGTCTCGACGCG
>JAYUBN010000208.1:0-2967 GCA_043740855.1 Sphingomonadales bacterium | reverse complement strand
GGTCAATCTGCGTGGCATTGCCGGCAGCGCACCGGCGATGCTGGCACAGATCAACCGACTGGCGCCTTTGGCGTCCGAAGGCGTGCCCAGCGATGAGGAGCTTTCGATCGCCGTGCGCGCACTGAACTTCAACGATGCGCTCACCGGGCGGTCGTCGCTGATCGCCACCGGCATGGACGCCTTTACCCGGGTGTTTGGCAATGCACCCGCGACGTCGATGGCGACCTTCAATCAGCAATTGCTGGCGCGTGCTGCGCTCCGCCTGTCGGCTGGGGATTATACCGGAGCAACCAACGATCTTGCGGCCTTGCGGGGTTCGGCGACGGGCGCGGCGCGCGCGGTTGTCGATGGTGCCCGGCAACGCGCGACTGCCCAGGATGCGGTGGATATTCTGTCAATTGCAGCCCGCGACGGCCTGCAACAACAAGTCCGTGCCGTGTTGCAAGCGCCCTGAATGCCGGCTCAGCGCTTCAGGATGATCATGGTCGCGGGATCGAGGTCGATGATATCGCCAACTGCTATGCGGCTGCGTGTCGCCGAAATGCCGACATCGTTATCGGCGAAGGTTTCAGCGGTCAGCTCGGCTGAGGTTTCCAGCGTCAGCTGCACGATGGCGCCGAACACCAATAATCCGATTGCGGTCACGATGCCCATCCGACAATGCCCTTCGCAAGCCTTTGCGCTGCGCCGATGATACTCGGTTCGACGCCGCGGCGCCAGACCGGTCATTCTGTGCGGCGGACTTTCCGGCTCGATTGTAACGGAGTTGACCAATGCGGAGACAATTGATCCTGGCCGGCCTTGCGGCGATGCTTCCAGCATGGGCGATCGGCCATGGGACCGACCCGGGTCCCCACGGCGGAGAGGTCGAAGACGCCAATCCTGGCCCCAATATGCATATGGAGGTGGTGCTGAAGGGCAGTGTGATCAACGTCTATATCGCCAATGAGGATGGCTCCCAGGTTGCGACCGCCGGGCTGTCCGGGGCCGCCACGGTGCTGGTCAACAAAAAGAAGGAGCATGTGACGCTGGTCCCCTCGGGCGGCAATCGGCTGACCGGCACAGGAACCTTCGTTGCGGCCGCGGATATGCGGATGCTGGTGGTGGTGACGGTTGGTGGCATCAAACAGCAGGCCCTGTTTTCAAGGCTCGTGCTATGAGGCCCGTTATGGAGCGCGTTCCAATCATCTGGTGATACGTCGCGCATCACGGCATTTTTATTGAAGTGGTAACAAAAATGGGGGCCACGTATCATGACTCACTTGGTTGATCCTGCCAGCTTGCCGCACCTGCGGGCACGGCGGGCGCTGTTGCGTGGCGGATTGGCCTCGGCACTGCTGGGGCTGGCTGTTCGTCTGCCCGGCGGCGTCGCCCAGGCGCATGCGGTGATGCGGCGGGCTTTCCCACCGGTCGGCGGTACTATTTCAGCCTCCCCGCCTGAAATTCAGCTCGATTTCAGCGAAGCCCTGGAGCCACGCTTCTCCGCGATCGAACTCCACGATGCGACGGGTGCGCGCATGGATACCGGCGATACCCATTCTGGCAACAATGACCCCAAGCGCCTTGCCGTCGCGGTGAAAAAATTATCCGCCGGCAGCTATAAGGTCGTGTGGCACGCGACCTCGGTTGACACCCATCGCACCGAGGGTTCCTACAGCTTCACCGTGCAGGCCTGAGCATGGATGGCTTCGCGGTCGCGCTGGCATGCGCGCGCGGTCTGCATTTGGCGGCCACGGCATCGGTTTTCGGCATCATGGTCATCAGCTTGCTGGTCGAACCGGTTGCTCGGGCAGCGCCAGCACGGCAAAGCCATCTTAGTCTCCAATTGCGCCATCTGCTGCTCCGCAGTACGACCGCCGCGGCGGCGACCGCGGCGCTGTGGGTGTTTCTCCAGGCCGCCGATATGTCCGGGGCGACCCGCCTTGCCGATGCCGTGACCGCGGTGCCGATTGCACTGACCAGCACGCGCTTTGGGCTCGCACTGCTGCTTCGGCTTGGCTTGCTGGCGGTGATCGCCGCGACGGTTGCGAGCGGCCATCGCCGCCATGCGCGCGGTTGGCTGACGCTTTTGGCCGGCCTCGCCCTGGTCGGGCAGTCCTGGATGGGCCATCCGGCGGCGGCCGAGGATAATTGGTTGCTGCTGGCCTCGATGCTGCATGTTCTCGCCGCCGGCGCCTGGCTTGGTGGATTATTGCCGCTGTATATCGTCGTCGATAGTGTCGCCGGCACCGGCGCCGCCCGTGCCGCGGCCCGCTTTGGCTGGATCGGGGTCGTGGCCGTCATCGTGCTCGCGGCCACCGCGGCCGTTCAAGGGTGGAAACTGATCGGCGATGAGGGTGGCTGGTTTGGCACGTCCTATGGCTGGTTCGCCGCCATCAAGGTGATGTTTTTCGCGGTATTGCTGGGTTTGGCCGCGATCAATCGGTTCAAACTGACCCCCGCGATGCAGCACGGTGATACCGTGGCCGCCGCCCGGCATCTGCGGTCGAGCATCATCGCCGAAATCATGCTCGGGCTGCTGGTGGTGCTGGCTGCCGCAACCATGGCGACTTTGGCGCCTGGGGCGCATGTGCAGGCCGAGTGGCCGTTTCCACTGCGCCCAAACAAGGCATTGCTGGACGACGCCGACGTGCGTCTGGCCTTCATTGAGGGTGCGCTGCTGGTAGCCGTTGCCCTGGCCCTGGTGGTGCGCGCCGCCCTGTTCCGCCGCCGGCGCTTGCTGGCGATGGTCATGTCCGTGGCGGCACTTTGGTACGGCAAAACCCTGGTTGATGACGCGCCGTTTCTGGACCCGATTTTCATCCAAGCCACGGCAACCAGCTACTATCATTCACCAAGTGGCTTCACCGCCAGCTCGATTGTCGATGGGTCGCGTCTGTTCGCTGACAACTGCGCTGCCTGCCATGGCGCGGATGGGCGGGGTGACGGTCCCGCGGCCGGGAACCTGCCGATTAAGCCCGCCGACCT
>JAYUBN010000207.1:0-2988 GCA_043740855.1 Sphingomonadales bacterium | reverse complement strand
GTCGCCTTTGGGGTACAGAAGAATGCCGATGCCGCCGCGATGCCCGATCTTTGCCTGCGCGAATGGATCATGCTTGCACCTATTGCAGCCGTCGTGATGTGGATGGGCATTTATCCTGAAAGCTTCATCGCCCCGATCCGCGCCGATATTGCGTCACTGGACGCGCGGCTGGCACACGCCAAACCGCACAGCGATGCGGCGCTGACTCGCCCTGTCGGGATTGTTACACAGGCGGGGGCACACTGATGGGCTGGGCAATATCGCTGAGGCTGACCGCAGCCGAAGATCTGTTGAGCGTTGCCGGGCTAGTGATGCTGCTGGTGATCGCCTGGATGGGCGACAAATCGGCTCGGGCGATGACCTGGCTGGCGGTCGCCGCCATCACCGGGGCGGCGTTGCTGGTCATTCCGGCGTTGAGCGCAGGCGCAATGGGGCCGAGCGTTTCGGCTTTCTATGGCCAATACAGCGCCGATGCCTTCGCCAGCTTTGCCAAGCTGCTGGTCTATGTCGCGGCGATTGCATCGCTGTTGGTGGCCCCGGCGTTTTTCGAACGCGCCAGCGCGCTTCCCGCTCACCCCAGCGTGTTTCCCGTGCGAGCCAGCGCGATGCGCGCCGAATATCCGCTGCTGGTGTTGCTGGCGGTGTTGGGGATGGGGCTGATGGCGTCGGCCACCAATCTGATCACGCTCTACATCGGGCTGGAGCTCAATTCACTGGCGTCCTATGTTCTGGCGAGTTTTCTGCGCAGCGACGATCGCTCGGCCGAAGCTGGCCTCAAATATTTCGTTCTGGGCGCGCTCGCCAGCGGTATCCTGCTGTTCGGGATGAGCCTGGTGTACGGTTTCACCGGCACCGTCGATTTCCTCGCCATCCGCTCGGCCTTGCATGGTGGAATTGCGACGGGCGCGCTGTTCGGCATTCTTTTCATGCTGGCGGGGCTAGCGTTCAAGATCAGCGCGGTACCATTCCATATGTGGACGCCCGACGTTTACGAAGGCGCGCCTACCCCGGTCACGACGTTCTTCGCTACCTCGGCCAAGGTGGCGGCGCTGGCGATGACGATGCGCGTGGCCCTGACGGCGTTCGGCGGGCAAGTCCATGCCTGGCAGCAAGTGGTGGTGTTCGTCTCGTTGGCGTCGATCATCGTCGGCGCGCTGGGGGCGATCGGGCAAACCAATATCAAGCGGCTGATGGCCTATTCGTCGATAAACAATGTCGGCTTCATGCTGATCGGGCTGGCGACGGCCACCCCCGCCGGGGCTTCGGCGATGCTGGTCTATATGGCGATCTACATGCCGATGACGATCGGCGGGTTCGTTGCGGTGCTGATGCTCAAGGACGCTGACGGCGCGCCGCTGGAGGACATCGCCGACCTGGCCGGGCTGTCGCGGCATCGTAAATCGCTCGCGCTGTGCCTGGCTATGGTGATGTTCGCGCTAGCCGGAATTCCGCCGCTATTCGGGTTTTGGGGCAAGTTCGTAGTGTTCCAGGCTGCGGTCTCCGCGGGCATGGTACCGTTGGCCGCCATTGGTATAGCAGCAAGCGTAATCGGCGCCTTTTACTATCTCAAGATCGTCAAGCTTATGTATTTCGACGAGCCGGCGATGAAGGTGGTTGGACCCAGCGACTGGATCCACAGCGCTATTCTGGCGATCTGCGCCGTCGCCATCTCGCCACTTGGCTATCTCGCCACCAGATGGCTGGGGGGGCTAAGTTTTGCCGCAGCTTCGGCGCTGTTCACGATTGGCTGATTTTTGCGTCACGCTTCATCCGGACGCCGGGCTTGATTAAATTTATTGCCGAAACCGGTTCGACCAACAGCGATCTGGTGGGGCGCCTGGCTACCGGTGAGCTTGTCAGCGACGGCACCTGGCTGGTTGCAGACCGTCAGACCACCGGGCGCGGACGGCTCGGTCGCTGTTGGAGCGACGGCAGCGGCAATTTCATGGGCTCGACCAGCATGCGTGTCACCGCAGACGATCCGCCCCCGGCGACATTGGCGCTGGTGGCCGGGCTGGCGGTGCATGCGGCAGTGTCGGGCCATATTCCGCCGCCGGCCCGGGCGATGTTGAAATGGCCCAATGATGTGCTGGTGACGGGGGTCAAGCTGGCCGGAATCCTGCTGGAACGCGTCGGCGCCTGTGTCGTGGTGGGCATTGGCGTCAATCTGGCGCAGGCGCCGCCAGTGCCCGATCGCGAAACCATGACGCTGACCCGCTATGGCCCGGCACCCGATCGCGATAGCTTTGCCAGGACGTTGGCTGCCCATTTCGCCGAGGAAGTGCTGCGCTGGCGCAGCTGTGGCTTGGCCCCGCTGATCGCGCGCTGGCAGGCCGCCGCGCATCCCCCTGGTACCGCGCTTAGCGTCAGCCAGCCCGGCGGCAGCATGTTGTCCGGCACTTTTGCGGGGCTGGCGCAGGATGGGGCCTTGCGCTTGGCGCTGCCGGACGGCACGACGCACATCATCCACGCCGGTGAAGTGTTGCTGGCGTAAAACGGAATCAACTCCATGCTGCTCGCCATCGATGTCGGCAACACCAATGTCGTCTTTGCCCTGTTTGACGGACGCCGGATCAAGGCGCGATGGCGGATTGCCACCGACCCACGCCGCACCGCCGATGAATATGCGGTGTGGCTGATGCAATTGCTGTCGATTCGCGAGGTCGCGCGCCAGGACATCGCACGCATCATCGTTTCCACGGTGGTGCCCCGCGCGCTGCACAACATCGAAATTCTGAGCCGAAATTATTTTGGGGTCGAGCCATTGGTTGCCGGTACCCCGCCCGTAACCTATGGATTCGATATTGATGTCGACCAGCCCAGCTCGCTCGGGTCTGATCGGGCGGTGAATGCCATTGCCGCTCATGCCAAATACGCTGGCGATTTGATCATCATCGATTTTGGCACCGCGACTACGCTTGACGTAATCGATTTTAACGGCGCCTATAAGGGTGGCATCATCGCGCCGGGGATCAATTTGTCGCTCGA
>JAYUBN010000206.1:0-2989 GCA_043740855.1 Sphingomonadales bacterium | reverse complement strand
AAGCGTGGTCTGGCGACCGCAGGTTATGCGGCGAGTTTTGCGGGTTGGGGCGGTTGCCAGTTCCACGGCATGAGTTCATCCCATCGGGCCGCTGGCCAGTCGGCAGCAATCTTGGCGATGACGTCGGCGATGTATGCTTGCGGTTCGACGCGGTTCATTTTGCAGGTTTCGATGACGGTATAGATGGCGGCGGCGCGTTCACCGCCGACCTTTGACCCGGCGAACAGCCAGTTTTTGCGCCCTATGGCGATGCTGCGCAGCGAGCGTTCGGCGATATTGTTGTCGATCTCCAGGTGGCCATCGCCAATGAAGCGGGTGAGCGCTGTCCACCGCTTGGTGCCATAAGCAATAGCGACCGCCATCACCGACTTGGGCGAGAGGCGACGGTGCGCGTCATCGAGAACCGTGCGAAGCTGGGCGATCAACGGCTTGGTCCGTTCCTGACGGGCGCGACGTCTTTGATCCGGCGGCTGCCCGCGCACCTCGGCTTCGATGACATAGAGCGTCGCGATCCGCGCGAGGATATCGGTGGTCAGCGTGGTCGGCCTGGGCTTATGAATGTCGAATATCTTGCGGCGGAAATGCGCCCAGCAGGCGACTTCGGTGACGCGACCGCTCTGGTAGAGCTTGTCATATCCGGCATAGGCGTCGGCCTGAAGATGGCCGGTAAACCCGGCCAACTCCCTTTGCGGGTGCGCGCCGGTGCGATCGGGCGTGAAGCGATACCAGGCCAGCGGCGGTGTGACGGACCCAGATGCCCGATCATCAACCACGTAAGTCCACAGCCTGCCGGTTGCGGTTTTACCCCGACCGGGATCAAGCACCGGAACCGGTGTATCATCGGAGTGAATCTTGGAGGCCTGCAACCCTTGCTCACGGATGCGGCTGATGATGGGGTCAAGCAATGCCGATGCCTGTCCGGACCACCCGGCCAGCGTCGAGCGATCAATGTCGATGCCCTGTGCTGCCATCATCTCAGCTTGCCGGTAAAGCGGCAGATGATGATCGAACTTGGAAACGATGATGTGAGCCAATGTCGCGAAAGTCGCCTTGCCGCGTGCGATGGCCTTTACGGGAGCCGGAGCCTGCACAATCTTCTCGCACGAGCGGCAGCTATATTTAGGGCGGATGGTGCGCACGACCCGCCATTGAACCGGGGCGACATCAAGCTGTTCGGCGCTGTCATCGCCCAGCTTGCGCAAGGCGCCGCCGCAATCGGGGCAGGCGCATGTTCCGCTGGGCGGTTCGGCGACAACATCCTCACGGGGAAGATGCTCGGGCAGCGCACGAACCGGCGCGGGCCGGTCGGGCTTCGGGGTTGGCGAGCCTTGCGCCACTGGGGCGGCCGCGGCTTCAAGTTCTTCGAGCGCCAGCTCAAGCTGGGCGATCTCTGCGTTCAGCTTCTCTGACGACGCCCCGAACTGCATCCGGCGCAACCGCGCGAGTTGCACGCGCATCGTCTCGATCAGCAGATCGCGGTGGAGCAGTTCCGCCTTTGCTTCGGCGAGCGCCACATCGCGTTCAGCCAAAAGCGCCTCCAAAGCGGCAATCCGGGCGTCCTTGTCGCTGTTGGTGGAGGGGCTGTCCGACACGCTAAGCCGATAGCAGATCGGACGGGAATATGCTACAAAAACAACGTAAATCAGCCATTATTGCGAGCGATTTTACCCCGCCAGCGATGGCGCCCAAGTGCGTTCCGGGCGACGCCAGTCGATGCCTTCCAGCAGCATCGAAAGCTGCGCCGCAGTGAGGGCGACACTGCCCGTCCGGGTCATCGGCCAGACAAACCGGCCGCGGTCCATCCGCTTGGAAAACAGGCACATCCCTTGGCCATCATACCAGAGCAGCTTGACCAGATCGCCGCGCTTGCCCCGGAAGGCGAACAGCGCACCCGAATGGGGACTTTGCTCCAACGCCTGCTGAACCAGCACCGCCAGACCATCAAAGCCCTTCCTCATATCGGTCGCCCCGCACGCCAGCCACACCTTGACGGGGCCGGTCCCGGTCCACGCCGGAAATGGCAATGAGTCCATGGGGGCGATCATTGGCCGATGACCGACAATACCCGCCTCAGGGCATCGGCATCGACGCCTGAATCGACGGTCAGCCGGATGCCCGAGCGGAGCTCAATCCCGATCCGCCCCACCGGTTCCACCGGCCCGCTCGAGGCAGCCAGGGGCGGCGGCAAAGCCGGGACAGCCGGTCCAGGCCCGGCAATCCGGACTTCGGCGAACACCGGCACCGTCGGTGCAGAGATCGGCTTACCACTCAACTCACCCGACATGGCTTGCCGGCGCCATGAGTAAAGCTGGCCGCTCGTCACCTCGTGCCGATCCATCGCCGTGCGAACGCAGCCGCCGGAGCCGAATGCGTCGCGCAACATCGCCATCTTCTGCTCGACCGTCCAATAGCGGCGGCCCGATACCCGATCGATCACCGTGATCCGACTACTCATACGACCAGTCATATGACCGGTCGTATCTCCCGCTGACGCTTCAATGACCTGTCCCAACACGCACCGCCCTAACCAAAAGGCAGCTATCATCGCGGCCACGCCATCAAGCGCAAGGCGGCCTACAGACCGCGCTTACGCGCGCGATGGGCTATCGTAAACTGACCGCCCGACCGCCGTTGACAGCCGCGCCACCATGCGCAGGATGCCGACGCCATGACCCCCGAGACTTGTTATAATCCGCCATTATCCCAGCGCGGCTTGTAGATTGCCTGCCCCCGCTCCAGCTGCCAGCATGACAAGTTCACGTGACCAGCCCATGCTTCGACGACGTAGCGCCCGAAGCGATCGGTCGTCACGATACTGTAGGTAACGCGACCATTGCGCAGAGCGTCGATCAGGCTGCCTTTGGAGGCGAAGGCGTCACCTGACGCGCACTGGCCGATAGGCGGCGCAATGACCGGGCAGTTCGGGTGCATCGATCCCGAGCAGACGGAACCGCACCGTCCCACATCGCAGAGTGTCGCCGTCAACGAC
>JAYUBN010000205.1:0-9722 GCA_043740855.1 Sphingomonadales bacterium | reverse complement strand
ATCCTTTTCGCGCCGAGAGCAATTCCGCCGCACCGAACACCGTGCCGACCACCAGATGAGTGACCAGCAGCAGCCCCGCCATCATCGTCATCAGGTCGCCAATTTCATGCTCGTGGCCCAGCAGGAACACCGCAAGCCCGGCAAATACGACATCCTTGTTGGGGATCAGCGGCAGGCGCGACACCAGCATGCGCAGCGTCGCCAGCACCAGCCACAGACTGTAATAGACATCGGGCAGCACCAGATGCCACATCAACGCCGCCAGTCCGACGATCGCGCCGATGCGCAGGACATGCAGCGCGGTGATGAACCACAGCGTCCGCCGCGGCAGGCTGAACAGCCGCTGGCGGAACAAAAAGATCAGGAACGAGGTCAACAGCACCACCCCCAGCGACAGGAAGGAGGTGCGGGTTTCGATGCCGAGCGAACTGGTCGAAATCAGCGGCCACGCCACGGCCAGCATTGCCAGCGTCGCCAGATTGCCGGTCAGCGCAGACAGGATGGTGACGTCCTTGATCGCGCCGAACGGCGCGGTGGCCATGTTGAGCCGGCTGCGCGCCCAGGCGTAGAATTGCACTTCGCCAAGATAACCGAGCAGCAACTCATTGCTCACCATCTTGCGCAGCAGCGCCGCCAACCCTGAGAATGGCAAGCCCCACAGCTTGCGATAAATCACCCATTCGGTGGCCGGCGGGGCAAGATAATACGTGGCGAACGCTGTCCAGAACGCGGGCGATCGCGGGATCATGTGGAGGATACGCGAAAAGGCGAGGTCGCGAAATTGCAGCGTCACCATCACCAGCAACGCAACCGACACCGCCGCACTGAACAGGCCCGCGGCGCGCGACCGGCCCGGCTTGTCGAGTGCTGCCAGATTGATCTTGATATCCGGGGTTGGATCGCCGGTCACGAGGCTGTTCTGAAACATCCGTAACGACCCTTTTGCCGCGCGCCCTGATTTCAAAGACTGCAAATCAGGGCGGTCTCCGGCCGCGTCCTCGTCGCCGCTCTTGGCCGGGCTTCGCACAGCGCCTTTGTCACCATTTTCGGAATTTTGCAACGGACCGGCTTACATGCTCAAAAAGCGCGAAAAACTGCGCCTGGTATCGCTAATAATAGCTAAGCATCAATAATTTGTCTCACTAAAAATACACCCCGGTTACGGACTGATGACGCCCTGATCGGTCGGGGACGGGTCGATCAGATTGGCATAGCGGCCAATATGCCGGTCGCGGGCAAAAGCGGTGCAGGTGGTGGCGATCGAGCGCAGCAGCGCCGGTACGCCGGTGTCGCCGGGATGCACCGCGATGCGTGCGATCTTCAGCGGTCGCAGCCCGGTTTGCGCCAGTCGGGCAAAGGTCAGCGAGCTGCGCTGGCGGTTCCGGCTGCGGCTGGCCCAGGTGACCACCGGGCCTCTGGCCAGCACCGTGCCGCTGGCTGGTTGCCAGACGCGGAAATGATCTTCGGCCAGCGCAAAGCCACTGGCTGCCAGCGCTTGCCGCGCGCCGGGGCCATAAAGCCACGCCGGGGCGATGAAGCCGGCGACCGGGCGACCGATGATATCTTCGATCAGCTTGCGGCCATCGGCCATGCGCTGCGCCGCGACATCGCACGACAAGCCCAGGAACTCTCCCTCGCTGGCGGTCATATGCCGTGCCTTGAGCGCGGCAATCCCGGTGTGCTGGGCCAGATCCTTGTGGAACCAGCCGTGGACGAACATTTCGACGCCGACGTCCGCCCATTCGCGCAAGCGCCGCTGAAACGCCGGGGCCTGCGCCAGTGGCGCGGTGCCCCAGTGATCGGGCACCACCAGCATGGCAAACTTCGGCCCGCCCAAGATGCCTGCAAGCAACGCGGCCAGCGTTTCGACCTCGCGTTCGGAACGCGGTCCGACGTCGTGGATCGAGGCGAGCAGAACCTTGCCGGTGGTCATGATCGGCCCTCCGTTGCGGGCAATGTGTCAGGTGGTCCCAGCAAGGCCGGCTCGAAGATCAACGCGCAGACCAGTGTCCAGATCAGCGAGATCATGAGGATCAGCCCCATGCTGGCGGTGCCGGGATGGTGCGAGAACCACAGCGCACCAAACGCGCTGCCCGTCGCCAGCGCGCTGAACACCACCGCGCGCGCCAGGCTGGTCGTCAGCAGACTGGCGACGCCGCGCCGCCATGCCATGACAAAGTAGATGTGGAACGCCACCCCCACCCCGAACAGCAGCGGAAAGGCGATGATATTGGCAAAATTGAGTGGCTGGCCCACCAGCACGCAACTGCCCAGCGTCAGAAACCCCGACAAGACGACCGGCGCCAGCGTGAACGCGACTTCGCGCACACTCCGCAACACGGCGTACAACAGCAGGCTGACCAGCAGCAGCGCCAGCAAGGCCGCCGTGACAAAGGCGGTGGCGACGGTGCGCGCCGCTTCTTGCGTCGCCACCGGCAGCCCGCTGGCATCGGGGGCGATGGCGCGCACGGCGGCGGTGAAACGTTCCACGACAGCGTTGTCCAGGCTGTTTCCAGCGGGCGTTACTTGCACCAGCGCCTTGCCGTCGCGAGCCACCCAATTGGCGGCAAGTTCTGGCGGCAGGCTGGCAAGACTGACCGCGCTGGCCTGTAGCGACGCCCGGATCGTGTTGAGGCAGACGATCAACGGGTCGACCAACATTGACTGAACGTCATCGCGTTGGGCGACCGGGGCAGCGGCCAGATGTGCGAAGCTGGCGGATAGCTGGCCGGCGGCGTTGCCCAGCGCGCCGGGCCGGGATGCGGCCAACTGGCGTAATGCAACAGCGGCCCTGGTCAGCGCCGCCTGGGTCGCCGCGTCATCGCCGGGCGGCGATAAATCCAGCGGGTTGATCGTCGTGTCCAGCAACAGGCCGGCATCCTGGATCAGCGCCAGCTTGGCGTCCTGATCGGCGGCCACGAAACTGGACAGCGTGGTTGCCTGCGCCACTTCGGGCAAGCGTGACAGGCGTGATGCCAGCCGGTCAGCGGCGGGCAGGTCAGGGGCAAGGATGGCGATGGTATTGGGCGTGCGATCAGGGTCGCGCATCAGGCTGGCCAGCGTCCGCATCGCTGGCGCCTGCGGGTCGCGCAGGTGCAGCGGATTGAAGTCGAAACGCACCCAGTGCAGCCCGGCGATCGACACCACCATGGCCACGGCAAACCAGCCCAGCACCAGCCGCCGACGGCGTTGCAGCCAGCGATCGAGCGGCGCAGCACCAGCCCAGCCCACTGCCTGTGTCGGGGCAGGCGGGCGCAACAGCACCAGCAGCGCCGGCAGCAGCGTGATATTGAGTATAAAGGCGATGATCATGCCCAGCCCCGCGATCACGCCCAGCTCGGCAATGCCGATGTAAGCGGTGGGCAGGAACGCGCCCAGCGCCAGAAAAATGGCCGCCGCCGCCATCAGCAACGGCTCGCCGATGGCCAGCGCGGTCGCATCCAGCGCGGGCAGGACTTGCGCTCCGGCGCGCCGTTCCTCGTTGAAGCGCACTGCGATCTGGATGCCGAAATCGACTCCCAGCCCGACGAACAGCGGGATGAACGCCAGCGAAATCAAGTTGAGGCGCCCTTCTGCCAGCAGCCCCACCGCCAGCGTCATCGCCAGTCCGGCAGCGATGGTCAGCATGATCGCGGCCACCATCCGCGCTGAACGCGTTGCAAACCACAGCACCACCACGATCGCCGCCGCCATCAGCAGCCCGACGAAGCCGATATTGTCGCGGATCGAGCCGAACTCCTCGTCGGCCAGCGGCACTTCGCCGGTAATCCCGATGGTCACGCCATGGGCGCTGTCCAGATGCAGCGTGGTGGCCTGCGCCCGCAGCGCAGCGACGGCGGCTGAACCGGGCTCGAGATCGCTGTAATCGAGCCGCGCCTGCCCCAGAATGATACGCCGCGTGGGCAGGCTGAGCGCGCCATGGCCAGTGTTGAACAGCCGCTGCCACGAAAAATGCACGGGTTGCCCGGCCATCCGGGCATCAATGCTGTGCGCCAACTGCCGCAGCGGGTTTTCCAGTCGGGCGGTCGCGGTGTCGTTTGCGCTGACCGCACCGGTTGCCGCGGTGTCGATCGCCTGCGCGACACCGCGCAGCGACGGATCGGCCGCCAGCGCACCCAGCAACGGCTGGGCATCGATCAGGCGCTGGGCGGTGTCTTTGACATCGGGCAGGGGCGCGAACAGCAACCCGGCGCGCGCGAAGAATTCGCCCCCGTCCGGGCGCTGCACCAGCTTGAAATGATGGGTGTCGGCGGCCATTGCGGCCGCCAGCCGCGTCGCGGCATCTTCGGCCAGTTCCGGCGTGGCGCCGTCGACGACCACCGTCAGCGCATCCTGCAATTGCGGAAACGCCCGCTCCACCCGCGCCTCGCTGCGCCGCCAGTCGGTCTGGGCCGAAATCAGCTCGCCGGTGTCGGTTGTAATATCAAACGCGTGCGCGGTGTACGCCAGCGCCGCGATGACCAGCGTCGTTGCGAGCGCCAACATGACGAGCGGACGCCGTGCGGCTGCGAGCATGATGGCAAGTAGGCTTTGGGAAAACATCGGGGGCTGGATGTGGCCGAAAAACTGCAGCGCGGCAACCCTGACGGGCAGGCGACGCGACGCTGCATGGGCCGGGATTACTTTACAGCTGCTGCCACCGCGCCATGAAGAAGCCGTCCAGCCCGCCCATCGCCGCCAGCATCCCGGGATCGGTGCGCAGCCAGCCCTCGGTTGTGGGCGCCAGGCCTTCGGGGAGTTCATCAGCACGGATCGGATCAGGGGGAAGCGCGACATTGGCGGCCCGAGCCTCGCCTTCGGCCGGCTCCAGCGAGCAGACCGCGTAAACCAGCCGGCCACCCGGGGCCAGCCACCCCGTCGCGCACGCCAGCAACCGGACTTGCAATTCGACCATCTCGGCGATCTGTCGCGGACCGATGCGGTGGAGCACATCAGGGTGACGCCGACAGGTGCCGGTGGCGGTGCAGGGCGCGTCGAGCAGGATCGCATCGTATGGCGCGTCGGGCGCCCAGGTCAGCACATCGCCGACGACCACTTCGGCGACCAGCGCACAACGCGCCAGATTGGCGTGCAGATGCTCCAGTCGGCGCGGGCTCGAATCCAGCGCGGTGACGTGCCAGCCGGCGGCGGCGAGTTGCAGCGTTTTGCCGCCCGGGGCAGCACAAAGATCGAGCGCGCGCCGGCCGTTACCCGGCCCCAGCAGCCGTGCCGGCAGGCTGGCGGCCAGATCCTGGACCCACCACGCCCCTTCGGCAAAGCCTGCAAGCCGTTCGACCGCCTCGCCGCGCGGCAGACGAACGTGGCCGGGCATCAACGACAGCCCGCCCAATTCCGCTGCCCAGCGCGCCGTCTGGGCGGGGTCGCGCAGCGACAGATCGAGCGGCGGCGGCACGGCGAGCGCGGCCGCAATCGCAGCCCTCCGCTCGCCCCACCGCATGGCCGGTCCAGCGGCCAAGGTCGGCGCAACGGGCATGGTCACGTTGCGTTTCACCAGCGTTGAAAACACACCATGCGCCAGCCGACGTGGGCCGCCAGTCAGCAACGGCAGGCCCGTTGCGATGACGGCATGCGGCGGGGTTTCCAGCCGCAGCCATCCCGCCAGCATCAGCCGCAGCACACTGCGCGGTTTGGCATCGTGGGCCAGTGGCATCGCCGTGGCGCTATCGATCAGCGCATCCAGATCGACCAGCCAGCGCAATGCCTCTGCCGCCAGCGCCCGCGCCAGCGCCCGGTCGGAGCTGCCCACCATGCCCTGCGTGGCGGCATGTAGCGCCACATCGAGTGTTTCGCCCCGCCGCAACACAGCATCGAGCAGGCGCAGCGCGGCGCGGCGGGCAGGCAATCCGGGAATATCCATGATGTGGCCCTAGTCCAGATTGTAATTGCGCGCCAGCAAGCCCATTTTGATATCTATGACAGCACCAACCTCGCGCGCTACCCAGCGCCCCGTACTTTTCGCCAAGCCCGCGCACTGGGGCAATGATCCAGTCCCGCGACCAGCCATTCCGCCCGTGACCGACGATCCCGATGGCTTGTCGCCGACCCGGTATGGGGATTGGGAAAAGAACGGGATTGCGATCGATTTTTGAAGCATGCCATTGCTCGTACCATTCCCCCCTGCAGGCAGGCGGGGATCATGGACGCTCAAGCAGTCGGCGCCGCGTCGCCTGACCCTACCCAGCCCGCCAGTTCGCGTCGAACCAGCGCTTCCAGCATCGCCATTCCCGCCGCGCTATCGTTGAGGCAATCGAGCACGGCGAACTGTTGACCGCCCGGCTCGAAGAATTGTTCGCGGCCCCGGATCGCCAGTTCCTCGCGGGTTTCGAGGCAATCGGCGGAGAAGCCCGGCGCAGCGATGGCCAGGCGTTTCGTACCGCGTGTGGCTAGCTCCGCCAACATGACGTCGGTCGCCGGTTCCAGCCACTTCGCCCGGCCAAAGCGCGATTGAAAGCTGGTCTCGACGCGCAGGCCGGGGTGGCTGATCGCCAGGGCTTCGGCCAACAGGCGTGCACTTTTGCGGCAGTGGCAGTGGTACGGATCGCCCAATTCCAGTGTGCGCTGGGGCATGCCGTGGAAGCTGAGCAGCAATACTTCGGGCACGAAATCCAGCCCGGCCAGCTGCCGTTCGATGTCGCCGTGCAGCGCACTGATATAAGCCGGATCGTCGTAGTAGGGCGGCAAAGTGCGGATGGCCGGGTGCCAGCGCACGGTTTTCAGGGCGTCGCCCATGGCGTCGAAGACCGTAGCCGTGGTTGCGGCCGAATATTGCGGATACAGCGGTGCCAGCAGGATGCGATCGCAACCGCTGGCCTGAAGCTTGGCAAGTTCGGCCGCGAGCGTTGGCCGGCCATAGCGCATGGCCCAACTGACTTGCACTTTTTCGCCCAGACGCGCCTGCAGCGCCAGCGCCTGTGCGGCGGTGGTCGCGGCAAGCGGCGAACCTTCCGGCGTCCACACCTGGCTGTAGGCGTGGGCGGATTTGCGTGGCCGGGTGCGCAGGATGATGCCGTGCAAGATCGGGAGCCATGCCAGCCGGGGGATTTCGACGACGCGGCGGTCGGACAGGAATTCCGCCAGATAGCGCCGCACTGCGGCGGGGGTGGGCGCGTCGGGTGTGCCGAGGTTGACCAGCAGTACACCGACACTGCCAATGCGCACTTCCGGATGAACGAAATTTGGCTCCACGCCAATCACGACTGGTTATCCAGCCAAATATTTACGCGGCGCGCAATTGCGGCGAAGGCCGCGCCATGCGGACCGTCGCCTGCTGCCGGGGGATGGCCGGCGTCGCTGTCGCGCAGGATCGCCAGATCAAGCGGTACGCGGCCCAGAAAAGCATGGCCCAGCGAGGCGGCAACGGCCTCCACGCCGCCCGAACCGAACGGGTCCGACGCTTCGCCGCAATGCGGACAGGCATAGCCTGCCATGTTTTCGACAAGGCCGATCACCGGTACTCCTGCGGTTTCGAACAGCTGCATCGCGCGGGTCGCGTCCATCAGCGCCAGATCCTGCGGGGTGGACACGATGACCGCGCCTACGGGCCGAAATCGCTGCAACATGGTCAACTGGATATCGCCGGTGCCGGGGGGCAAATCGACCACCAGCAGCTCGGTGTCACCCCAGTGCGCGTCGATCAACTGCGACAGCGCCTTGCCTGCCATCGGTCCGCGCCAGGCTATTGCCTTGCCCGGCTCGATCAGCTGGCCCATTGACAGCATGCCGATCCCCCACGGGCTGCGAACCGGATACATCTTACTGTCGTGCGCCTCGGGACGTATGCCTTCGGTGGCCAACAGGCGCGGCTGCGAAGGGCCGTAGATATCGGCATCGACAAGGCCTACTTTCCGCCCCAGCCGCGCCAGCGCCACGGCGAGATTGGCGGACAGCGTCGATTTGCCGACGCCGCCCTTGCCCGAGCCCACCGCGATGATGCGCGGCGTTCCGGCAGGCGCTGATTTATCGGCCATCACCCCGACGCGCACGTCGCTGACGCCCGGCGCCGCGCGCAACGCATCGCTGGACGCAGTTTCGAGCCGTTCGCGCTCGATCGCATCGAGACCGCCGCCGTCAAGGATCAGCGTCACCAGGCCCTCGGCCAGTTTCAGCGACAGCACCCGCGGGCGCGCCGACGGCGGCAATAACGCGGTCATGGCTGTGACTGCATCGGCCGAATTGTCACCTGCAATGGTGCTTGCCACAAAAATACTCCACCGATCAGGCCCCTCGACGCCCCTAGCAGGGAAAATCGCACGACAGACACTGTTTTTACACGCAGCCCGCTCCTATAACGTTATCCATGAAGTTGATAAGCGACGCGATTGCACGCAGACATTTTGCCATGACCGGGCATCGCAGCCCATGGGGCGACGGGGACAGCAGTAAGCCGGAGGCTGGCGAACCGGATTCGGGCGGGCGTGACGCGACGGCCGGTGGCGCAGGTTCATTCGCCGATGAAGCGGACGGATCGCCTGTCAGTGATGTTCCTTCGCCACCCCCAGCTTCTCCGGGCCCGCGCAATCCCTGGCAGCCCAAGGCCGAGACGCCGCCGCGTCGTTCGGCCAGCATTGAGGATATTTTTCGTTCTCGCGGCAAGGGCGGCGGCAGTGGCGGCGGCGGAGGCGGGGGTGGTATTCCGCGTCTGCCCGTGCCCGCTGACCTTCAGGCATGGTTGCCGCAGATCATTGGCGGCATTCTGGTGGTGGCGTTGCTGGCTTCGACCACGCATCAGCTCGGCTCGACCCAGCAGGGCGTCGTCACGACTTTTGGCAAATATTCGCGCACCATCGACTCGGGCGTCTCGTTTACGCTGCCGTGGCCGATCCAAGAGGTCGATATCACCGATGTCACCTCGATCCGCCGCGATTCGATCCCCGAAGGCGATGGCGAAAAGCTGATGGTCACGGGCGACCAGAATCTGGTTGATCTCAGTTATCTGGTACGCTGGAACGTCAAGAACCTGAAACTCTACGATTTGCAACTGAAAGACCCCGACGCAACGGTACGCGAAGTCGCGGAAGCGGCGATGCGCGCCTCTGTTGCCGAGGTGAAGCTTAACGATGTGATGGGCGGCGCCGGCCGTGCCGATATCGAGCAGGCGGTGCGCCAGCGCATGCAAACGGTGCTTGATGCCTATCGTTCGGGCGTGCTGATCCAGGGGGTCGACATCAAGAAGGCCGATCCGCCCGCAAAGGTCGTCGGCGCGTTCCAGCAAGTCACGGTCGCGCGACAGGAAGCGCAGAAAGACATGTCCAACGCGCAAGCCTTTGCCCAGCAGGTGATTGCGCGCGCGCAGGGCGATGCCGCCGCCTTCGACAAGGTCTATGCCCAGTACAAGCTCGCCCCGGAAGTCACCCGGCGCCGGATGTATTATGAAACAATGGAGAAGGTCCTGGCAGGCAATGACAAGGTGATCACGGAAGGCAATACTACCTCCTATCTGCCGCTGCCTGAAGTACGCCGCAAGGCGGAACGCGCGGCTGACAATGCCGCCTCCGGCAACACGACAGTTACGGGAGGCCAGTGATGCAATATCCGATGATGAACCGGGTCTGGCACGAGTACCGCCTGATCTTGATTGCGCTGGTCGCGCTGGGAATCGCGCTGTTGTCCAGCGTGGTGGTAGTGCCCGAAACCGAGCAGGCAGTGGTGATGGACCTGGGCGAGCCGGCGCGAGTGATCAACCGCTTTCACCCCAACGAACAGTTCGGCGACACCGGCGCGGG
>JAYUBN010000204.1:0-9868 GCA_043740855.1 Sphingomonadales bacterium | reverse complement strand
CCTTGCGCGGTACGGCGCTGACCGTGCCGCGCAGCGCGCTGCCGCCGCTGGCCGAGGGCGAATACTATTATGCCGATCTGATCGGGTTGCCTGCGGTTGCCAGCGACGGCCGGGCGCTGGGGGTGTGTGTCGCGGTCGAGAATTACGGCGCGGGCGATGTGCTGGAAATCGAGCAGCCCGATGGCAAGCGGTTCATGGTGCCGATGCGGGTCGAAGCCGTGCCCGAATGGGATACGGTGCGGCTGGTGATTGCCGCAAGCTTTGTGGAATAGCGTTTGCACAGCGTATGTCCGGACGTTGCGATGGCCAAGGTGCCTGGGATCGCGGATGGATGCGCATTTCGGCAAGCGGTGGGTCTCTGCGATCAGTGTTGGCGAACTGGCGGTGGGCAGCAGCCATTCAGAGGCTCGGCAGCATGACGGTTCTGGCCACAATCACAACTCTTTGCCCGCCAGATGTCTGGTGCCATTTCGATCGTTTACGGGCAGGCATTTTTGAATGACCTTTGCCGCTGCCCTCCTGACGCTTTACCCCGAAATGTTCCCTGGTCCGCTGGGGACCAGCCTGGCCGGTCGTGCGCTGGCGGACGGGATATGGTCGCTCGATTGCGTGCAAATTCGGGATTTTGCCACAGACCGCCATCGCAGCGTCGATGATACGCCTGCAGGCGGCGGTGCCGGGATGGTGTTGCGCGCCGATGTGGTGGCATCGGCGGTGGATCATGCCCGCGCCACTTGGCCGCAATGTCCCGTCCTGGCGATGACGCCGCGTGGACGGCCCATTTCCCAGGCCCGTATCCGTGAACTGGCGGCAGGGCCGGGGGTCATCATCCTGTGCGGGCGTTTCGAGGGTTTCGACGAGCGGATTTTTGCTGCGCGCGCCATCGAAGAGGTGTCGGTCGGCGACATCGTCCTGTCCGGGGGTGAGCCGGCGGCGCTGATGGTGCTCGATGCTTGCATTCGGCTGCTGCCCGGCGTAATGGGCGCAGCCTGGAGCGGGGTGGAGGAGTCGTTTGACAACGATCTGCTCGAGTACCCTCAATATACCCGGCCCATTCTGTGGGAAGGGCGCGAGATCCCTGAGGTGCTGCGATCGGGGGATCACGCGAAGATCGCGGCCTGGCGTAAGTCGATGGCCGAAGATCACACACGGTTACGCAGGCCGGACCTTTGGGAGCGCCATGTCGGTGCTCGGGGCCAGCCTGCCTCTGGCGCGCGGCAAAAACAGAAGGAACCGGGTCCATGAACCTGATTCAACAGATTGAAGCCGAGGAAATCGCCAAGGCGATTGCCAAGTCCACCGGTGATATTCCGGAGTTCCGTCCGGGCGACACGTTGCGCGTCGGCGTGAAAGTGGTCGAAGGCGAACGGAGCCGCGTCCAGGCCTATGAAGGCGTGTGCATCGCACGTTCGAACAAGGGTTTCGGCTCGAACTTCACCGTCCGCAAGATGAGCTTTGGCGAAGGCGTGGAGCGCGTATTCCCGCTCTATTCGCCCAACATCGACAGCATCGTCGTGGTTCGTCGCGGTGTCGTGCGGCGTGCGAAGCTTTATTATCTGCGCGGTCGTACCGGCAAACGCGCCCGTATTGCCGAGCGTCGCGATCCGCGCACCAACCAGGGCGGCTGAACGCTTCCACGAGACTCAATTCGTGAAAAGGCGTCCTGGCAGCAGTGCCGGGGCGTTTTTTTATAGCAAGGTTTACCGGGGCCATTGCCCCAGACCCCGCCATTGTCATTGTCGCGTGTCGGTTCGATCTGGCTCTATCTTGCAGCGCCGCAGGCTTTTGTAGCCGCTGCGCGGTGGGCGCCGAGACGATGCGCAACGAGGGCATGACGGGGAGCACGAGGGGATTACCCCTCGTACCTGTTTCCTGAAAATTTCATTGGAAACTATGACCGTGTCATGCCCATCCTCGGAAAATGCCTGCTCGCCGTCGCCTGTGCGTGCGGCTTTGGCCTACCGGCGCTGGCCGGAGACGCGGCGGTGACAAGTCCGCAGCTTACCGTCGAGCGCGTCTTTGCCAGCCCTGGCCTCAACGGTCCGGCACCGCGCGGGGTCAAGCTGTCGCCCGATGGTCGCTGGCTGACATTGCTGCGGGGCCGTACCGAAGATCGCGAGCGCTATGACTTGTGGGGCTATGAACGCGGTTCCGGGCAGTGGCGGATGCTGGTCGATTCGCTGAAGCTATCGTCGGGCCAGGCGCTGTCCGAGGCGGAGAAGATGCAGCGCGAGCGGCTGCGGATTGGCGATCTCAAGGGCATCGTCAGCTATGACTGGAGCGCGGACGGCAAGGCGCTGCTGGTACCGCTCGATGGCGAACTTTATCTGGCCGGACTAGACGGGTCGGCTACGCATGTCGCGGGCGTCGGTGCCAATCCGCTGAACGCACGGCTCAGCGAAAAGGGGCGTTACTTGTCCTTTGTGCGTGATCGGCGGCTGTGGGTGGCGGCGCTGGCGGGCGGCAGTCCCCATGCCATCACGCCTGCCGAAACCAGCGAAACCGTCCATTGGGGCGAGGCCGAATTCGTCGCGCAAGAGGAAATGTTGCGCTTCGACGGGGCATGGTGGGCGCCCGATGACAGCCGCATCGCGATCGAGCGCTTCGATGAGGCCAAGGTTGCGGTCGTGACGCGCGCCGCGATCGGCGCCAGCGGGACGACCACCTTTCAGCAGCGCTATCCGGCGGCGGGCACGGCCAATGTCGAAGTCAGCCTGTGGGTGATGCGACCCGATGGCAGCGCCCGCGTCCAGGTCGACCTGGGTGCGGAAAAGGACATCTACCTTGCCCGCGTCGATTGGGCGAAGGATGGCAAGACGCTGTATGTCCAGCGCGAAAATCGCGCGCAGACGCGGCTCGACATGCTGGCGGTCGATCCGGCGACAGGCTCGGCGCGGGTGCTGTTCAGCGAAGCGGCGGCGCTCAAAAGCTGGATCAACCTCACCGACAATTACCGCTTTTTGAAAGACGGCAGCCTGATCTGGTGGTCCGAGCGCGATGGTTTTGGTCATCTCTATCATTTTGCCGGTGGCCAGTGGCAGCAGTTGACACGTGGCGCGTGGGTGGTGACGTCGCTGGTTGGCGTCGATGAAGCGGATGGCCGGGTATTCTTTGCCGCGACCAGGGACGACGTGCTTGCCCCGCAAGTCTATGCGCTTGATCTTGCCCATCCCGACCGGGTCACCCGCATCACGGAACCGGGTTGGGTCAACGACGCGACTATGGATAAAACCGGGCAAACGCTGGTGGTCAGCCGCTCGGCGCAGGCGCAACCGCCGCAGACCTATATTGCCGACAACACCGGCAAGCGGCTGGCGTGGGTCGAGGAAAACCGGGTTGAGGGACCGCATCCCTACGCGCCGTACCTTGCTGGGCACCGCGCGCCGGAATTCGGCACGATCACGGCAGCCGATGGCTCGCTGCTGCATTGGCGGATGATCACCCCGGTCATGCAGCCGGGCAAGCATTATCCGGTGTTCTTTTCGCATTATGGCGGGCCGCACCTGCAAACCGTCACGCGTGGCTGGACCGGGGCGCTGGCGCAGGCGATCGTCGCGCAAGACTTCATCTGGTTCGAGATCGACAATCGCGGCAGCGCCAATCGCGGCGTCGTCTTCGAAAGCCAGTTGTGGCATGCGATGGGCTCAGTCGAGGTGGCGGACCAACTGGCCGGGGCGACGTATCTGAAGACACTGGCCTTTGTCGATCCGGGCAAGATCGCCACCTTTGGCTGGTCCTATGGCGGCTATATGACGTTGAAATTGCTGGCAGCGCGGCCGGGCGTCTTTGCCGCCGCGATTGCCGTCGCCCCGGTGACCAAATGGGAATTGTACGATACCCATTACACCGAGCGTTATCTGGGCGATCCGCGCGACTTCGGCCTGGTTTATGCAACTTCGGATGCACTGGCAGCGGCCACCCGGATCAGCGATCCACTGCTGCTGATCCACGGCATGTCCGACGATAACGTGGTGTTTGATAACAGCTCCGAGCTGATCGCGCGGCTGCAGGCAAATGCGGTGCCGTTCGAGATGATGCTCTACCCCGGATACACGCACAATATCACCGGGCCGAAAATCGGGCCGCATCTGTGGCAGACGATGTTCGCCTTCCTGCGCCGCCACGGGGTGACGCCGCCGGCCTAATTCAAACTTGCGCCTGACTTCCGGCGCGCTAACGACGGCGCTCAGGTTTTGGCCTGCGCCAATGGAGAAGAAAAATGGGTTATCGGGTGGTGGTGGTCGGCGCGACCGGGAATGTCGGCCGCGAAATGCTCAACATCCTGGCTGAGCGTGAATTTCCCTGCGACGAGATCGCGGCGGTGGCATCGCCGCGCTCGACCGGCACGGAGATCGAGTTTGGCGACACTGGCCGCATCCTCAAGGTGAAAAACATCGAGCATTTCGATTTCACCGGCTGGGATATCGCGCTGTTTGCCGCTGGCTCCGCCGCCGCCAAGACCTTCGCCCCCAAGGCCGCCAGCCAGGGCTGCGTGGTGATCGACAATTCGTCGCATTACCGCATGGACCCCGACGTGCCGCTGATCGTGCCCGAGGTGAACCCGGACGCGATCGACGGTTACAAGCGCAAGAACATCATCGCCAATCCCAACTGCTCGACCGCGCAGCTGGTGGTGGTGCTGAAGCCGCTGCACGACGCGGCCAAGATCACGCGTGTCGTCGTCTCGACCTATCAGTCGACCAGCGGCGCCGGCAAGGCGGGCATGGACGAGCTGTTCGAACAGACGCGCAGCGTGTTCATGCCGATCGGCGAAATGAACCCGCCGACCGTGTTCCCCAAACAGATCGCCTTCAACGTCATCCCCCACATCGATGTCTTCCTCGACGACGGCTACACCAAGGAAGAATGGAAGATGGTGGTCGAAACCAAGAAGATCCTCGATCCGAAGATTAAACTCAGCGCGACCTGCGTCCGTGTGCCGGTGTTCATCGGCCATTCCGAAGCCGTCAGCATCGAATTCGAAAACGAGATTTCGGCGCAGGAAGCCCAGGATATCCTGCGTGAATCGCCCGGCATCATGCTGATCGACAAGCGCGAGGACGGCGGTTACGCCACCCCCATCGAATGCGCCGGAGAAAGCGCCACTTACGTCAGCCGTGTCCGCGAAGACCCTACGGTGGATAACGGCCTGGTCCTGTGGTGCGTGTCGGACAATCTGCGCAAGGGCGCGGCGCTGAACGCGGTGCAGATCGCGGAATTGCTGGGAAGGCGGCATTTGAAGAAGGGATGACGGAGCCGAACGGGAAAGTTACGCTGGGGCCGGCGGCCCCGGCACCCCGGAATTGGCTGGACTTGCAGTTTTCGCAAGGTCGGCGCAGTCGCCTCGGCCGGTAGCGGCGCCAAGGTCTTGCGGGCGACGTTCAAACTTCGCGGCGCTGCTCTGATGTGGCTTTCTTGTGTAATCAAAGCTCAGATAATGACCGGGCGGCGACTGCGCCGCAGGCGCGCAGACAGACTTGCTCATATGCCATCGAGCGTCACGGGCGCCCAGCATTGGCTTTATCGCGCCACGCGCCCCTGACAAAAATCATTCGCCAGCGTCAGCTTGCCGAGCCTGGGGTGTAGCGTCTTTATATCAACATCCTGTGCCGCGACGGCAGCATTGATCTTCTACAAAGCTACAACGGCAATGCCGTCGTATATTTCGTCTGGGACAGTGCAAAATGGGACGAGGCCGCGCCGACCGAAGGATGTTCAAGCAGCGTGCGCATCAGGAAGCGCTCGTAGTCTGCGACGTCGGAAACGACGATGCGCAGCAGATAGTCCCATTCGCCTGACATCGAATAACATTCGATGATCTCTGGCCGCTGACGCACGAAGTCCTCGAACGCGCTGCGCGCTGCGCCCATGTGGCTGCGTATCCGGATGTTGCATAAGACATTGACGTTGCGATCGAGCGCTGCGGGATTGAGCAGGCGGACCGCCGGCCCCAGCACGCCCGCAGCTTCCAGGCTTCGGACGCGGCGCCAGCAGGACGCGGCGGAGCTGGCGACGCGCTCGGCCAGTTCCGCGTTGGTGAGCAGCGCGTTGTTCTGAAGCTCACGTAGGATGCGCCGATCGACGGCATCAAGCTCGATCATATCGTTCATTAAACGCCGTTTATTGAAACAATCTGTTCTATTTTTTAGCAAATTCAGCAAAGATTGAAAGGAACTTTTGCACTGGCCATGACATTATGCAGCATGGCTCGAACCCGTCTTGAACGTCCCGTCGACGCGGCGGAAGACTGGACCATTCCGCAGGGATGGGAGCGTTATACGCGGGGCGAACATGCCCTGTGGGACACATTGTTTCAACGCCAGGCGAAGATGCTGCCGGGACGAGCGACCGAAGCGTTTATCGCCGGGCTGGACATCCTGCGCATGGCGGGCCCAGGCATTCCTGACTTTGCCGCGTTGTCCGAACGGCTGATGAAGGCAACTGGCTGGCAGGTGGTTGCCGTCCCCGGACTGGTGCCCGATGCCGTGTTCTTCGAGCATCTCGCCAACCGTCGCTTCGTCGCCGGGCGCTTCATCCGAACGCCCGGACAGCTCGATTACCTGCAGGAACCCGATGTCTTCCATGACATCTTCGGCCATGTCCCATTGCTCGCCAATCCGGTCTACGCCGATTACATGCAGGCTTACGGCGAGGGCGGATTGCGCGCTGAAAGCCTTTGCGCCATCAATCGGCTTGCGCGTCTGTACTGGTACACCGTCGAATTCGGCTTGGTCCGTGAGCGCGGAGAAACCCGGCTTTATGGCGCCGGGATCGTTTCGTCCTACGGGGAATCGAGTTTTGCGCTCGACAATCCTTCGCCGAATCGGCTGGGCTTTGACCTGCGGCGACTGATGCGAACAGACTAT
Organism: Sphingomonadales bacterium; assembly: GCA_043740855.1. Taxonomy (GTDB): domain Bacteria; phylum Pseudomonadota; class Alphaproteobacteria; order Sphingomonadales; family Sphingomonadaceae; genus Novosphingobium. The sequence goes on along the minus strand of JAYUBN010000204.1, from coordinate 3,002 downwards.
CGCATCGATGATTATCAGCAGAGCTACTTTGTCATCGACAGCTTCGCGGACCTGCTGCGGCAAACCAGCGATACCGATTTTGCCCCGCTTTACGCCGAATTGCGCGATCAGCCCGATATCGCCATCGACGCAATCCTGCCGACCGATCACGTCATTCACCGTGGCACCCATGCCTATGCCCGCAGTCGCCTGGAAACCAGAATTTGACGGAGCCAGCCATGTCCACCGACCCGCAAAATCCACTCGGGCTCAACGGCTTCGAGTTCGTCGAATTCACCTCGCCCGATCCGGGGGCGATGGCTGCGCAGTTCGAGCAATTGGGCTTCACCCCGACGCATCGCCACCCGCGCAAGAACATCACCCGCTACAAGCAGGGCCGGATCAATCTGATGCTCAACCGCGACGACGCCGGGCGGGTGAGTGCGTTCCGGGGGGAACACGGCGCATCGGCCAGCGCGATGGCCTTCCGCGTCGCCGATCCCGCCGCAGCGATGGCATGGGCGATTGCCAACGGCGCCAAGCCGACGCAGGAGGACGACACCGTCATCCAGGGCATCGGCGGCTCCTATCTGTACTTCGTCAAGGACGGCGAGGACCTCTATCGCGACTGGGCCGAGTTTCCCGGATGGCACAAAGCAGAGCAGGCCAACAGCGTTGGGCTGGTGTCGCTCGACCACCTGACGCACAACGTCCGGCGAGGCCAGATGCGGGTGTGGAGCGAATTCTATCGCACGCTGTTCAACTTTGCCGAGCAGAAGTATTTCGATATTGCAGGGCAGGCCACGGGGCTGATCAGCCAGGCGATGATCGCGCCCGACCGGGCGATCCGCATCCCGCTGAACGAGAGCAAGGACGACCACAGCCAGATCGAGGAATTTTTGCGTGAATACAATGGCGAAGGTATTCAGCATCTGGCGCTCACCGCCACCGATATTTTTGCCACCGTCGAACAGCTTCGGGCGCGGGGCGTGCAGTTGCAGGATACCACCGAGACCTATTACGAACTCGTCGATAGGCGCGTCCCCGGCCACGGCGAGGATCTGGAACGGCTGCGCCGCAACCGTATCCTGATAGATGGCAGCATCGAGCGCCACGAAGGCTTGCTGTTGCAGATTTTCACCGAACCGATGTTCGGGCCGATCTTTTTCGAAATCATCCAGCGCAAGGGCAACGAAGGCTTCGGCAACGGCAATTTCCAGGCGCTGTTCGAAAGCATCGAACTCGATCAGATCCGGCGCGGCGTCGTTACCGTGGGGGGCTGAGGTTGGCCGGGGACCAAAGTTATTTGCCCGGATTTGGCAATCACCACGTCAGCGAAGCCGTGCCGGGCGCGCTGCCGATCGGTCGCAACTCGCCGCAGCATGTGCCCTTTGGCCTCTATGCCGAGCAACTCTCGGGCACGGCCTTCACCGCGCCGCGCCACGAGAACCGGCGCAGCTGGCTCTACCGTATGCGGCCAAGTGCAGCACATCCGGCTTTCCAGCGCTATGGGAAGCCGACGCTGATCCGTTCAGGGCCCTTCGACGAAGTGCCGCCGTCGCCCAACCGGTTGCGCTGGGATGCGCTGTTCATGCCCGAGCAGCCGGTGGATTTCATCGATGGCCTCGTCACCTATGTGGGCAACGGCGATGTCGCGATGCAAACCGGCTGCGGCATCCATCTCTATGCGGCGAACCGGTCGATGGAAACCCGCGCTTTTTTCAGCGCCGATGGCGAATTGCTCATCGTTCCGCAGATGGGCGCGCTGCGCATCGTGACCGAAATGGGTGTGCTCGCAATCGCGCCCTTGCAGATCGCCACGATCCCGCGCGGTTTGCGCTTTCGGGTCGAATTGATCGACGCTGACGCGCGCGGCTATGTCTGCGAAAATTATGGCGCGCCGTTCCGCCTGCCCGATCTTGGCCCGATCGGCGCGAACGGGCTGGCCAATTCGCGCGATTTCGAGGCGCCGGTCGCCGCCTTTGAGGATATCGAGTGCCCGACCGAGATCGTCCAGAAATTCATGGGCGCGCTATGGACGACGACCCTTGATCACAGCCCATTCAATGTCGTCGCCTGGCACGGCAACCTGGCGCCGATGCGCTATGATCTCACCCGCTTCAACGCGATCAACACCGTCAGCTTCGATCATCCGGACCCGTCGATCTTTACCGTGCTGACGTCGCCGGGCGATACGCCGGGGACGGCCAGCATCGACTTCGTTATCTTCCCGCCGCGCTGGATGGTGGCCGAGGATACATTTCGGCCACCGTGGTTCCACCGCAATGTCATGAGTGAGTTCATGGGGCTGATTGCGGGCGAGTACGATGCCAAAATTGGGGCCAAGGCCGGCGGCTTTGTGCCGGGCGGCGCCAGTCTGCACAATTGCATGGCGGGGCACGGTCCGGACCTGCAAAGCTATGCTGCGGCGGTGTCTGCGGAGTTGCATCCCCAAAAGATCGCAGGGAGCATGGCGTTCATGTTCGAAAGCCGCCATGTCTTGCGCCCTGCACGGTGGGCCATGGCAACGCCGCTGCTCCAACCCGATTACGATAGCTGCTGGCATGGCTTTCCCAAGGCGCAGTTGCCAGCGCCCGTGGACGATTAGCGGTGAGCTGGTGGCAGCTGGATGAAACGCATGATCCGGCGCTGGAAAGCTGGGTGGCGAGCGCGAACGACCATGGCGATTTCCCGATCCAGAACCTGCCGCTGGGCGTTTTTACAGCGGATGGCAGCATTGACCGCATCGGCGTGGCCATCGGCGAATCGATCCTCGATCTCAGTGCCGCCGCCCATGCCGGACTGCTGCCGCAGGGCCCTGCCAAGGCTTGCGCCGAACCGACCTTGAACCGGCTCATGGCCCTGCCGGACGCCCGCCGGGCTTTGCGCCGCTGGTTGAGTGTCGCGCTGGGGCATCGCACCATGTGCGCGGCGCTGGCGCCGATGCTCCATGACGCTGCCGATTGCGCGCTCCGCCTGCCGGCCCGCATCGGCGACTACTCAGATTTTTATGTCGGCATTCA
>JAYUBN010000203.1:0-3067 GCA_043740855.1 Sphingomonadales bacterium | reverse complement strand
TTACCCCCACCAAGATCAAGGGGCTGTTGGACCGCACCTACGAAGTCGCCAACGAATTGATCGATGATATCATCGCCAAGCACGGCAACGAAGGCGAGTTCGACTGGGCGACGGATTTCTGCGCGCTCTACCCGGTTACGGTTATCGCGCAGGTGCTGGGCGTACCGACCGCGCGCCGCGCCGAATTCAAGATATGGGTCGATAACGTGCTCGCTGCCGCCAATCGCGCCGCCTACGGGCCGGAACGTCTGGCAGAAATCCAGGACAGCTCGGACAAGATTCGCAAATTTTTTGAGGAATTGCACGACGAACGCGCGGCCGAGTTGCAGGATGACTTGATCTCGGACTTTATCCAGGCGGAGATCGACGGCGAAAAAATGTCCCGGATCGAAGTGATCCAGATGTCGATCCTGCTGCTGATCGGCGGGGTCGAGACGACGACCAATCTGCTGGGCACCACGCTGGTCGAATTGAAACGGCACCCCGAAGTCTATGCCCGGGTCAGGCGCGATCCCGAACTGATCGCGCCGCTGATCGAAGAGGTCTTGCGCTATAATCCCCCGGTCCAGATCATCTTTCGCCATACCATGGCCGATACGGAGTTGAGCGGCGTCGCGATCCCCAAGGGTTCGACGGTGATGCCGCTGCTCGCATCGGCAAACCGCGACGAGACGAAGTTTCCCGATCCCGACATTTTCGATATCGACCGCAAGATCGAATATCCGCTGATGTCGTTCGGGCAGGGTCCGCATTTCTGCCTCGGAAATTATCTGAGCCGAATGGAGGCAAAGTCGGCGCTTGAAGTCGCGTTCCGCCGTTTCGCGGTGCTCGATCCGGTATCGGACGATGTCGAGTGGCTTGATTCATACTTCGCGCGCGGACCGCACCATCTGAAATCGCGCTTCAAAGCCGCCTGATCCTGGGTTGGAGTGGGGCGGCTGATGGCACTGCGTGATTGTCATAACAGTTTCGACTTTGAGGCAGCGGCAAAGCGGCGGCTGCCAAAGCCGCTGTTCGACTATATCGACGGCGGCGCAGATGACGAAAGGACCAAGCGCAGCAATGTCGCCGCCTTCGACCGCTACAGCTTTGCCCCCAACTATCTGCGCGATGTCCGCCGCGTGGACATGCGCTGCACGGTACTGGGCTGCGATCTCGACTGGCCGCTGATCCTGTCCCCCACCGGCATGAGCCGGATGTTCCATGCCGATGGCGAACATGGCGCGGCGCGCGCGGCGGCCAGCGTCGGCGCGGGCTATGCGCTGTCGACGATGGCATCCACGAGCATCGAAGCCATCGCGGCGGCAACGGATGCGCCAAAAATTTACCAGCTTTATCTGCTGGCCGACGACGCGCTGAACTTTGCCGCAATCGATCGCGCCAAGGCCGCAGGCTACAATGCGATCTGCCTGACGGTCGATACCGTCGTTGCCGGCAATCGCGAGCGGGATCTGCGGTCCGGGCTGACCATTCCGCCGCGCTTTGGCATCGGCAGCCTGCTCGCTTTTGCCGCGCGCCCCGGCTGGGTCATTGATTATGTGCGCGGCGGGCGGTTCAGCATGCCCAACATCGCTCCACCCGGTTCCGCCGCAACCGACATCTCGACGCTGTCGGCGTTCTTTGCCGAAAAGATGGAGCGGCACATTGGCTGGGATCGCGTCGAGCGTCTGATCGCCTATTGGGGCGGACCGTTCGCGATCAAGGGGCTCCAGACTGCCGCAGACGCGCTGATCGCGGCAAAAAGCGGCGCAACGGCAGTGATCGTCTCCAATCACGGCGGACGCCAGCTGGACGGCGCTGCACCCGCGATCGACCTGATCGCGGACATCGTCGATGCCGCAGGGGACCGGATCGACGTGATCCTGGACGGCGGGATCCGGCGCGGCGCGCATATCGTGACGGCGCTGGCGATGGGCGCGCGCGCCGTCATGACCGGCCGGCCGTATGTTTATGCGCTGGCGGCTTACGGGCAACCGGGCGTGACGCGGCTGCTCGGGCTGTTACGACAGGAAACCGAGCGCACGCTGGCTTTGCTTGGCTGCGCATCGATCGATGAATTGGGCCGGCAGCACCTCCGGCTCACCGATCAGCTCCCCGCGTTCATGACCGCCCCGCCGCTTGATGATCCCGCCACCCCTTACCCGCACTGGAACCGTAGATGACCGAGTTCAACCCCGCCGTCCGTCACTTCGTTGCCGGCCAGTTTGTTTCGGGCGAAGATGCCATCGAGGTCTTGAACCCCGCCACGGAACGATCGATCGGGGCAACGCCCGAGGCCGATATGGCGCTGGTCGATCAGGCGGTTGCCGCGGCCAAGGCGGCTCAGGTGGAATGGCGACGCCTGCCCGCCAACAGCCGCGCCGCGCCATTGCGCGCGATGGCGGCGGCAATCCGGGCGGACACCCCCCGGCTGGCGCATATCGTCGCGCTGGAACAGGGCAAATTGCTGGCCCTGGCCCAGATGGAAGTGTGGATCACGGCGGAATATTGCGAATACATGGCCGAATGGGGCCGCCGCATCGAGGGCGAGGTGATTTCAAGCGACCGCCCCGGCGAGCAGATGTTTTTGTTCCGCCGGCCGATGGGCGTCGTGGCCGGGATCCTGCCCTGGAACTTCCCGTTCTTCATGATCGCGCGCAAGGTGGCGCCGGCGCTGATCACCGGCAATGCCATCGTCGTGAAGCCCAGCGAAGAAACGCCGTATAGCGCACAAGCCTTCGCGGAAATCGTTGCGGCGTCGGGACTGCCGGACGGGCTGTTCAATCTGGTCAATGGTCGCGGTGTTGCGACCGGGGAAGCGCTGGTCGCGCACCGCGACGTTGACATGATCAGTTTCACCGGCAGTTCGGCTGCCGGGTCGCGGATCATGGCGCGGGCTGCGACCAATCTGACCAAGGTCAACCTGGAACTGGGCGGCAAGGCGCCAGCGATCATTCTCGACGATGCCAATATCGATCTCGCGGTCGGCGTACTCAGGGCGTCAAAATCGCTGAATTCCGGGCAGGCGTGCAATTGCGCCGAACGGATTTACGTCCAGCGCGGCGTCGCCGCAGAGTTTAGCGCAAAA
>JAYUBN010000202.1:0-9987 GCA_043740855.1 Sphingomonadales bacterium | reverse complement strand
TGCGTTCGGCGCGGCGGGGCCGATGCTGTTGCCATCGGTGCTCGAGCATATCCAGTTCGCCGAAGTAATTGTCCCTCCCCACCCGGGCTTGTTCTCGGCCCTGGGCCTGGTCAGTTCAGAGCAGACCTACAGCGACAGTCGCAGTGCGTATCGCACGCTGACGCCCGACGTCGCGGCCGAGATCGAGGCGGTGTTTGGCGAAATGGAGCTGGAGCTGCGCAGCCGGCTAAAGAACGCGTCGGGCGAACCAACTTTTACGCGCGCTTTTGATGGACGCCTGTTGGGCCAGAGTTGGGAAACTCCGTTCGTACCGATCCCCACCGGGCCGATCACTGCTGACAGCATCGCCGGGATGATCGGGAATTTTCATGACGTTTACGAGCGGCGGTATGGGAACCGTTTCCCTGCCATGCCCGTTCAAGGGGTGACATACCGATTGGAGGCGGTCTTGCCGACAGAGAAGGTAAATTATCCGAAGCTTGGTCGCCGCGAAAGCGGAGATGCGCAGCCGGTGCGGTTGCTCGCATTGAACTATATTTCGGAACAGCCCGTGCAGGCAGGGGAATATCTTCGCGACGACCTGCTCTTTGGTGATCGCATCGCCGGGCCGGCGATTATCCGCGAGAAATCGTCTACTACGTTCATGCTGCCTGGCCAGTTTCTGACTGTCGGTGAGTATGGTGAACTGCACATTCGCAAAGCTTGAGGGAGGCCAATCATGGCAACATTGATCAAACACCGCTTTGAGGAAAGCGCAGTCAACCTGTCGGAGAAGCCGCTGCGCTATCTCACCGAGGGCGAATTTTTTGCGCTTTATGGCACCGATCGACTGACAGCGGCGACCCTCGCCAGCCGAATGCGCTATGTCGTAAAACATATGAGCACCCGGCTGATGACCTCGGCCTTTTCGATGATCCTGCGCGACTGGTACGACTTTGCGGTGACCATTTCAGGGCCGCCGGAAATGAACTATCCGATGAGCACCGGATCCGACAGCTTGCTCAACTTCATGTTTACGATGCCCGAGGGCGTCCGCAACACGATCGAGGAGATCGGGGTCGATAATATTCGTCAGGGTGATGTCATCATCTGCAACGATCCATACCGCGTCGGGCTTCATGTCAACGACGTCGCGTTCATTCGCCCGGTTTTCTGCGGTACCCGGCTGACGTCGTTCGTCGCGATTCGCGCGCACCAACTCGATATGGGTGGCGCGGTTCCGGGGGGATTCAGCGGCACCAAGAAAGACGTGCAGGAAACTGGTCTCGTCATCCCGCCGATGTTTCTGTACCGCGACGACAAGCCGATCGTGTCGGCCTTCAATCTGATCTTCGACAACGCACGTTTCGCTCCGTTGCTGCTGCCGGACATGAAATCGCTCTTTCAATGCCTGTTGCTGGGCGAACGACTGCTTCATGAAAGCATCGCGCGTTATGGTATCGATGCCTATCTCGGCGCCATTCGCTACAGCTGTGACGTGTCAGCCGACGCCATGCGTCACGCGATCGCGACTAAAATCCCCGATGGCGTCTATCACGGCGAGGACATGCTCGATTCCGACGGGCTAGCCGAGGGTCGTGAGTATCGGTTGCGCGTCAAAATCACCAAGGTCGGCCACCGGCTCGAGCTCGACTTTAGCGGCAGCTCTGCCGAGGCCCCGGCAAGCATCAATTGTGGGCCCTTGGACGTCAAGGCGGGGGTGGGCGTGGCGCTTAAAATGCTCATCGAACAGGAAACCCCGTTATCATCGGGGGTTTTCCGCGACATTGATATCGTGCTGCCACCAGGCACATTTGTCAGTGCTACGCCCACAGGGCCGATATTCATGTATTGGGAGCCGCAGTTCTGCGTTCTCAACGCAATTTACCAAGCCTTCTCGCAGGCATTGGGCGACGAGGCCATCGGGTCGGATTTCGGATCGATGATGGTTCACAACGGGTCCGGCGTTCGTACCGATGGCACGCCCTGGCTGTCGGTTGCGACGTGCGGAGGCGAGCACGGCCCGTGGGGCGCGACCAAGGTTGGCGACGGCGACAGTTACACCGTCAACCACACCGGCAACAACCTCGACCCCGCAGTCGAAGCGATTGAATCTGAAATCCCCGGCGTATTCATGCGCAAGGAATATGCGATTGACACTGGTGGCCCGGGCAAGTTTCGTGGCGGCGCGGCAGTCATCCGCGATACCTATTGGCTGGAGCCCGGCCAGCATGGCCAGACCACCCTCCACACCAAGAGCCCGGCTGGTGTCGGCGCAAATGGCGGCCGATCGGGGACCAGCCAGGCGTGCTGGACATTCCCGCCCGAGAGCTTCGACGTCGGCAAGGAACAGATCCCGCTCCCCGTTGACGATGTCAATGTGTACCGGGGCTCTGAACCGATGGCCGGTGTGCTCGATCCTGAGACCAAGGCGCTCGATCCCGCGGGCAAGTATTTTTACTTTGCGTCGCGGGCCCTGTGGGAACTCAAGACGGGCAGTTCGATGCGCTTTCAGACAGCCGGTGGCGGCGGCTGGGGCGACCCGCTCGAGCGCGATCCCGAGCGCGTGAAACGCGATGTGCGCGACGAATACGTCAGCATTGCCGGCGCGCTGCGTGACTATGGCGTGGTGATTACCGGCGAACCGAAGACTCACCCTGAACGGCTCGAAATCGACACAGTGGCAACCGAGCGCACCCGCGCCTCGATGCGTGCGTGCACCTGACAATAACAACCGGGAGCCAGCCATGCGACTGAAGGATAAGGTCGCACTGGTGACCGGCGGTGCTTGCGGGCTGGGCGAGGCAATCTGTCGTGCCTATGTGGCCGAAGGCGCACAGGTCATCATTGCCGATATCGACGAGCAGGCTGGCGAGGCGTTGGCGGGTGAGCTTGGAAGTTCCGCGCGCTTCGTTCGGCTGAATGTTACGCAGGAGGCCGATTGGCTCGGCTGCCTCGAGAAGCTCGAGCGGCTCGACATTTTGATTAACAACGCTGGCGTCGCAATCCTCGGCGATGTCGAACATGTGTCACTGGAACAGTTTCGCCAGACGATCGACGTCGACCTTGTCGGTGTGTTCCTTGGGTGCAAGTACGCCATCCCGGTGATGAAACGGCATGGTGGATCCATCATCAACATGAGCTCGATGAGCGGGCTGCGAGCGCAAGCCGAATTGTGCGCATACAACGCTGCCAAGGGGGGGGTCACGCTGCTGACCAAATCCGTCGCGCTTCATTGTGCCAAGCAGGCCAACGGCATTCGCTGCAACTCGATCCACCCTGGCGCGATCCACACGCCGCTGATCGACAAAGTTCTTGGGGCCGCTGAAAACCGTGCAGAAGTCTATGCGAGCTGGATCTCGAACCACCCTATCGGCCGACTGGGTCAGCCCGATGAGGTAGCGTCGCTGGCGGTCTATCTCGGGTCGGACGAGTCGGCATTCGCAACCGGTGCCGAATTCAAGCTCGACGGCGGTGCTACTCTTTAAAGTTAAAAAGAGTTCCGGCTTGGACGAGCGGAGGTCCAAAGGCGATCTCCTCATCATCTCGCTGATCGATGCCAAGCCGGTAAGGTCTCCTTGCCGGCGAGCGGGAATGGCATTCCTTATGGATCGGCGTCACCGCAGGTTGGTATGACCAGCCCAGCGTGCGGCGGCCGATCATCTCGTTCCGGCGGATCCGGTCCCCGTATTTGACGCATCTTAATCGACTGGCTCGATTTGTGTGTGTGGAATTAGCAGGTTTGTGATTTTTTGCGATAGCCTATCGCGGGCTGGCAACCATTCAAGGAGAAGCGGATGTCGCTCATTGGTACTACGATCAAGTCTTTCGCGACCCAAGCCTATAAGGAAGGCAAGTTTGTCTCCGTTACCGACGCAGATACCAGAGGAAAATGGGCTATCTTCTTCTTCTATCCGGCTGACTTTACCTTTGTATGCCCGACTGAACTTGAAGACCTTGCCGATCACTACGAAGCGTTTGGTAAGATTGGCGTGGAGATTTATTCGGTGTCAACCGATACGCATTTTAGTCACAAGGCATGGCATGACACGTCGCCAGCAATCAGCAAGATCAATTACTACATGCTCGGCGACCAGAACCACACGATCTCGAACAATTTCGAGATCCTGCGTGCGGGTCAGGGCCTTGCGGATCGCGGCACGTTCGTTGTCGATCCGGCAGGCGTGATCCAGCTGATCGAGATCACGAGCGAAGGCGTCGGCCGCAACGCGGTCGAATTGCTGCGCAAGGTCAAGGCCGCGCAATACATCGCCGCCCACCCGGGTGAAGTGTGCCCGGCCAAGTGGGAAGAGGGTGAAGAAACGCTTGCCCCTTCGCTTGATCTGGTTGGCAAAATTTGAACGGCTGCGGAGTCGGCTGCGGCCGGCTCCGCTCTACCCATCCATTATTCCCCGGGAGACCGCGCGTGCTCGACGCAAACCTGAAGACCCAGCTCAAGACCTATCTGGGCAACATCAAACAGCCGATCGAGCTCGTCGCCTCCGCAGACGACAGTGCCAAGTCCCGCGAGATGCTCGCGCTGCTGGACGAGATCGCCGCGCTTTCCGGCGACGTCGAAGTTGTCCGCAAGGATGACAATGAGCGCCGTCCGTCGTTCATGATCCGCCGCAAGGGTACCGACCTCGGTGTGCGCTTTGCCGGCCTGCCGATGGGCCACGAGTTCACTTCGCTGGTGCTGGCGCTCCTTCAGGTCGGCGGGCATCCATCCAGGCTGGCTCAGGAAGTCATCGAGCATGTTCAGGCGCTGGACGGCGACTACGCCTTCGAGAGCTATTTCTCGCTCACATGCCAGAACTGCCCGGACGTCGTGCAGGCGCTGAACCTGATGAGCGTGCTGAACCCGCGGATCAGCCATGTCGCGATCGAGGGCGGCACTTTTCAGGCCGAGGTCGACGCGCGCCAGATCATGTCCGTCCCCGCCATCTTTCTGAATGGCAAGCCGTTCGGTCAGGGCCGCATGAATGTCGAACAGATACTCGCAAAACTTGATACCGGCGCTTTGGCGCGGGCGGCGGTGAAGATCGGTTCGAAGGCGCCCTTCGAGGTTCTCGTCGTTGGTGGCGGCCCGGCGGGCGCTGCGGCAGCGATCTACGCTGCCCGCAAGGGAATCCGCACCGGCATTGCAGCTGAACGCTTCGGTGGTCAGGTGCTCGATACCATGGGAATCGAAAACCTGATCTCGGTCAAGCATACGGAAGGTCCGCAGCTCGTTACCGCGCTGGAGCAGCATGTTGACGAATATGCGGTGGATGTGATGAACCTCCAAAAGGCGACGAAGCTGGTGCCCGCCAGCAGGTCGGGCGGCCTGCACGAGATAACACTTGAAAACGGCGCGACGCTGAAGGCGCGTACCATTATTCTGTCCACCGGGGCGCGGTGGCGCCAGATGAACGTGCCGGGCGAGGACACCTATCGCAATAAGGGCGTGACGTACTGCCCGCATTGCGACGGTCCGTTGTTCAAGGGAAAGCGCGTAGCCGTGATCGGCGGTGGGAACTCTGGCGTCGAGGCGGCGATCGATCTGGCAGGGCTTGTCGCGCACGTCACGTTGATCGAGTTTGACATCGACCTGCGTGCCGATGCGGTTCTCCAGCGCAAGCTGGCAAGCCTGCCCAACGTCAAGGTCATCACATCCGCGCTGACAACCGAAGTGAAAGGCAACGGAGAAAAGCTGACCTCGCTCGTCTATAAGGACCGCAACCATGATGCGATCCACGAGATCGAACTTGAGGGCATTTTTGTCCAGATCGGACTGGTTCCGAACACGGAATGGCTGAAGGATGCAGTGGCGCTCTCCAATCGCGGGGAGATCGAGATCGACCACCGGGGCGAAACGTCACGGCCCGGTATTTTTGCGGCCGGTGATTGCACCACAGTTCCTTTCAAGCAGATCATCATCGCCATGGGTGACGGTGCAAAGGCGTCACTCTCGGCGTTTGACTACCTGATCCGTCTCGCTCCCGAGGACGAAATTGCGCAGGCGGCTTGAATTGTTCTGGTCTTGATGGGCTGGCGGGATGAGCGGATATTGAAGACATCTTCGTAACATAGGGACATGCCATGCGTAGCAAGCGCCCAGGTGGAATGTCCGACTATGGCGGGCCCGGGCGGGGGTTGGGGTGCGCTGAAGGCCCTGGCGGAGTCACTCAAGGCACAGCAAATTGCCATGCACGGTGCACAGGCGCAGCACTGGTCGCGGTGGAACCGAAAGCCCGATCCGAAAGTTGTAAAGGCTACTTCGGACGACAGCTCTCACCCGAGCGTTGATAATTCGATCGCGGGGTTTTGCGCCAGCCACGGATTTGAATGATGAGCCAGTCTGGGTCCTTTGATTTGCAGCATCGGCAGCATTTGCGCCATTGTGAAGGTCGGGATGCAGGCGATGGCCGGCAACATGCGCCGCCTGATCGTTCCGGCGCGCAGCGCAGTGCCGGTCGGACCGCGCCCGAAATCGACGATCAGGCCAACTGTTCCGGGCCAAAATCACAATTCGCCGATGGGCCCTTTGTTGTCGAAACCGGCAAAGGCCATGTGGCAGCGCGAAAATCGGGTGTGCCTAGGAACGATCAATGCGGGCAACCACCAACCCGCACGCGCGGGTCCCGCCTCAACCGGTGATCTTGATCACCCGTATGCCATATCTGTTTATAGTCAGGAGGTCGGGATGAAGGTCGGTATCGTCGGCGCGGGGATGGTTGGTTCGGCAGCGGGTTTTGCGCTGGCGTTGCTCGGCGATGCCGCAGAGATCGTCTTCGTGGATCGCATCGCCGATCTCGCGATCGCTCAGGCCGAGGATATCAGCCATGCCGTCCCCTTCGTCAGCCCATGTCGCATCGGGGCGGGGGACTTTGACGTGCTGTCAGGCGCAGGGGTAGTGATCGTGGCCGCTGGCGTCCCGCAAAAGCCGGGTGAAAGCCGGCTCAGCCTGCTGTCGCGCAACGCTGCGATCTTTGCCGAGGTGGTCGGTCGGGTCATCGCCGTCGCGCCCGAGGCGCTGCTGCTGGTCGCCTCGAACCCGGTCGACATCATGACCGAGGTGGCGCAGCGGGCGTCGGGATTGCCGCCGGAGCGGGTAATCGGGTCGGGTACTATCCTGGATACGGCGCGTTTTCGTACTTTGCTGGCCGCGCATCTCGGCGTGGCGGCGCAATCGGTGCATGCCGCGGTGCTGGGCGAACATGGCGACAGCGAAGTGCTGGCATGGTCGCTGGCGCAGGTCGGCGGCGAGCCGCTGGACGGGGGCGCGGCGCAATTGGGTGCGGTCATCACCGATGCCGTGCGCGCCCGCATCGATGCCGGGGTGCGCGGCGCGGCAGGTCGGATCATCGCCGGCAAGGGCGCCACCTGGTACGGTATCGGTGCCGGGCTGGCGTGCATCGTCCGGGCCATCCGCGATGACCAGCGCGCCGTGCTGACAGTTGCCATGCGCACGCCGCAGGTGGCGGGGATCGGCGATGTGACGCTGAGTTTGCCGCGCGTGGTCGGCGCCAGGGGAATTATCACCACGCTATACCCCAAGTTATCCACTGCCGAGGAGGGAGCGCTGAAATGCTCGGCGCTGGTGCTGAAGGAAGCCGCCCGGGGGCTCTGGTAATTCCCCGAACTGGCGACAACGCTATGTCGCGCCAAGTACCGGACGCCTCCCGAATTTGCGTCCAAATTTCACGAATGGCTGTTCGATGAAACGGAATGTCAGCGTTGCCGCCACCGCTACCAGTGCCAGTGTCGCGGTGTAAATGATAACGAACGATGCCTCGGGCAACATCGGCAGCGGGATCAGCTTCCAGACATAATTCACCGCACCCAGAATTAGGAAGTGCAGGATATAGACGCTGAAACTGATACGCCCAAGGAAGGGCAAAAACCCAGATTGCAAGATTTGCGGCCGCGTATTGGCAACTGACCAGACGAAAATCGTCAACAGCAGTATGGCAACCAGAAGGTTGGAATGGCCCCGTAGCTGGCTGTCTACGATCAGGGCGATTACCGAGCCCGACATGGCAATCAACGCCGTGGACCGACCGACCCTGATCCTGTTCCCCACGACTGCCAACAGGCAACCACCGGCAAAGGCCGGCAGTTGGCAAAGCCAGAATGCCATCGCGAACCCCCTGTTGTTTGGTGTCGGCGGGAGCAATCTGATCAATAGCAGGTTCGTTGCACCAGCAATGACATAACTGGCGACAACAAAGGCGGTCAGACGACGCGGATGGCGGCCCATGGCTAGGATTGCCGGAAAGAGAACGTAAAGCATTGCTTCGGCGGCAATGCTCCAGCCGCCCGGAACGACCTTGTTTATGGCACTTGGCAGCCAGCCGTGCACAAACAGAAACGTCGCCAGAATATCGAGCGGGCTGGCATCACGGGTGCCGCTGGCGATGTTGGTCCAGGCGCCTACGCCCAGGTAGAGGGCGGCACCGAGATAGAACATCGGCGCGATGCGAAAAAATCGCCGTGCTGCAAAATTGGTAAGATGGAGCGGGCGACCGATATGCGCCTGCATCAATGTCATGCCACTGACGATGAAAAACAGTTGCACCCCGCGCACACCGTAGAAAGTAAAATTGCGAAGCGGCGTGTCCAGTCCCATGCCCTGGCTGGAATGGACCATCAGAACTGCCATGATGGCAACCCCCCGCAAGCCATCGAGATAGGCGATGTGGTTGTCGCTGTTCAGCTTTGGCAGATGGTTGCTGGCGGGCGCTTCAGGGACTGCGGGCTGCCAGGGCTTGTCGACGAGTAGGTACGACATTGGCCTGTATCCCTCGGGTGCGTAATTCCTTCAAAGCCGGTGCCTGCGTTTTGTTCCGTGGATAGCACCGGAGATTTTCCAGCTTGCGGGCTCGCTGGATTACCGGGCGGATTGCGTCCATACGCGCAGCACAGGGGGAGCAAGAATATGTTCAAATCGGGAGATCGGATTTTTGTGCCGGGCGCGTCGGGCGAGCCCACGGCCTTGGTCCAGCGCATTTTCGGCGCAGACGTCCATGTCACGACCAGTTTCCTGCCGGGCGTAAATGCGCTGAACGCCGCGACATTCGGCGATGATACGCGCGTCAGCGGCCTGTTCATGCAGCGGCCGCTGGCCGCAGCCCAGCGCGACGGACGGTTCAGGCATCTGCCGCTGAGCTATGCCGCGATGCTGAAATATCTGCGCGAAGGGGCGCCGTTTGACGTGTGCGTCGTGCAGGTAACGCCGCCCGACAACGCCGGTCGCTGCTGGCTGGGCCCCTCGGCCGAGTTCACCCCCGAAGTCCTGCGCCGGGCGCGCCGGATTGTCGCGGTTCTCAACCCCCGCGTTCCTGCCATCGTCAATGGACAGTCCATTGCCTTCGACCGGATCGACGAGGCGGTTGAGGCCGACACCCCGCTGGCCGGATACGGGGCGGGCAAACCCGATCCCGTCGCCACCGCGATTGCCGGGCATATTGCCTCGTTGATCGGCGATGGCGCCGCGATCCAGGTGGGGCTGGGCAAAATTCCCGGCATATTGATGGAGCAATTGCACGACCGCCGCCGCCTGCGGCTGCATTCAGGCATGTTCTCGGATGGCGTGATGACGCTGGCCGCAGCCGGGGCGCTGGACAGCGACTGGGCACATACCACCACCGCCATCCTGGGCAGCGAACGGCTGTACGACTGGGCGGCATCGCGGCGCGACATCCATGTGCGCGGGGTGGAATACACCCATGACCCGGCACGGCTGGCCGGTCTTGCTGGCCTTGTCGCCGTGAACTCGGCGCTTGAAGTAGATCTGTTCGGGCAATGCAATCTGGAAATAGCCGACGGCAGCGGGATAAGCGGCGCAGGCGGCGCCCCGGATTTCGCACGCGGCGCGCGGCTGGCGCCCGGCGGGATCAGCGTGATCGCGCTACCGGCAACCTTTGGTCGCGATCAATCGCGAATTAGCGCCCAACTGGGCGCACCGATGATGGCATCGCTGGCGAGGACGGATGTCGATGTCGTCGTCACCGAGCATGGGCTGGC
>JAYUBN010000201.1:0-10014 GCA_043740855.1 Sphingomonadales bacterium | reverse complement strand
CCGTAGGTGTAGTCTCGGCATCCCCTTTGAAAGCGATAGACCAATGCTCAAAGTGCACCATCTCAAAAACTCACGTTCGACCCGCATTATCTGGCTGATGGAGGAGCTGGGCCTTGACTACGAACTCGTAGTTTACGATCGCGACGCGGCGACTCTTCGGGCGCCGGCGGCGCTTTCCCGGTTTCATCCGTTGGGAAAGGCCCCCATTTTACAAACCGATGATGCCATCATTGCCGAATCTGGCGCGATCATCGAATATATCATTGAAACTTTGGGCGAAGGCCGACTTGCCCCGCAGCCCGGTGCGGCTGAACGCGCGAAATATCTGGAATTGCTGCATTTCGCAGAAGGTTCGGCCATGTTTCCGATCCTTGTTCTATTGCTTGGCGGCATGACCGGGGGCGTGACCGCAGGCTTCAGCGGGTTCGTCACACCCGATTTGCACAAGGTCCTCGACTATGTGGACTCAACGCTGGGTCAGAAAGAATATCTTCTTGAGCGAGGTTTCTCAGGCGCAGACATCCAGATGGCCTATGTAATCGAAGCGGCACGGATGGGCGACATGCTGGTGGGACGGAAATCGCTGCAAGACTATCTGGAGAGAATCGAACAGCGCCCCGCCTACCGAAGCGCAATCGCGAAAGGTGGCCCCGTAGCGTTGACGGCCGATCAGGTCTCCGAAGACCGGATCGCTGTAGAAGGGACCAGCCAATTTTAACCATCACGGTTTTAATGTCTGCGTGAGAGCAGATGCAGCAGCGGCGATGGCGCCGGGTGTTGTGGTGGTTGCCATTGCGCGCGACGCCGACGTGGCATTACTACCGATTTATCGGCGCGCCCGACATGCTAGTGTTGGAACGGTGCGGGGTCGGGCTCGAGCATGTCCGCACCCGGTTTCGACCAAGGGCCGCGCAATCGGCCTGGCTGCCCAGCGCGATCGGGCACTCAGGCCGAAATTGCGAATGCTGGCCTGATCGCGTCAGCGCGGTGATCCGCAGGGCTGGGTGAATACGGGATCGAAGGCATCAATGATTGTCGCGGATAAAGTCGAAATTCTGTGCGCCGAAATTGCGGAATGTCGGGCGTGCCGGGATTTTCTGCCCGGCGATCCGCGACCGATCGTGCAGTTGGGCGCGACCGCGCGCATCGCCATTATCGGCCAGGCGCCGGGAAGACTTGTGCACGAAACCGGCGTGCCATGGAACGATGCCAGCGGCGAACGACTGCGCGAATGGACGGGGCTGGCGCCAGAGGTGTTCTACGATCCCGAGGTGGTTGCGCTCGTGCCGATGGGCATGTGTTATCCGGGACGTGGGCCCAGCGCCGATCTGCCGCCGCGCCCTGAATGCGCGCCGTTGTGGCATAACCGAATCATGTCGTGCCTGACCGGTATCAACCTGACTTTGCTGGTCGGGCAATATTCGCAGAATTATTACCTGCCGCAGGCCCGGCGCCTGTCGGTAACGGAACGCGTCAAGGCGTTTGATACCCTGGCGCCCGGCATCCTGGCCTTGCCGCACCCATCGTGGCGATCGACCGGGTGGATGCAGCGCAACCCCTGGTTCGCCACCGGGATCGTGCCGGGCCTGCAGCAGCGTGTCGCCGAAGCTCTGGGGGTGGGAAAGCCGTGAATTCGGCCGAGCCGCAAAATGCTATGGGTTTTTCCGTAAACTGGTAAGCAACAACTTCGGGGAACACGTGAATGGTGATTGCTGGCTTGTTGTTGGGGTATGCGCTGGGCGCGATTCCCTTTGGGCTGATCTTGGGATTTTTGTCGGGTGCTGGCGATATCCGACGGATTGGTTCGGGCAATATCGGCGCGACCAATGTCCTGCGCACCGGGCGTCGCGGGCTGGCGGCGGCGACTTTGCTGCTCGATGCAGCCAAGGGCGCTGCGGCGGTGCTGGTCATGGCGCAATTCGGCCCCGGGCCGGTGCTGGCGGCGGCAATCGGCGCGCTGCTGGGACATTGCTTTCCGGTGTGGCTGGGCTTTCGCGGTGGCAAGGGGGTCGCCACGCTGCTGGGCGTCTGCCTGGCCCTGGCGTGGCCAATTGGGCTGGCCTATATTGTCGTCTGGATAGCGATGATGCGCGTCAGCCGGATTTCCTCGGTCTCGGGCATGAGCGCCGCAGTAACCGCGCCGATCGCCGCCGGGTTGATCGGGCAGGGTCGCATGGCCGGCGTTCTGGCCGCACTGGCGGCGCTGGTGCTGTGGCTGCACCGCGCCAATATCGCCCGGCTGCGGCAAGGCACTGAGCCTCGCTTCGGGGGCGGCAACGACGGGACAGCGGCACCATGAGCCGCTCCGGCATCGACGACGACGCTTTCGACCGCATCCGCCTGCTGCGCTCGCCCAACATCGGCCCGGTCACTTATCGCCAGTTGCTGGCGCGCTTCGGCTCGGGCAGGGCGGCGCTGGCGGCACTGCCTGATCTGGCCGCCCGAGGCAGGTCGGGGCGAAGCGGCGGCTATCGCGCAGCGCCAGAGGGCGTTATCGCCGCCGAGATCGTAGCGGTGGGGCGCTGCGGCGCGCGTTACCTGTTCCATGACGCGCCGGACTATCCGCCGCTGTTGGGCCACGTCAATGGCGCACCGCCGATCCTGATCGCGCGCGGCGATACCGATCTGGCCCGGCGCACGCCGGTGGCGCTGGTCGGCGCGCGCAACGCGTCGGCAGCGGCGATCCGGCTATCGCGCGAATTTGCCCGCACCCTGGCCGAGGCCGGGCATGCCGTGGTGTCGGGACTGGCGCGCGGCATTGATGCAGCGGCGCATCGCGGCGCGTTGGGCGCGCGCATCAACACAGCGGCAGGCGGCGGTGGCACGATCGCGGTGATCGCCAGCGGAATCGATATCGCCTACCCGCCCGACCATGCCGGGTTGCAGGAGGAGATCGCCGGAAACGGTCTGTTGCTTACCGAAATGCCACCCGGAACCGAGCCGGTCGCGCGCCATTTTCCCGCACGCAATCGCATCATCGCCGGTCTTGCCGAGGGCACGCTGGTGCTGGAGGCGGCACCCAGATCGGGCTCGCTGATCACGGCCCGGTTGGCTGGCGAGCTGGGGCGCGAAGTGAT
The DNA here is from genome assembly GCA_043740855.1 of Sphingomonadales bacterium. Classification (GTDB taxonomy): domain Bacteria; phylum Pseudomonadota; class Alphaproteobacteria; order Sphingomonadales; family Sphingomonadaceae; genus Novosphingobium. The sequence goes on along the minus strand of JAYUBN010000201.1, from coordinate 6,937 downwards.
GGCGGTGCCCGGTTCGCCGCTCGATCCGCGTAGTCACGGCTGCAACCAATTGATCAGAGACGGTGCCGTGCTGGTGCAGAGCGCCGACGATGTGATCGAGCTACTGACCAGTTTTCGCGGATTGCCACGATCGCATGTGCGAGAGGGTGACAACGATCCCTATGTTGCGGAGTCTGGGGGGGGCCTGGATGGGCAAGATGGCGGCGGGCCAGGACGACGATGTCGATGCTGTCACCGACATCGCCGCGCTGTTGACGACGGCGCCGGTACCGGTGGACGAATTGATCCGCCAGACCGGCGATTCCGGGCCTGCGGTGCAACTGGCGCTGATCGAGCTGGAACTGGCCGGACGCTTGCTGCGTCACGCCGGCGGGCGGGTCAGTCTGGCGGGCTAGCTGTAGAGCTTGGTGCTGCGCTCGGACTTCCGGGTTTGTGCGCCACCAGGATGCGGTTGCGACCTTGTTCCTTGGCTTGGTGAAGTGCTTCTTCAGTCGCTTTCAAAGCAGCGCGCGGGTCGGCATAGGCAAAAACGTCCGCGACCCCGCCCGAGAACGTGACAGTCCCGATCGGGATATCGGTCTCACGGTTGATGAGCTTGCGCCGCGCGAATTCCTGGCGGGCTTCATCCAGCTTCATGTGCGCCTGATCTGGAGCAATGCCGCGAAACAGCAGCACATATCCCTCCCCGCCGTGGCGGGCAATATGGCAGTTCTCGCCCGAGATGCGCTGCAGCACCTTGGCGAGGGCCTGGATCAACCGGGTGCCGGCATCACCGCCATGAGTGTCGTTGATGGCCTGAAAACGGTCGATACCGCAAAAGGCGATACTCAGTGGTTCGCCAGAATCGCGCGCCGCGTTATACTCGCGTTCCAGCACGGCATCAAAGGTCCGAGGATTGTCCATCCCAGTCAAACGATCCATCGCGGCGTCGGCGCGCGCAAGCTGGAGAGCCTCGCGCAATCCTGCCGCGTCCGCCTCGCGACGCCGCATTTCCTCTTCGATGATGCGGGTGCGTTCGAGCATGGTGCGGGTCAGTTGGTTCAGCGCCGGAAGCTCCACGACGGGACGGGCGGCTTCCAGCGTGGTCGCGGTTTCAAAAAGCGCGGCGTGATATTCCGCAGCGTTGGCGCCCGCCTGGCCGGCATTTTGCGCAAACTGCTGCAGAGATTGCTCCAGCTTGCCGATCAGCGGATTTAGCGTTTCGCGCTCTGCCGCCTCTGCAAGCCGTTTTCTGTCTTGTTCGGCCTCGCTGAGCACATCGTCCAGCCACGCCTGGGTGACAGGCTCATTGGCGCTTTGACGCGCGGCGATCTGGCGGCTCAGGCTGCGATTGGTACCTGAAACGACCTCTTGCGCCACTGTCAGATTGCCGGGATTCACCTCCAGCTCGAGGTCGAGCAGGAAATTGCTGATCTGGTGCAATAATTCGCGGCGGGCAACATGCCCTTGCGCAGGTGCAGTGCCCCCGACCAATCGCTCAGGCTGCTCCTCGGCGTTGCGGGAAATTCCCGGCATTTTCCTGTCCCCAAGCATTGTCATTTAACGCGGCATAGCGGATGACAGTTCCGGTGAGTTAACGAAAACATTGCTATATTACCAGTTTCTGCTGCGGTTGCGGCAGGGCTTGACGGGAGCTGGGCGAACTCGCCAAGCTCGCGCACGTGTACGCGTATAGGGACTATCCTGAAATCATGCAGCTTGTCATCGTCGAATCCCCCGCCAAGGCCAAAACCATCGAGAAGTACCTGGGCAAGGACTTCAAGGTGCTGGCCTCGTACGGCCACATCCGCGATTTGCCCCCAAAGGATGGCTCGGTCCGGCCCGACGAGAATTTCGCGATGGATTGGGAACTGTACAGCGACAAACAAAGTCGCGTGAAGGAAATCACCGACGCAGCCAAGACCGCGACGCGGCTGATCCTGGCCACTGACCCTGACCGCGAGGGGGAGGCAATTTCCTGGCACGTTCGTGAATTGCTGGCCAAGCGCAAGGCGCTGCCCAAGGATGTGCAGCGCGTCACGTTCAACGCGATTACCAAGGAAGCGGTGACCACCGCGATGCAGCACCCGCGCGAGCTCGATCAGGATCTGATTGATGCTTATCTGGCGCGGCGAGCACTGGATTATCTGTTCGGCTTCACGCTGTCACCGGTGTTGTGGCGCAAGCTGCCCGGCGCCAAGAGCGCGGGCCGGGTGCAGTCGGTGGCGCTACGCCTGGTCGTCGAGCGCGAGCGCGAGATCGAAGCGTTCAAGCCCCAGGAATATTGGCAGGTGATTGCCCGGCTGGAGCAAAAGGGCAGCGAATTTCCGGCGCGGCTGGTCAAGTTCGACGGGCAGAAGCTGGAACGGCTGAGTCTGGGTGACGAAGGCATCGCCACGCGTGCCAAGGCGGCGGTCGAAGGCGCGGTGTTCCGCGTCGAGGAGGTCGATACCAGACCGCAGAAACGTCACCCCTACCCGCCGTTCACGACCTCGACCTTGCAGCAGGAGGCCGCGCGCAAGCTGGGGTTTTCCGCCGCGCATACCATGCGCGTGGCGCAGAACCTGTATGAGCAAGGCGCTATCACGTACATGCGGACCGATGGTGTGCAGATGGACCATTCGGCCATCGATGCGGCACGCAAGGTGATAAACGACCGCTATTCCGGCCACTATATGCCGGAAAAGCCGCGAATTTACGAAACCAAGGCCAAGAATGCGCAGGAAGCGCACGAGGCTATTCGCCCCACCGAGTTCACCCGCGACAAATATGGCACCGGCGATGAGGCGCGGCTTTATGAATTGGTGTGGAAGCGGGCACTGGCAAGCCAGATGGCGTCGGCCGCGCTGGAACGCACCACGGTTACGTTGCGCGATCCGGCAGGGCTGCATGAATTGCGCGCGACCGGGCAAGTGGTCAAATTCCCGGGCTTCCTTGCCGTCTATGAGGAAAGCCGCGACGACAAGGTCGATGCCAAGGGTGGGGGCAAGGACGCGGAAGAGGATGACAGCGGCCTGCTGCCCAGCCTGTCCAAAGGCGATACGCCGGTGAAAAAAGGCGTGGATGCCAGCCAGCATTTCACCCAGCCGCCGCCGCGCTTTTCCGAAGCCAGCCTGGTCAAGCGACTGGAGGAATTGGGCATCGGCCGCCCTTCGACTTATGCCTCGACCCTTCAGGTGCTCAAGGACCGCGATTATGTTCGCGTCGAAAAAAACCGCTTTTTTGCCGAGGAATCGGGCCGATTGCTGACGGCTTTCCTGGAACGGTTCTTCGCCGCTTATGTCGCCTATCAGTTTACCTCGGGGATGGAGGATCAGCTTGACGAAGTCTCTGGCGGTCGGGCGGAATGGCGGGCTGTTCTGGAAGCGTTCTGGCGCGATTTCAAGCCCAAGTCCGACGAAGTCATGGAGCGCAAACCCAGCGAAGTAACCGAGGCGCTGGATGAATTTCTTTCGGATTATCTATTTCCGCCCACCGACGACGGCGCCGACCCGCGCAAATGCCCGCTATGCAACGACGGGCGGCTGTCGCTGCGCGGCGGACGCTTTGGCGCGTTTGTCGCCTGCAACAATTATCCGGAATGCAAGTTTACCCGCAAATTCGGGGTGCCGGGCGGCAGCACTGACGGCGCCGAGGATGGCGAACTGGGCAAGCATCCCGAGAGCGGCGAGCCGATCACGCGTAAAGTAGGCCGGTTCGGCCCTTATATCCAGATGGGCGAGGGCAAGGGGGCGAAGCGTTCGTCGATCCCGAAGGACGTGCTGGCGGCTTCGGGTGGGGAGCTGTCGCTGGATTGGGCGGTGAAGTTGCTCGACCTGCCGCGCGAAATCGGGCTGCATCCCGAAAGTGGCCTGGCGATCACCGCCAGTATCGGGCGTTATGGGCCTTACCTTGCGCATGATGGCAAATACGCCAAGCTGGGCGGAACCAGCGAAGTGTTCGAGACCGGCATGAACACGGCCGTGGTCAAGCTGGCCGAAGCCGCAGCGGGCGGCGGGCGCGGGGCGCGGGTAGCCGCCGAACCATTGAAAACCTTTGGCCCGCATCCGGTCAATGGCGGCGAGATCAAGCTGATGGCGGGGCGGTATGGGCCTTACGTGACCGACGGTATCACCAACGCCACCCTGCCGCGCGGCACCGAACCCGACACGCTGACGGTGGCAGCCGCAATCGTCCTGATCGATGAAAAGGCCGCCAAGGGCCCGGTGAAAGGCAAAGCCAAGAGCAAGAAAAAGGCCCCGGCCAAGGCGGGGGCGGATACGAAAAAGCCTGCCGCGAAAAAGCCGGCGGCAAAGAAGCCTGCCACGAAAAAGCCCGCTGTGAAAAAGCCAGCGGCGAAACCGGCGGTGGCAAAAACTGTAGCGAAAACCGGGGCGGGGTAATTCAGGACTTTGGCAAATTGAAGGGCGTGGTACCCTCAGGTCGGGCGAGCAGCTGCAACATCTGGCGGCCAGCGAACCCCGAATTGGTCTGCCGGGATAGCCAGACTTTCAAATCATAGAGCTGCTCCCTCCGGATCCGGCCTTTGCGATAGGCCGAACCGATTGCTGTCAGCGCTGCTTCATTGCCGTTTTCGGCAGCGGTCTGGTACCAGGCCAAGGTCGTACCCGACATGTCGCGGTAGGCCGCACCGTCCGTTTCCTGCGCCAGCAGCAATTGTGCGGCCGCAGAACCCTGTTGGGCGGCAATGTGCAACCAGGCGATACGGCGCCCGAACAGGTCCAGGCGCAGCGCGGGCGCGCTTCGAATTGTTCGGGCGTCGCCGGCGCCCTCCACCGCAGACATCGCCTGGCCATAGATACCTGCCAGCAGCATGGCGGCGGCAACGCTGCCGTTGCGCGCTGCGTTTGCCGTGCATTGTCCCATCGGTGAAGCTTCGGGCGCGCCGCCGCGCATCAGCTCGGCGGATAGCGCGGTTTGCAATGTCGCGAGGCGGCCACACGAAGCGGGCAGCGCTGCGTCGCGACTGTCCGCCTGCAAAACCGTGACGCGCGCATGGTCATGGCATCCCGACACGAGCAGGCCCAGCGTCAGCGCCGATACCAACCGGCCAAGGGCTGCGGAATATTGTCGGGGCATCAATGATCCAGCCGGGTCAGCACGAGATTATAGTCAAAGTCGCCCGCGCCGCCGCCGCAGCCGCCGGGGCGGGCATAGGTACAGTCCAGTTGTTTTGCATAAGGCCGGTTGGGCGACAGGCAGTGATCCAGTCGATAGCCGCGCGGCAGGTGACCGGCGTCCAGACGCGCGGCAATGACCACGTTGAAGCGTCGCCGGTTAGCCGCCGCCGCCGCGCCTGCGACCGGTCCGTCGAACAGCAGTATCGGCAAATCGCGGTTGAAAAAGGCATAGGACGCGTATGGAGAGTTTGCCGCGCGGAAAATGCCCAGGCCGCAAATGTCTGGACGCTGACCGGCGTCGACCAGCGCGGTCATGGTACCGCGCCCCGTGCCCCAATAGGTGACGAAAGGCTTGCACAGCCCGACGGCCAGCGACATCGCGAACCAAAGGCAGCCGAGTAGCGGGATGATGAATTTGCGATACCGCGGATAGCGCCGGCCAAGCCATTGCCCAATATCGACCGTCCCCACGGAAGCTAGCAATATCAGCAGTACGACCGCCAGCAATACAAAGCGATATTCCTTGTGTGGGACCAGCATGTGAACACCGATAATGACCAATGCCACGGCCAGCAGCATCGGCAATCGCCGCGCCCCGATAATCATTGCCGGTACCATGATCAGGCCGGACAAACCCCAGGTCGCGATAATCTGCCTGACATACCAGTCGGGCGGGACGGTGCCGAACATGGCGCTGCGGCTCTGTCCCATATTGATATTGTAATTGGTGTAGATCCACAGGAACGGCGTCTGTCCGGCAAGCCAGTCGGCGGTAGCCCCCAGTGCCAGCGCCAGGCAATTGCCCAGCAGCAGCGGCAGCCATGATTTGCGGCAGTTGGGCCCCCATGCGCTCCATATGGCGATCAGGGCAATCGCGGGCAAATACTGGAACCGAACGATGGCGCCCAGCACCAGCAGGAAACCAGCGGCAACCGCAAGGCGGAAATCCGGACGTTCGCGCAGCCGGTACAGCAGCGCGATAGCGGGCATCAGCAAGGAGGCCGCAATGGCTTCGCCAGACGAGCGCGGCCCGAAATAGAACACTTCGACCCAGATCGCCGCAACCCAGCCGGCCATCAGCCCGTGCCGGCGGCTGACCCGTCCGCCCAGTTCATAACATGCTGCAACGACACCCAGCGACAGCACCGACAGCACCAGCCGCACCAGCCAGATATGCAACTGCGTGGCGGGCGCCAGTGCATGACCCAGCGCGACGATGGGGTACAGCATCATCGGCACCAGCCAGCCCCTGATCCGGGCGTGGAATTCCCAGGCCATTATCCAATGGCCGGTCACCAGGCCGTAAGCTGGCTCAAGATATTGCCAGACCTCATCGGGTTGATGGACGATGGTCTGGGTGGATAAAATCAGGCGAAACAGCAGCGCCACCGCCATGATCCCGGCGATATCGCGACGATTGTACAGCCACGAACCAGATACAGGCGGGGCGGACCCATCTGTGGTCAGGTCTTCGGTCAAGGTTCGACGTTCAGTGTGCCGCGGCTGGCGCGGCATTCAGCGCACCCAGTCGAGACCGATTTCCTCGTAGATTTCCTTGGCGTCGGCCCATTTTTCATCGACCTTCACATGGATGAACAAATGGACCTTGATCCCCAGCAGTTCGCTCAATTCCTTGCGCGATGCCTCGCCGATGGCCTTGATGCGGGCGCCGCCCTTGCCCAGCACGATGCTTTTCTGGCTGTCGCGGGTGATGACGATTTGCTGGTGGATTTCCAGGCTGCCGTCCTTGCGCAGCGTATAGCTCTCGGGCCGCACCGTGCTGTCATAGGGCAGTTCGTCATGAAGCTGGCGGTACAACTGTTCGCGGGTGATCTCGC
>JAYUBN010000200.1:0-28519 GCA_043740855.1 Sphingomonadales bacterium | reverse complement strand
TACCTTCCCCTTTCTTTTTCCCCTTGCCCTTGCCCTTGCCGTTTGCTCTCATTCCACCGGCACCCGCCCGCGCCCTGCCTTCACCGTGCCGCGCAGCTTCTTGCCTTCCAGCCGTGCCACCTTGCCGATCCGGTTGAGCCGGCTTTTCTTGCGAATTTCGGGCAAATTGTGGGCGTCGCGGATCAGCTCGATCAGGCGCTCGCGGGCGTCGGCGCGATTGGCTTCCTGCGTGCGAAACCGGCGCGCGGCCAGCACCAGCTCACCGCCGCCGGTCAAGCGGCTGCCGGCCAGCAGCTTGAAGCGAGCGAACACGGCCGGAGCCAGTCGCAGCACGTAAATATTAAGCCGCAATTGAACGGCGGTTGCGACCTTGTTGACGTTCTGCCCACCTGGGCCCGTCGCAGCGATGAAGCTTTCGCTAAAATTGGCCAGGGCGCGGGCGATGGCGTCGTCTTCGGCGTCAGACATTTGTTTCGGCAGGTGGGACGACCTCGGCCAGTGCCGGGTCACTGAAGCCCAACGCCGCAAAATCCGCCGGCATCGCGGCCTCGGCATGGACCGGCGGTTTGCCTTGGCGCGCCAGCGTCAGGCCGGCGGCGTGAAGCATGGTGCGGGCTGCGCCAGATCCCCCGTCACCGTCCCCGCCAGCGCCAGCGCCGTACACCGGATCGCCCAGCAGCGCGTGACCAAAGGCGTGCGCGGCATGGACCCGGATTTGATGGGTGCGACCGGTTTGCGGGCGGAATTCGACCAGCGTCAACTCGCCGATCCGCGCAATGACGCGCCAATGGGTGATGGCGGGCTTGCCCTTCCTTGCGGCGATCATCCGCCAGCCGTCCTTTTCGGAGCTGATCTTGGCCAGCGACAATTCAATCGTGCCGTCTTCGCCTGCCACCGGCCCGGCGACGATGCCGAGATAGCGCTTGTCGACCAGCCTTGCCTCGAACGCTGCCGAAAAGCGCTTCAGCGCCTTTGGGTTGCGCGCCATCAACAGGCAGCCCGAGGTATCGCGATCAAGGCGATGAACCGCTTGCGGCGCGCGTTGAAAGCCTAGCTTCAACTGCTCCAGATAGTCTTCGAGACAAGCCCCGCCAGCGCGGGGCCGGTCCAGCGGCAGCCCGCCGGGCTTGTCGATGATCAGTGCCTCGCCATCTTCGAACAGGATTGGCAGGTCCATTATATGTGTTCCATCAAATGAGCGCGGCGGCGATGCGGCGCATCGCTTCGTCGAGTTGGGCATCGTCAGCGGCAAAGCTGATGCGAAAGCCCTCTTTACCGCCGAAACCGGAAGCCGCCACCACCGCCACGCCGTGATCGAGCAAATGCAGCGCCAGCGCGTCATCCGTGTGCGCCAGCGCGGGATCACCGCCGAAGCGCGCCATCAACGGTGCGGCGTCGACCATGCAGTAAAAGGCGCCGTCGGGCACCGGCGTCGATAATCCGGGGATGGCGTTTAGCGCGGCGACGACTCGGTCACGCCGCACCCGGAACCGCTCGCGCCAGTCGAGCAGGAAATCCTGCGGGCCTTCAAAAGCGGCGACGGCGGCGGCCTGGCTGATCGAGCACGGATTGCCCGAGCTATGCGATTGCAACCGCTCCATCGCCGCGATCAGCCATTGTGGGCCAGCCGCGACGCCGATGCGAAAGCCGGTCATCGCGTGGCTTTTCGAAACGCCCGAAACGGTCAGAACGCGCGGGCCCAGGTCCGGGCATTCCGCCGCCAGCGTGGCATGGGCACCCGGCGTGTAGCGCAGCGGCGCATAGATGTCGTCACTCAGCACCAGCACGCGCGGATGGCGGCGCAACACCTCGCCCAGTGCGTGCAGCTCTGCTGCCGGATACGTTGCGCCGGTCGGGTTGCCGGGGCTGTTGAGCAACAGCCAGCGCGTGGCCGGCGTGATCGCGGCGGCCAGTTCAGCGGCGGCAATGCGAAAACCGCCAGCCGCCGTCGTTGGCATGGCAACCACTTGCGCCCCGGCAAACCGCACGATCTCCGGATAGCTAACCCACCATGGCGAGGGGATCAGCACCTGATCGCCAGGGTCGAGCGTCGCCAGCAGCGCGTGGAAAATCGCCTGCTTGCCGCCCGCGCTGACCGTCACCTGGGCGGTGGGCACGTCGATGCCAAGATCGCGGGCGAAATGCAGCGCGGTCGCCGCCTTTAGCCGCGCCGTGCCGCCCACGGCGGTGTATTTGGTCTGGCCCGCATCCAGCGCGGCTTTGGCAGCAGCGACGACATGCGGCGGCGTGGCGAAATCGGGCTCGCCCACCGACAACGAGATGATGTCACGCCCCGCCTCGCGCAGCGCAATCGCGCGGTCGGTCATGGCGGTGGTGCCTGACGGCGCGATCCGGGCCAGCGCGGCGGAAATGGTGCTGGTCATGCAGAATGCTCCAGCAGCCGTGCCGGAATCAGCCCGCGCAAGGCGTTGCCGATTGCAAAGCCCTGCGCCAGATCATCCAGCCGCAACTCCGCCTCGCGGGCGCGACCGTCGCCGAGCAGCGCCGCGCGCAACACGCCGGGCAACAGCCCGAGATGCGCAGGCGGGGTCAGCCAGATGCCATCGCGCTGGACGAAGATATTGGTGAAACAGCCTTCGGTCAGCAGGCCTCCGTCCGGCAGAACGGCATCGCGAACAAACAGCGCTTCGCTGGCACCGGCGCCGTGGGCGACGCGCAACCCGGCCTCGTAAAACGAGCGATCCGAACATTTGTGACGCAGCCGCCAATCACCGGCATCGACCGGCAGCGGCAGCACCACGCAAGGCACGGGCTGGGGCAGCGCAAGCGGCAGGTCGGCGAACTCCAGGCAATAGGCGCCGCTACGCGCCAGCACCAGCCGTAGCTTGCCCGCTGTCTCCGCCTGACCGCACAGTGCCAGAATTGCCCGGCGCAACGCGTCGCAATCGCAGACGAAGCCCAGTTCGCGGGCGCTGGCGCTAATCCGCCCAAGGTGCCAATCAAGCAGCGCAACGCCGCCACCGGGCACAACGCGCATCGTCTCGATCAGCTCGAACCGCGCGACCGAAGCCCCCCGTTGGCTTGCTGGCTGCCGCACAAATCCCCCTTTGCTCAGACTTTCGCGCCATTCCGGCAGGCACGCGGAATCGGCGACCAGCGCCGACCCGACCCCCATCGCCGCCCGCCCCGCCCCCGCTTCGCTGCCGGTCAGGCGCAGCGTGCGGATTGCCACGTTGAACGCCGCCTCGCCAGCGCCATTTGCATCCGGCGGATCAAAGCGCCCGATGGCACCGCAATAGGCGCCGCGCGGGTCGCGCTCAGCGGCGTGGATCAGCTCCATTGCGTGTATTTTAGGTGCGCCGGTGACTGATCCGCAAGGAAACAGTGCGCGCAGCAGGTTTGCAGCGTCATGCCCGGGTTTCAAGCGCGCACGTACGGTGGTCACCATCTGGTGCAGCGTGGGGTAGGTTTCCACGGTGAAGGCCCCTTCTACGCGCACTGATCCGGGCAGCGCCACGCGCGACAGATCGTTGCGCAGCAGATCGACGATCATCAGGTTTTCGGCGCGATCCTTGGGGCTGGTGGCCAGCGCATGCGCCTCGGCGGCATCCGCCGCGCGGGTCTGGCCGCGCGGACGCGTGCCCTTCATCGGCCTGGTCAGAACCTCTTCGCCCTTGACGCTGAAGAACAGCTCGGGCGAAAAGCTCAGCAGGCTGTTGTTGCCGTCATGGACGATGCCGCCATAGCCGCTGCTCGCCGCGCCGCGCAGGCTGGCGTAGATCGCCAGCGGATCGCCGTGCCAGCTTCCGGCCAGCGGAAAGGTGAAATTGGCCTGATAGATATCGCCCGCCGCGATTGCTTCGCGTAGCGCCGCAAAGCCCCGGGCGTAACCGCCGATCGACAATTGCGGCTCCAACGGACCGATGGCGCTAGGCCGGGCCGGGTCGATGCGTGCGGCGAGCCACTGCGGCACATCGTCGGCGGGGATCGTGCAATAGCCGGCAAAAGCGCCGAACCATACCAGCGGGCCATCGGCGCCGCTGCGCGCGGCGACGAGCGGCGCCAGATGCGGCTCCAGCACCAGCCCCGCCTCATAGGCGATATAACCAGCCAGATAATGGCCCGCGCGGGCGAGATCGGCGATCCGATCGAGCGCGGGCAGGACGTCTTCGGCGCTGCGCGCGATCACCGTGGCCAGCGGTGCGACATATAGCCGGGCATCGCGCGCACCCTCGCCACCTGCATCACTGAGGCGGGCATCATCGAGCAGCACGAAAATTTCGCCGGGAAAAGGAGGAAGCAGGGACATGAACCACGCCTTCTAGCGGGGGCGCGACGATCTGGCAAAAACCCCTCGACCGCGATGCCGGGGGCGGGCTAGGAAGGGTGCCGGGAGGAGTTTGAAGGACACCGAATGCGGTATTTGCTGTTGGCCTGTTCAACTCTCGCTGTGATGACGGCTGGGCCGGTGCGCGCGGATGACGCGCCGCCGCCGGTGCCGCAGGGCAAGCTGACCGATGCCGTCACGCCGTCTGCTTACCGGCTGGACCTGACTGTCGATCCGGCTGCCACGCGCTTTTCGGGTCATGTCGAGATCGATGCCACGCTGAATGCGCCCAGCCGTTTTGTCTATCTGCATGGCCGCGATCTGGCGATGCATGCGCTGACCGCCAGCGTCGGTAGCAAGGTCTATGCCGGCCAGTGGCAGCAGGTTGATCCGACCGGGGTGGCGCTCGTCACTTTCCCGGCAGCCTTGCCGGCGGGGAAGGTGACGTTCCGCTTCGATTACGATGCCGGGTTCCAGGACGGTCCGTCGGGCATATTTCACGTCAAGGTCGGCGGCGACTGGTACAGCTGGAGCCAGTTTGAATCGATCGACGCCCGCGCCGCTTATCCGGGTTTCGACCAGCCCGGCTACAAGCAGCCGTTCTGGGTCACCCTGCGCACCCCGCCGGGGCAGACGGCGGTATCGAATGCGCCCGAAACCGAAATTACCCGCGAGGCCGGGCTGGATGTCCACCATTTTGCCCCGACCGCGCCACTGCCGACCTATTTGCTGGCGATGATGGTCGGGCCGTTTGCCACGGTAACGGGCGTAGCGGCGGCCACGCCCGAGCGCCCGGCGCCGCTGCCGCTGCGGATCATCTCGACAAAGGAGAACGCCGGAAACCTCGGCTTTGCGCTGGCGAACACGCCGCCGATCATTGCCGGTCTGGAAAGCTATTTCGGCCAGAGCTTTCCGTTTCCCAAGCTTGACCAGATCACCGCGCCGATCATGCCCGGCGCGATGGAAAACGCGGGCGCCGACCTCTACGAAGACAGCCTGCTGGTGCTTGATGACAATGCCTCAACGGCACAGCAACGCGCATTCGGCATGGTCGTGTCGCATGAGCTGTCGCATCAATGGTTCGGCGATCTGGTAACGCCAGCGTGGTGGGATGATATCTGGTTGAACGAAAGTTTTGCCAACTGGATGGGTTTCCGCATCGGTAATGCGTGGCGCCCCGATCTTGGCATCGCTGCCGGCGCGCTGGCCGAAGGCTTTGCCGCGATGGGCACCGATGCGCTGCTGGCCGGCCGCCCAATACACCAGCCGATCACGCGCAATGCCCAGATCGATGCCGCGTTTGATTCCATCACCTATGGCAAGGGCGGGCAAGTGGTGGCGATGATCGCCGGTTTCATGGGCGATGAGAAGTTCCGCGACGGGGTGCGTCGCCACATCGCCGCCCATCGCAACGGCAATGCCACCAGCGCGCAGTTTTTCGCGACGATGGCCGATGTCGCGGGCGATCCGCGCATCCTGCCGGCAATGCAGAGCTTTACCGACCAGCAAGGCGTGCCGCTGCTGACGTTCACTGGCACTGATGGGGCGTATGCGGTCACGCAAAGCCGCTACGCCCGGCTTGGCACGACCGCGCCGGATACTCGCTGGGGGGTGCCGATGTGCGTCCGGCGCGGCGTCGCGCGCCAGTGCATCTTGCTCGACAAGCCGACGCTGCCGCTCGCGCTGGCGGGCACCGGCACTGGCGACGGTGCGCTGATGCCCAATGCCGGGGGCACCGGCTATTACCGCTTCGAATTGCCGCGGGCCGACTGGGACAAATTGATTGCCGCGTCAGCCCAGGTCAGCGGTGGCGAGGGCCTGGCGCTGGCTGATTCGCTGCGCGCCAGCTTCTTGGCCGGGCGCGCCGATGCGGCGCAAATGGCGGAACTTGCGCGGGTGATGGTAAGGAACCCCGACAGCTATGCCAGCGACGCCGCGCTGGACGGGCTGGACATGCTCGAGGCCGCAGGGATGCTCGATAGCGCCGCCACCGCCGCTTATCATCGGTTTGTTGGCAAGCTTTATCAGCCCCAGTTGGCGCAATTGGGCTTCGATCCGCGCGCCCGCGCCAATCCTGGCGAAAATGCCGAGCGTTCGCAGCGCCGCGTGCAACTGATCGGCAAGCTCAGCGAGACCGCGCGCGATCCGGGTGTGCGCCACCAGCTTGGCGAAGCAACCGGCGCCTGGCTGGGGGGGCAACCCGCCGCGCTTGATCCGGTCTGGTACGGTGATGGATTTGCCGTCTGGCTGGACAACGGGACAGCGCCGGGAACTGCACTGGCAAGGGCGCACAGCCTGCTCGACAGGGCGCTCGGCTCGCAAGATGCACTGCTTCGACCGGCGGCGCTGGGCGCGTTGGCGCGCAGCGGCAATGCGAATATTGCCGCCTGGCTGATGAACGGCGTGACCGATCCACGCCTGCGCCTCAGCGAACGCTTGCACATGATAATGGGCGTAACGAGCACGCCGAAAACGCGCGATCTTGGCTATGCCTATATGCGCGATCATATCGATAAATTGCTGTCAGGCGCGGCCGGGATTTTCTTTTCGTCGCGATTGGCCGAGGTCTTGAGCGGCTTCTGTTCGGTGGACAAGGCGGACGCCATCGCTCGCGATTTCGCACCCCGGATGGCCGGCACGACCGGCCAGCTCGAACTGGACCGGACCATGGAGCGGGTGCGTGACTGCGGGCGGCTCAAGATTGCGCGCGGGGCCGATGCTTCGGCGCAGATCGCGAAGGTACAGTAAGATAGTGGCATGATGTTTGCCGGGGCGAAAGACTGAGCCGCGAGCAAAAGGGACTTGATTACAGCGGGATCTTAACGATCCGGTCTTATTGCTTGCGCGGGTTTATAAGGCCGCGAGGAAGATAATGCCATGACGCACGCGAAGCGCAAATTTTCCAGAGATCGACAGCTGTCAATCGCCGAGACTGCCCTCTTGGCGCGAGAAGTTCTCGAAAATGCGCGCCAGGCTTTGCACAACAGCCAGGCCCGGGCCGGCCATGCGCCGGTGATCGCCGCGCCGCGGCGTGCCTGGTCCGATTACATCTCGGGGGAGGCCGCTCAAGTGCCAAGATTCTCGGCTAAAACCCGGCCCTGGGCCAGCTTGGCGCTCGTTCACCGCATCGGCGATAGTTTTGAGTGTCTCACAATTGTCGCCTGCCTGATTTTTTCTGCGGCCGGCTGGATAATTACCCGGCAATGACCCTGATAAATATGCGTGGCGTCGAAATGGGTGAGTTCGGTGGCGCGCATCATGAACAGATTGGCGGCGCCCTGCGCGGTATCGATCGGACTGATGACGATCGTGTTGAGCAGCGAGCCGGCAATCGTGGCACTGAGTTCGACGCGGTCGGGCCATAGATCGACAATCCGGCCAAAGCTTCGATCAGGCTGGCCCGAGATCCGGTCTGGGTCGCTGATGATGCGCGTGCGCGCATTGACGGCCGGTGCAGCTTCGCTGGCATCGGGCGGCGCGCCTTTCAGTGCCGGAATGGCGGGCAGGAACAGCGAAAAGTCGTGAAAACCGTCGAAGCGCAGCTCTGCTGCAGTCTGATCCTGGTGCGGATCGAAATTGATGACATGTCCGATTGAACAGGTCAGCAGGCGGTCGGCTAACATAGCGGCGTGTTGGCGGGTATTCCCGCCGAGCAGCACTAGCGCCAGGCAGGCACCGCCCAGCCGTGCCAAAATTGCGATCCGCATATTTTTACTCGTTCCCGATGCAACCGCGCGCAAGGCGGCATGTGGCTTTCCCTTGCCGTGAATTGTGTCAATCAAATGAAACAAAACTCGGCCAGTGCTGACGCGTAGGCGGCAGGGGCAATTTCGGCATGGGTTGGTTGGGTCTGGGGCGAGCGGATTTTCCGCGCTGGGGGGCGCTTGCGGTCCTGGTCGCGGCGGCAGCGACGCCGAGCTTGGCAAGCGCCCAGGACGCTGCGTTCGATCAGCCGACGACGGTCCAGGCGCTGGCCGCCCCGCTGGGCACTCCGCTGGCGGTGCCGATGTTCGGCACAGCGCCGGCCGCAGATGCGCTGGTGGCGCTGAGTGTCGACGACCGTGGCAGGGCGCTCGACTGCATGAGCATGGCGATTGCTTACGAGGCTGCCGGGCAGCCCGTGGCGGGCCAGCAAGCGGTCGGGCAAGTGATTCTCAACCGGGTGCGCGCCGCACGTTTTCCCAAGACCGTCTGCGGCGTCGTCTTCCAGGGCTCGGCGCGGATTACCGGGTGCCAGTTCACCTTTACCTGCGATGGCTCGTTCCGCCGCCGTCTGGCCGACACCACGCTGTTCACCGCGCGCAGCATCGCCGCCACCGTGCTGGATGGCATCGCGCCCGACCGGGTCGCGGGTGCTACCCATTATCACGCCGATTATGTCCTGCCCTATTGGGCATCGTCGGGTACCGCCGTCGCCCGGATCGGCGCCCATATTTTCTACCGCATGCCCGGTGACACGCGCCGCGGCGTCGAGGCGGCGGCGCTGACCCACGCCGAGCCGGAAATGCCGGCACTGCGGCGGCTGTCATCGCGCCAGCGTTGGTCAAGGTTCGGACCCGCGTTGGCACAAGCCGCACCGGTCCCGGCTCATACAATGTTTGCGCCGTGGGGATTGCCCGTGGGCGGCACCACGCAGCGCTGACAATCTTTAGCTGGCGGAATGGATGAGATAGGGCTGCGCGGGCCTGCCCGTCACCACGACCACGACTTCGTGATGAGCATGGCCGCCGCCTGCGGCATCGGCATCGACGGCAATCGTCAGCGGGTGGCCAAAAATGGCATTGGGCCGGACAATCTCCAGCGCCACGCGCTGTCCGGCCAGTTCGCGTTGCCGTTCTATGACTTCGGGCGAATCGGCGCCAGCCCAGCTCATCACTGCCAGCGCCTGCGGCTGGGCATGGGTCGGATCAAACGGCTGGGCACCGGCATCGACCGTGACATAGGGACGCAATTGCTTGACCAGAGCGGGGGTGAAACCGCGTATCCGCGCCAGTTCGTCCACCGACAGCAGCCCGCCATTGCGC
Organism: Sphingomonadales bacterium; assembly: GCA_043740855.1. Classification (GTDB taxonomy): domain Bacteria; phylum Pseudomonadota; class Alphaproteobacteria; order Sphingomonadales; family Sphingomonadaceae; genus Novosphingobium. Next base: position 19,207 of record JAYUBN010000200.1, on the reverse strand, counting down.
GGGGCAATGCCCAGCGGCGCATATTCCGCCGCCTCGGCGCCGTTGGCGCGCGGCTGATCGTCATCGTCGATCCAGTCGAGCAGCGAATCGCGGGCCACGGCCAGCCGCTCGCCTGACAGCCCGGCCTGTTCCAGCATCTGCGTGGCGGTGTCGTCCTCGATATGGTTGAGCGGGATTTTGCCGCGTTCGTCGGTAATGCGGATGGAGACATGGCTTCCGGCAAATTCGAACCTGCGGCTGCGTCCGCCGATCAGCGCCAGCGTCTCGTTATCGCCCGAAACCAGTCCCTGCAGCGCAATGGCCACACCGGCATCAGCAGCGGCATCGGCGCGGGCGCGGGTCTGTTCTCCGGTCCCGCCGGCGATGCTGATCCGCGTGGCGGTGGTTATGGCCAGCGCCAGGGCCCCGAACACCGCAATCGCCGCTACCGCCGCGATCAGCGCATAACCCTGCTCGCCCGGCGCTGGAGGCAGTGCCGGCGCAGCGATCACGGCATGCTGCCGGAACGGCGGAAGGGTTGCAGGGCGTGCAATTTTTCACGCAGGCCATCGGTGATGGCACGCCCGTCGGCGTCGTCGGCCAGGACGTGGGGCTTGAGCAGCACGATCAGCTCCGTGCGCTGATGGCTGATGCTATGCGTACCGAACAGCGCACCCACGTAAGGGATTTGCGAGAGCAGCGGGATGCCGCCCCGGTCCACCGTTTTCTGGTCGCTGAACAGCCCGCCCAGCGCGATGACCTGACCGTCGCGCACCGCGACGGTGGTGGCGATGCGCCGGGTCGAGATGGTTGGCGATTGCGACTGGGCGGCGGACGAGGTCGCCGGTTTGCTGACCTGGCTGACTTCCTGGCTGACGTCGAGCTGGACCATCCCGCTGGCATTGACGCGCGGGGTGATCTTGAGGATGACACCGGTATCCTTGTATTCGATCGTGCTGACGATAGCCGAGGTGCTGCTTTGCAGGCCAGTGGCGGTGCCGGTCGAGATAGGCACTTCGTCGCCCACCTGCAGCGCGGCAGTCTGGTTGTTGAGCACCAGCAATTTAGGCGCGGAAACCACCTTGATCTGGGTGTGCTGCTGGAGCGCGTTGAGCGTTGCGGCGATGCTGTTGCCCGAATAAAAATAGGAAAAGCCGGGGAACGCCTGTGTCGGCCCGGATTTCGCGCCATTGGAATAGCCGACGCTGGTATTGCCGCTGGCATAATTCCACTGCACCCCGAAGTCGGTGGCGTTCGTCAGGGTCACCTCGGTAATCGCCGCTTCGATCAGGATTTGCTTGGGCGGCAAGTCGAGCTTGCGCAGCGCATCTTCGACGATTGCAAATTCGCGCGGGGTGCCAAAGACGATGACCGCATTGTTGTTTTCGTCAGCGGTGACGCGCGCTTGCGGGGCGCCGGAACCATTGCCGCTGCTGTCGCTGGCGCCTGATTTGGCGCCTGACGCGCGCGCTTCCGCGCTGCGCGGCGCCGCGCCGGTGCTGCCGTTGGCACGCGACCGAGCGCTGCCGGTATCGTGATTTTCGCCGAACGGATCAGGCGCCGCGTCGCTACCCCCGCTGCTGTCGCTGGACGCGCCATAGGCCGAATTGATCGTGCGCGTCAGTTCTTTGGCCCGGCCGTTCTGCACGCGGTAAACGAAAATGCGGCGTTCGTTAGCTTCGCCCTCGCGGTCGAGGATCTCTATCCAGCGGCGGACATCGTCGAGATATTGCGGCTGGGTGCTGATCGCCAGAATGCCGTTGAGCTGCTCCATCGCGATCAGCCGGACCAGCCCTTGCGTCGGCGAATCGGGCGCGTTGATCAGCTTGTCGAGCGATGGCACGATCAGCCGCGCATCGGTGCGCTCGGGCACATAAAGGGCAAAGCTGGTGTGACGCAGCCAATCCACATCGAACTGGTGCAACAAGTCGCGCGCACTGGCGCGCTGGCCGGTGGTGCCGGCGATCGTCAACGTGCCGGTGGCCGCGCTGGTCGTGGTCACTACCCCCGGCAGCACCGTATCGAGCAGCTTGCGGACCTGATCCGGATTGATGAAACGCAGGTTGATGACTTCGGTACCGAAGCCGGTGGCTTCTGGCGCGATCAAAGCTTGCGCATTGGCGGCGGTCTGGATCTCATAGCCGTCGGCTACCGGCTCAAGCGCCAGATTGGCGTTTTTCAGCGCATTTTCGAGCAGGCCGAGCAAAGCCGACTTCGCCACCGGATAAGGCGTGACCAGAGTGACGGTGCCGCTAACCCCCTGAGCGATGGTGTAATTGCGGTGCAGCATATCGCCCAGCACGGTACGCGCGACAATCTGGATGTCGGCTGCGGGCAGGTTGAGCGAGATATCGCCGTGTTTGGGCAGCGGCTGGTTGGCCTTGGCGACGATCGGCATGGGCGCGGTACCGGGTACGATAGTGGTCCGCACCGGCACGTCGAGCGCGCTGGTCGGATCGCGTTCCTGGGCGATCGCCGGGGTCGACGGGATCGGGATCGGCGACGCCTGAGCGGCGGCGGCGGTCGACATCGCGATCGCCGCGATTGAAACCATTGGGATTTTAAACAGGTTCATTGTCCGTCTTCTGTTTTTGCAGGGGTGCTGGAAGCTGTCGGCGGCGCTGCATGGGTACCATAGGGGACCAGCAGGTTCTGGCCCGGGCCGCGCGTCAGCCTGGCCTCGGCCGGGTTCAGCGCGGCCAGCCGCCAGCCGGCTATGGCACCGCCGACGGCGACATAGCGCAGCTTGCCGCCCGCCTGCTGGACGATGCCGACACGCCGCGGTCCCTGCTGGACCACCCCGGCAATCACCGCGCCGTTCAGGGGATCGGCAGGGCCTGTCGCCCCGCCCGCTTTGGCAGATGGGGCAAAGAGATCGCGCGCCGCCAGTACCGGCGGCACGATCACCGTCGGCGGCGCGTCGGGCAAGGCGGCAACGCCAACCCGAGCCACCGGTCCGCCGGGCGGCAAGTCAATGCGTTGCGGCGACGCCACCTGCAGCACCGCCATGCCGGCCAGCACCGGCACCAGCAGGAGGGGCATGCGGGTCCCGCTCCCGCGCAGGGGCAAGACGCTCCTGCGCAGGGGCAAAAAATTACCGCGCGCGGGCAGGACGGTATGCAATCGCAGCTTCAAGGTTCACATCCAGGGTAGTTGCCTTGCCGGTGACCAGCGTGTCATCGGCGCGAACGGCAAGGGCGTTGATGATGATAAAGGGGCGGGTATTCTGGACGCGGGCCAGAAATTGCGTCAATTGCCCGGCGGACAAGCGCAGGATGACGCGCGTCGCGACGATCCGGTTGGCGCCGGATGCGCCGCCCGATCCGGGCAGATCCTCACCGCCGTGGAAATCGCCGCCAACGGCTGTGGTCGCAGCCTCCAGCCGGTCGCGCAGATTGTCAGCGGCGGTAGCGGCGTCGGGCGCCGAAAGCGCATAGCTGGCCAGTTGCCGGTCGCGCAGCGCGGCCTCGCGGCCCAGGCGCGGGATGGCCGCGATCAGGCGGTCGTTCGCGGCATGGCGTGCCAGCAATACCTGGCGTGCCTGGGCGCGGGCAGAAAATCCGTCGAACACCGGCTGGACCAGAACGACATCGGCCAACGACACGCTCGCCAGCAGCAGCGCAACGGCCAAAATCCGCGATTCACGTCTGGACAATTGACGCATGGTTCAGGGCTTCCCCAGCCGCACGATCACTTCGAACGGTTCGCCGAGCGGTGTCGGCGCTTCGTCCGAGGTGTCGCCGTACCGCGCCACCGCCAGCCCGGCGTGGCGCAAGGCGCCCGATACGTCGGATTTGGGCGGGTGATAGCCGGCAAGCTGCACGGTGCCGCCCTGCCAACTAAACCGCTGGATCCAGGTGCCCGGCGGAAGTGCCTGACCGATGCGCGCCATCAACGCCAATGGCTCGCGGGCGCTGCGGGCGGCGGCGGTGTCGGCGGCAATGCGATCCTCGCCGCGCATCCGCGCAATGATCCGGTGCGCGACCGCGACCGCCGGTTGTTGCTGGTCGATCGTCGCCGACAGATTGTCCAGCGTGGCGGTATCGCGCCACACCAGGACGCCGATGTTGAGCAGAAACAGAAATCCCACAGCCATCCACAACGGCGTTGCCGAGCGATCCGCGGTACCAATCAGCCCGGCGCGGCGCAGCGCCGGCAGCAGGTCAATCGGCGCCAGCCCGGCGGGTTCGGGTGCGCTGGCCAGGATGCACGCCGGCTTGCGCGGGGTTTGCGCCAGCGTATGCGCCAATGCGGTGGCGGCGGTCAGCGGCAGCCCGGCCACCTCGACCTGCATCCTGCCGCTGACGGGATCGCGCGCCAGCACCCGGGCGGCCAGCAGCGCGTCGCGGCCGTGCGGCATGATCCGGTCGCGATCCAGTTCGATCAGATTGGTGAGATCGCGTGTCCTGACCGGCGGGTAAACGATGGTCCGCAGCAGCGTTAACTGCGCTGGCAGCACCACTGCCATCGGCGCATCGTCCTTGGGCGAAATGCCGCTGGCGGGGGGCAGAAATTCGAGCGCGCCAAGTTTGGGATCGTAGGTATATAACGCCAGCCGGCCAATCTGCGCGCGACGCCAGCGGTGCGGCACCATCCCGGCAAGCTCGTCCAGCCACCAGCGCAGGCCGGCAGCAACTGCGGCGCGCATTGTCGCCATATCGGCAGCGAGAATACCCCGCCCGCTCATGCCGAGCCGTCCCCCAGGGTCGCGCAGCCACCGGTCAGGGCATCGCGGGGGCACATTTCGGGGGTAGCCGCGCGCGGATGGACCATCAGATCCGGCCAATTGCGCTTGTCGCCGGCAGCGAAGTCGATGCTGATCCGCACCAGCATAGGCAGGCTGTCGCGGTGGGACCAATTGGCCTGCCAGACCGCATGATGCTCGGCAACTGCGGGGTCTTGGCCAAGATAGCGGATCGACAATCGCGTCGTTCCGGTCAGCAACGACAGTAAAGTCCACCCGTCGGACTTGCGGCTGCGCGGGTCGATCCGCGCGTCAAGCGAGCTGAGGCTGAGCAGCACGAGGTCACCATCGGGATCGCGTTGCAGCCGGTAATGTTGCAATGCGTCAGGCGCCGCGCGATCAGCCACATTGCCGATGAAATCGACGCTTTCGGCCTGGCCGATGAAATCGAGCGCTTTGCCGGCGACCTGGCTGTCGCCGACCGGTGCCACGTCCGCCAGGCGGTGGCGCAGCAAAAATTGGGCCGTGGCGATACCATCGAGCCGGTTGGTGGCGCGGTTGGCAACGCTGAAACCCAGGCCAACCCGTCCGATGCCCGCAGCCAGCAACAAGGCGGCCATGCCCATCACCGCCAGGCTGACCAGCATTTCGATGAGGCTGAACCCGGCGTCGTGCCTGCGGTCGCGAAAAGCGTCCGTCATTGTGTGATCCTGACCGTCGCCAGCTGGGCGAGCGGGTGGCCGTGAGCATCGGCGACGGTGACGGTCAGCTGTTCGAGGCGCGTTGCAGCGAACGCGGCCGAGCCTGCGTCGTAAGGCGCCCGGTCGATATGCCAGGCCAGTTCCGGACCCTGCCCGTGCGCAGACCCGGAATCCGTCGTTTCGCCACCCTTGGCCGCGTCCAGCGCGGATTGAGCGATCAGCAGCGCCTCGCGCCGTTCCTCTACGGCAAAGCGGGCATGTGCATCGGCGGCGACGGTTTCGACCAATGCGCCGGTCATGGCGGCGATGATGGCCAGCGCAATCAAGGCTTCGATCAGCGAAAATCCAGCATCACGGTCCATCGCGGCGCCGGTCATGAGGTGAATTCGAGCCGTGCGGTCGCGGAGTCGATCGAAAAATGGCTTGTCGATGCCCCGGCGTGGACGATGCCCCTGGCTCCGTTCGACGAGCCGTCGCCAAAGATCGTCAAGCCGCCACGCGGCCAGTCGAGCACGACGCCCGCAGGCAGCGGTTCCGGGGAAATCCCCGAGATGAGCAATTGATCGCCCTGGTCCGACAAATTCACCCGCGTCGGCATGTCGCGCAGGACGGCCTGGCTGTGTGCCTTGGCCACGGCCAGCGCCACCGCGCCGCGCGCTGCGGTCATCGGCTGGCGCGACAGCAAGTTCTGCAATCGGGGAAAGCCGATGCCGCTGATCAGCGCCAGAATAGCCACGGTGACCATCATCTCGAACAGCGTGAAGCCGCCGTCGCTCAAACGAGCAGGAAAGGATGGGCATCGTCTGGCCGTTTTACCAGTTGCCGACATCTTTGGCCTCGCCGGTGCCGCCCGGTGCGCCGTCGATACCATACGAATAGACATCGATCTCGCCGTGATCGCCGGGCGCCTTGAACATATAGGGTTTGCCCCAGGGATCGTTCAACGCCGCCGGATCGGCCAGATAAGGCCCGTTCCAGGCCGGATCGGTCGGGGGCGCCTTGACCAGCGCCAGCAAGCCTTCCTCGGGGGTCGGGTAACGACCGGCATCGAGTTTGAACAGTTCGAGCGCGGCCTCGACATTTTTGGACTGGACATGCGCGGTCTGGCTGCGCGAGCTGCCCAGATAACGGATGACCTGCGGACCGACGATCGCCGCCAGCAGTCCAAGGATGGCCAGCACCACCAGCAATTCCAGCAAGGTGAAGCCGGCTTGCGAATTTTTCGGGTTGATTACTGTCATTGCGATACCGCCAGATCGTTGAAGCCGAGAATAGCCGACATGATCGAGGCGATGATCGTGGCAACAACCGCGCCCAGCACCACCGTGATCGTCGGCGTAATGATCGCCACCAGCCGTTCGAGCCGGGTACGCACGTCGCGATCGAGCACGACCGCCAGGCGTCCCAGCATCAGCGCCAGTTCCGAGGTTTCCTCACCGGTCCGCACGAAAGCCAGCGCCAGGCGCGGCAGCACCTTGGCGGCGGCCAGCGGCGCTGCCAATCCGCCACCCTGACGCAGGCCTTCTGCGACCCTGCCGATGGCAGCGGACATCACCGAGTTCGAAATAGTGCGTTGCGCCAGCAGCAACGCGCTGGGCAACGGCACGCCGCCATCCAGCAGCGCGCCCAAAGTATGGGCAAAGCGGGCGGTATCAATCCGTCGCAGCAATTCGCCCAGCAACGGCACAAACAATATCTGCGCATCGATCGCTCGGCGCATCGCTGGCCGGGCCATCGCCTGGCGCAACCCGAAGCCCAGTGCGATCAGCCCCAGCAGTCCCCACAGCCCGTCGGCGCGTAGCCACCGGCTGGCATTGATGACCATCATCGTCGTGGCGGGCAGCTGGACGCGCGAGGCATCGAGCAGATGTTCGAACTGGGGCACGACATACAGCAGCATCAGCCCGATCACTGAAACGGCGATGATCAGCAAGGCCACCGGATAAATCATCGACGTAACGAGAATCCGTTGCAGTTCGGCGGCCTGTTCGAGCATTTCCGACAAGCGTTCCAGCGCCTCGGCCAGCCGACCGCCGGCCTCGCCCGCCTCGGCCATGGCGGCTTCGGCGGGGGAAAACAGCGCAGGGTTGTCAAGCATCGCGCGCGACAGCGGCGCGCCCTCGCGCACGGCGGACAGCAGCGCGCCCATCGCCTCGGCGGCCTTGGCGTTTTCGATATTGCCGATCGCCAGCGCCAGCGCCCGGTCCAGCGGCAGGCCGGCGCTCAGCAGCACGGCCAGTTCGCCCACAAGGGCCCGCGAAATCGCCTTGGGCTGTTTTACGCGCGGTTGAGCGGTTCGCGCCGACCGACCGGGCGCAACCGCCCGCAACTCGACGGGCGCAGCGCCAGTCCGGCGGATCCGGGCAAGGGCATCGTGGTTGTCGGCAGCCTCGATCTCGCCACTAACCTGCGAGCCGTCAGGGCGCACCGCGCGATAATGAAAGGCGCAAGTGGCGCTCATTCGCCGCTGGCCACGCGCAGGATTTCCTCAACTGTCGTCAACCCCAGGGCGACCTTGGCAAAGCCGTCCTGCATCAGGCTGCGGCAGCCGGCGGCGGTGGCAGCTTCTTCGATGGCATGAATATCGGCGCGGCGACTGATCAGCCGGGCGATGGTCTGATCGACCGCCAGAAACTCGAACACCGCCAGGCGTCCGTTGTAACCGGAGTGGTGACAGGCGTTGCAGCCGACCGCGCGAAATAACAGCTGATCGGGGAGGCCAAGTTCGGTGCCCCCCAACTCAGCCAAGAGCTGGGCATCGGGCCGGTAGCTTTCGCGGCATGCAGGGCACAAGCGCCGCACCAGCCGCTGCGCCAGCACCCCGGCCAGTACCGAACCGAGCAGAAACGGTTCCACGCCCATGTCGATCAGGCGTCCGATCGCGCCCGCTGCGGTATTTGTATGCAGCGTGGACAGGATCATATGCCCGGTCAGCGCCGCCTGCACCGCGATCTGGGCGGTTTCGGTGTCGCGAATTTCGCCAACCATGATGACGTCGGGATCCTGCCGCAGGAACGATCGCAAGGCCGAGGCAAAAGTAAAACCGATCGCGGGCTGGACCTGCGCTTGGACGACACCGTTCAGGCGGTATTCGATCGGGTCTTCCACCGTGAGCAGCTTGCGTTCGACCTGGTTGATCGCCGTCAGCGCGGCATATAGCGTCGTCGTCTTGCCGCTGCCGGTCGGCCCGGTCACCAGGACGATGCCGTGCGGGCGGTGGATGACCGCGCCGAACTGCCGCGCCAGCTCGTGATCGAAGCCCAGCGTCGTGAAATCGAGATTCAGGTTGGAGCGGTCGAGAATGCGCATCACCACGCTCTCGCCATGGATCGAGGGTGCGGTGGCGACGCGCAGATCAATCTCGTGACCGCGCACGGCAATGCGCATGCGCCCGTCCTGAGGCAGGCGGCGCTCGGAAATGTCGAGCCCGGCCACCACCTTGATGCGGGCTACAACCGCGCTCTTCATCGCCTGCGGCAGACGCGTCACTTCGCGCAGCATGCCGTCGATGCGGTAGCGTACGGTCAGGCTGTCGTCGCCCGGTTCGAGATGAATGTCCGAGGCGAGCTGGTCCACCGCTTCGGCCAGCAGGCGATTGACCGCGCGGATTGCCGGGGCGTCGCTGATCAGATCGCGCAGTCGATCAATGTCATCGGCGTTCACCGCTTCGTCGAGCAGGGAGGGCGCCGCGCCATCCTGGCACAGCGCTTCGATTGCCGCGTCGATATCGCTGGCGCGTGCAATCACCCGTTCGACTGCGCGGTCGAAAACAAAGCGGAACGCAGATTCGATGAAGGGATCGAACGGATCGACCACGGCCACGCACACCCGGTTGGAATCGCGCGTCAGCGGCGCGGCGCGGATATCGCGCAGGAATTCGGAGGTGATCGGCCGATCCAGCGGCATCGGTTCGCGCAGCAATTCAGGACGGGCCAGGGCCATGCCGGTCGCCGCTGCCAACTCATCGCACAGTGCCTGTTCGCTCAACAGGCCCAGCCGGGTTACCACCGCCTCCAGCCGTTCGCCACTTTCCTGCGCAACCAGTTGCGCGCGCGCCAGAGCCTCGCGGCTCAACAGATCGTTCTGCGCCAGAACCTCGGCGATGGAATGCAGTCCGGGGGCATTGGCGGGTGGTTTGGTGGCCGGGGCAAAATCACTCGCCCGGATGTCCGGGCTGTCGTTCCCACGCGCGGCGGGGACACGCAAAACGCCCAGGTTCACGGGTTTGTTGTCGCATCTTTGAATGCGAAAAGCCGCTGCCCACTTGTTTGCACGATGCTTACAACCCACCCATTTCGGTTCCGGCCGCCCGCACTTTTGGGCTTCACCCAAATGTCCGTGGCTCCGCCGGGATATCGTATTTTTGCCAGATCGATGCTGCCGCGCGCCTTGGCGTCAAGGCGGATCGGACCGAGCCACGCCATTTATGGGGGGATTGCGTCAACAATATTACACTGGGCATTCGCCGGGCTGCGCACAGGAAAATGCAAAATTGTGCCATTGAAATAAATAGATCATATTTTTGTCATTAACCGTGGCTATCTCGAGCGGGCCGACGTGATCTGCGCCGGTATCAGGGGGATTTTTAGCAGAAATAGTAAACTATTCCCACAATTATGTGGGATCTCGGGACTTGTTTCCGAGACTCCTCCTTATTGCCTGAGATTCATGACGTTTTGCCGTCCTATTAGTACAATATTTTATTGATTTTGATAAATAGCCGTTGGATAAATTGTTACCTTTTTTGCAAAAATAAATCATCACTGATTTATCATTTTATATCTTGATCTGTTCATATCTGGAGTATGTCTAAATGGTTAATTTCAAACACTCGCTGCTGGCGGCGACAATTATCGCCGGCGTAGCAGCCAGCCCGGTTTTGGCGCAAACCACCACAATTTCTGCAAAAGCGACCGCGCAGCAGCTCGGGCAGATTCAGGCGCCTGGCCTTGCCCAGACGACCCAGACCGTCAGCGGCGCGACCGTGAACTATGACGGCGACACCGCGCTGCATGGCGCCGGCGCCACTTCGATCCAGAACGTTCTGATTCGCGCAATGAATTGCCTTGGCACCCCCAACAAAGTCGGCAACGGCCAGCCCGGTGCTGCCGGTTCGTCGGCGATCGGTTCGCTCGGCGCCAAGGTTCCCGGCGTGTTTTCCGGTGCCCCGGCCATGGTCTGCAACAACACCAGCAGCAACGTCAGCTTCACCGGTGGTACCTCGACCTATGAAGTCCAGCCGCAGCTCTCGGCGAACCCCGGTTATGGTTTCCAGGGCAAGTATGTCGGCACGGGCTCGGGCTTTGGCCGCAAAATGTGGTACTGGTTCGGTGACGTGTTTGACGGCGGCAGCAGCAGCCATGCAGTTACCGGCGTTGCCAACCCGTTCGCTACGACCGCCAACCCCACCCCGGACAACCGCTGGAGCCACATCCAGTACGCGTTCTCTGACGCGCCGATCTCCGCCGGTGACCTGGCCAACTACAACACCGCTGGCAATGCAGTGACTTTTGCCGGCCCGGCTGTCCAGTTCCCGCTGTTCGTCCTGCCCGTCGCCATCGCTTATGACCAGCAGTACGGTCTGAATGCCAAGGGCAAGGCCATGGTGTTCAACGCCCAGTATGCGGCGACTTACAGCAACGGTGCGACGATCTCGTCGCTGCGGTTGAGCGCGGCTGCCTATTGCGGCATCTTCAACGGCTCGATCACCAACTGGAATGACGCGTCGCTGAAGGCGCTGAACAAGAAGGTTGCGCTGTTTGATCCGACCAATGACACCGCTGCGCGCTGGGCTGCCGATGGCGCGCCGATCCGTCTGGTTGGCCGCCTTGACAACTCGGGAACGACCGATGTGTTCACGCGTCACCTTTCGGCTGTGTGCTCCAACCCGGCTGTCTACACGGGCACCAACAAGTACCTGAACCACGCCGAGTCGCTGCCGTATAACGCTGCTGCCAACGGCAACATCGACTACACGACGGTTCGCGGCGACGTGAACTACAAGCCTTCGGCTGCAGCCAGCAAGTTTGCCGGCACCACCAACACCATTTCGAGCGACTACTTCAATGGTTCGTCGATCGTATATGGCTACACTGGTACTGTCAGCTCGCTCCCAGCTGGTTCGGTCGGCAGCGGTAACTTCATCGTCACCAACGGTGGCGGTAATCTTGCCAAGCTGCTTACCCTCGCTGATGACCTTGTGTTGAACAGCGTAACCCTGAACGGCAAGATCGGCTACATTGCAGCCGATTTCGTTCAGCCTTCGGTTGACTCGTCAGGTGGCCTGGTTGCCGCTCTGCTGGGTATCGGCAGCGGCGCTGCTCCGACTGCCTTCGCCGCCCCGACGGTAAAGAACGCGCTGACCGCTATCGGTGGCATCCTGCCGCCGGAATCGTCCCCCTCCGGCACCTACTCGCCGAGCACGGAAAACCGGCCATTGCCTGTGGCCGACGGTACGGCAACCCGGACCAACCCGATCGCGTGGACCGACGTGCTTTATACGACCAGCAGCACGCAGACCTACTCGCTCGCCGCGCCGGCCGTCGGTTATCCGATCACTGGTACGACCCAGTTCTTCGGCTACACCTGCTACGCCACTGCGGGCAACCGTCAGGCGATCGCTGAACTGCTGGGCACTTCGCTGGGTCAGTTCAAGAAGGACCAGGCCGGTAACATGATCGGCAAGGGCTTCCTGAACGCCACGACTGCTGCGACTCCGGGCATCTTCGATCAGTCCAACATCGGCATCATGCCAGCTGCCTGGCAGGCCGCGATCGCTGCGACCTTCCTGTCCAGCACGTCCGATGTGAACTCCGCGCTTGCCACCCCGATCTACATCACGAGCGGTCTGGTAAACACGGCTGCCTCGGCGAGCACGGGCACAGGCGCCAAGAAAGTCACGACCTACACTTTGACGCAGCCGGCGGCCAACCCGGCCTGCGGTTCGCTGCCGGGCGCCTGATCGCATCCAGCAGATCTATGAAAATATAAATACCAGCGAAAAAGATGCACTGGGCCCCGGATTTATCCGGGGCCCTTTTTTTGTGCGCGCGGTGATTTACTCGGCCCGTCCCGTCTGACTCGCAAGTGTCACACAAGTTAAACACTTGGTGGCCACAGGCTCAGGGCTTGTACGGGAATTTCCAGCGAAAATGTGGGGAACTTACGCGCGTCTTTGCGCCTGCGGCCTGTTGGCGGCACAGTTGATGATGGGCGGTCGTGCCATCGCCGCTGCGCGGCCAGCTGAGATCGCCGCTGCGCGGCCAGCTGAGACTGGCGCTGTTCGATCAACTGCGGCGCAGGCCAGCCCTGGTGCTACTCAAGAAAGCGCGCCCGACACATTCATCGTGCAGGCGTTCGATGTCTCGGGCGTCACCAGGCTGTCCACCGACGAGGTCGAGCGGCTGGTCTATTCTCATGTTGGACCCGATCGCACCAAGGATGATGTCGAAGCCGCGCGCAAGGCGCTGCAGGATGCCTATGCCGCCAAGGGCTATGGCGCGGTCATCGTCGATATTCCGGTCCAGGATCATGACTCCTTCGCGCAGGGTATCGTCCAGATCGCGGTCAGCGAGGCGCCGGTGGGCCAGGTCCGCGTCGTCGGCAGCCGTTTTCATTCGCTATGGGTGGCGCGCGATCAGATACCTGCGCTGGCCGAGGGTGAACCGGTCAATCTGAAGGCACTGCAAAGCCAGGTAGCAGCAGCGAATCATTTCCCCGATCGCACGATCGATCCGCAATTCAAGCCGGGCCGGGTAGCGGGCGAAATCGACGTCGATCTCAAGATCACCGACCAGCACCCGCTGCACGCCAGCGTTGAACTGGACAATGATGCCAGCCCGGCAACCTCGCCGCTGCGCCTGACCGCCAGCGTGCGTTATACCAATCTGTTCCAGACAGGCCAGTCCGCCAGCTTCACCTATGTCGTGGCGCCGGAAAACCGCAACGATACCGAGGTTTTTGCCGGATCCTACACCGCGCCGATCCTGAATACGCCGTGGACGCTGTCGCTGTCGGGCTATCGTTCGAACAGCAATGTCGCCTCGCTCGGTGGCTCGAGCGTGCTGGGGCGCGGTTTTCAGGTCGGGTTTCGCGCGTTGTATCGCCTGCCGTCCGCCGGCATTTCGCAAAGTCTGAGCTTTGGCGCGGATTTCAAGGATTTCAAACAGAACATCCTGATCAACGGCGCGCCTTTCAGCACCGCGCCAATCACGTACGTCCCGCTCGAAATCCAGTATGCGCTGTCAGGCGCGACCGAGCATACCAGCTATGATCTGTCTGTGGGGACGACGCTGGGCCTGCGCGCGATCAAGCAGGTCGTGTGCATCCCGCAGGGGATTACCTGCGTGCCCGCCGATGCCTTCCAGAACCGCGAGCAGTACAGCAACGAGAATTTCGTGCGCGGCAATCTGACGTTCGATTTCTCTTATGCGTTCACAAACGACATGATCGCCGCTTTCCGGCTGAACGGGCAGTTTGCCGATTCGCACCTCATCACCAACGAGCAATTCGCTGCTGGCGGCATGTCGAGCGTGCGCGGCTATTATTCGTCTGAGGCGGTGGGCGACAACGGCATCGCGCCAAGCCTGGAACTGCGTTCGCCATCGCTGGCGTCGCTGGGTGGGTCCTGGCTGAATGAAGCCAGGTTATTTGGCTTTGCCGATGCCGCTTTCATCCATGTGAACCAGGCGCTGCCGGGGCAACACGCCGATTTCAAACTGTTCGGCATGGGGGGTGGCTTGCGGGTGCGGCTGTTTAACCGGTTTACGGGCGAGGTGCTGGGCGCGGTCCCGATCCTCAATGGTCCGGCGACAACCAGACTCCACCCTCGCGTCAATTTTCAGGTCAAGGGGGATTTTTAGCATGTCCGGGGGGATTTTTTCGTGAAGCGTATCATGTTGGCACTGCTGTTGTTGCTGAGCTTTGCTTCACCGGCGATGCCGGTTTTTTCCTCGCCGGCAATGGCGGCGGCCGATCAGGGGTGGTGGAACAAGGAGTGGAGCTACCGCAAGGCAGTAACCATCGACACGTCGCCTTCGGGGATCAACGTTTCTGGCCCGATCGGCCGGACGGTGGTGCTGGTGCGGCTGCATAGCGGCAATTTCACCTTTGCCGATGCGATGCCAAATGGCGCCGACGTCCGCTTTGTCGACAGCGACAACAAGACCCCGTTGCCGTTCCATGTCGAGAAATACGACGGCGCGGTGGGCATCGCCATGGTGTGGGTGTCTGTGCCGGCGCTCAATGGTGGCGAAAAGCGCCAGATCTGGCTGTATTTCGGCAACAAGAGCGCGCCGGTCGGTTCGGACGTGGCCGGGACTTTCGATGCCGATTACATGGCCGCCTATCACTTCGCCGAAAATCCCGGCCAGCCCTCGGTCGATGCCACCGCCAATGCCAATTCGGCCAAAACCGCGCCGCCGGGCATCGACGATGGCGGCCTTATCGGTCGTGCCGCCCGCTTTCCGGGCCAGGGTGCGCTGACTGTCGTTCCCTCGGGCTCGCTGGCTATGCCGGCGGCTGCGCCTTTCACCTTTACCGCCTGGGTCAAGCCCGACGCGCTGACCGGCAATCAGGCGATTTTCGCGCGCGGTGCCCTGACTATCGGGCTGAACGCCGGTGTGCCGTTTGTGTCCGGCCCCGGTATCGCGGTACAGGCGAAAGCGGCGCTGAAGCAGGGCGACTGGAGTCATCTGGCCTTTGTTTCTGATGGCAAGGCGTTGCATCTTTATGTCAACGGCGTCGAACAGGGGACCGGCGCGGGTGCGATGCCGGCGATCGACGGCCCGGCCAGCATTGGCGGATCCGCCACTGCGCCGTTCAATGGCGAACTGGATGAAGTGCGCTTGTCGAAAACTGCGCGACCCGCCAGCATGGTGCTGGCCATGGCCGAAGCCGAGGGCAAGGGCGGCAAGCTGGTCGCGGTCGCTGAAACCGCCGAGAAGCAAAGCTCGGGCGGTGGCGTGATTTTCTTCATCGTCAGCAAGCTTGAACCGGTCGACGAAGGCGTGGTCGGGCTGTGCCTCATGCTGCTCGCGGCGGCGGTCGCGCTGATGGTCAACAAGGTGCGCTACGTCAATAAATCTACCAAAAACAACGCTGACTTCCTGCGCCGATTTCTCGCCATGGGCGACGAACTGGAGCCGATCGCCAATGTCGCAGGCATCGATGCGCGCGAGGCGGCGCGGCTTGGCGGATCGCCGCTCGGCCGGATCTACGAGACGGGCATGGCCGAACTGCTCGTGCGCAAGCGGCGATGGGGCGCCCAGCCGCTTTCAAGCCAGGCGGTGAGCGCGATGCATGCGGCTGCGACCGCAGTGGTAGTCGAAGAGAACCAGAAGCTCGACAAGCTGATGGTGATTTTGACGATCGCAATTTCGGGGGGGCCTTTTATCGGCCTGATGGGCACCGTGATCGGGGTCATGACCGTGTTCGGCGGTGTGGCCATGGCCGGCGATGTGAACGTCAACGCGATTGCGCCGGGGATCGCCGCCGCGCTGCTGGCGACGATCGCGGGGTTGTCCTGCGCAATCCCGTCCCTGTTCGGCTACAACTACCTCAACGGGCGGATTTCGGCGCTGGCCGACCAGATGAATGTCTTCATCGAGCAGCTGATCACCCGGTTGGCTGAGATGGCGCGTGATGAGGCGGAGGATGCCGCCCAGATGGCGCGTGATGAGGCGGAGGAAAGCATGCTCCTCTCCGGTGTCGGCGACAGATATTAATTCCCCCGATTAAAAAAGGATTTAAACCATGCAGGTAGGTGGCGGCCGCAAGGCCTATGACGATATCAACATCACCCCGATGCTCGACCTGGCCTATGTGTTGCTGGTGATCTTCATCCTGATGGCGACGGCATCGGTCCAGGGTATCAAGGTGGATTTGCCTAAGGCCAGCTCGGCTAAAAGCCTGGTCCAGCCCAAGACCATCGCCATCACCGTCGATGCCCAGGGCCAGGTTTTCATGGATGCCTTTCCGGTGTCGCTGGCCGATCTGGAAACCCGGCTGCGCAACGCCAAGGCGACCAACCCCGATGTGCCGATCGTGCTCAAGGGCGACCAGACGGCGCAATATGGCAAGGTGACCGCGGTGCTCGATCTGTGCCGCCAGCTCGGCCTCAACAAGGTTGGCCTGGTCACCGGCAAGCCGACCGCTGCGTAAGCGCAAAAGCCGTGGCTGAGAAACCCGAACTGCCGGAGCCGCCTGAAGGTGGCCTGATGCGCTGGCTGCCGATGGTCATCGGCGCGCTGGTGCTGCTGGCGGTTGCGTGGTTTCTGTACAGCCAGATGAGCTCGACGACAGGGGTCAAGGTCGAGGCGCCGTCGCCCCTTGCGGTGCAGATGCTGCCCCCGCCGCCGCCACCGCCACCGCCGCCGCCACCGCAGCCGCATCCGCCCGAACCGCAGGAAAAGGCCAATCCCGTGCCCAACCCCGAGCCCAAACCCGCAGCGGCGGCGGTCACGATCAATGGACCGGCGCAAGCGGGGACAGATGCCTTTGGCCTGCAATCGGGCAGCGGCGGCGGCACCGGCGGCACGGGCAGCTGTACCGGCAGCTTCTGTGGCGGCGGCGCCTCTGCGACGGTGATGAGCGCAGTCTTTTACTACCGCTACCTGAATGCGATCCTGCAGGAAAAGGTCCAGCACGACAGCCGCATCAACAAGATGGTCTTCACTGCCGATTTCGCCATCACGATTTCGCCCAGCGGCCACATTACCGAGGCGTCGGTGCTGAAATCGTCGGGCCATGCAGACCGCGACCAGCAACTGCGCGCCATTCTGCTGAGTGTGAGCGATCTCGATCCACCCCCCGGCACCGTTCACGGCCCGCAACGGATTACCGTGCGCGGCAAGCGGTCGATCTAGCAAAATGAAAAAGAGGGATCGTTCATGATACCGCGTTGGACGCACAAGACCGCGTTGCTGTTAAGCCTGCCGGCCAGCCTGTTTCTGGCCCAAGGCGATGCGTTCGCCCAGGCGGGAGCTCCTGCGCCTTCCAGTAACGCGATGGTCAACCTGGTGCGGCTGCTGGTTGCACAAGGCACGATCAGCCGCGACAAGGGCGAAGAACTGATCTCGGAGGCCACGCAAGAGGCGCAAACGGCCCAGGCCAGCGCCGCGCAAACGGCATCCGCCGCGCCTCCGCTGGCGGCATCGGGGCTTGCCGAGACAGGCCCGGCGGCCAATTCCGCTCGCCTTGCCAGCGCCCTTCCACCCGTTCTGTCCCCGGCGCCGCACGGCACGATCCGCGTGCCGTACATCCCGCAAGTGGTGCGCGATCAGATCCGCGACGACATCCGGCAGGACGTCATGCGCGAGGCCAAGGCGGAACGCTGGGCGGTACCGGGGCTGGCGGCGCCGGACTGGGTGCGTAACCTCAACCTGTCCGGCGACTTGCGAATTCGCACGCAAGCGCAGTTTTACAGTCGTTTCAATTCGAACCTCATTCCCAATTTTCAGTCGATCGTCAGCAACGGTCCGCTGGATTTGGTGCACGCAACCGCGATCCCCATTCTTAACACAACCTCGGACCGCTATGGTCTGACCAGTGCGCGCGCGCGACTGGGGTTCGATTTTGCGGTCAATTCGCGCACTACGGTTGGCCTGCAACTGGCCAGCGGCAACAATGCCGGGCCGGTTTCAACCAGCGCGACGCTGGGCGGCGGCTTTTTCAAGCGCAATGTCTATCTCAACAAAGCGTTCGTCCAGGAACGCCTGACCGACGATGCCAGCGTGACCGTGGGGCGCATGGACAATCCGTTCCTGTCCACCGACGCCTTGTTCAGCCCCGAACTCAAATTCGACGGGTTTGCAGGCTCGTTCAGGATGCCCAACCGCGTCTATGGGCTGGCCGATTTCACCCTGCGCGGCGGCGCGTTCCCGCTGGATTTCGGCGGAACGAATTTTCCGGATACCTCCACATTCAAGACTTCGGTTCCGCAGAAATGGCTGTTTTCGGCGCAACTTGAAGGCGATTGGCACCTCGGCCACGACCGGCTGCTCAAGCTGGCCGGTGGCTATTACGTGTTCAAGAACATCCAGGGCCGCTTCTCGACGCCTTGCGCGCTGGGCGTCATCGATACCCAATGCTCGACCGATGGCAGGACGCCGTCGTTTGTCCAGAAGGGCAACACGCTGTTCCAGATGCGCAATATCGTCGATGCCACCGGGCAAGTCGTCAATGGCCCGCAACTGCTTGGCCTTGTCCATCCGTTTCATGTGCTGGACACGCTGGCGATGCTGGACGTGCCGGTCGGCAAAGATACCCATTTCACCTTCCTGGCCGAATATCTGCGCAATCTGGCGTTCCGGCGCGCGCGGGTTGACGGTTGTCGCCATGGCAAAGCTGGCGAGCCGGTCAATAATGGCGGCAGCGGCGGCAGCGGCGATATCTGCGACCCAATTGTGGCAAAGCGCACGCCATACGCGGGCGGCGGCCAGGGTTTTCAGGTGACCGCCGCGCTGGGCTATCCCACGCCGCAGCGCTGGGGCGAGTGGCGCGCCTTTGCCGGATACAAATATCTGGAAAGCGACGTGGTGCTCGACAGTTTCAACGATGATATATTCCACCTCGGCGGCACCAACGCCAAGGGCTACACCATCGGTGGCACGATCGGCCTGGCCAAGGGCATGAACCTGACCGGGCGCTGGCTGAGTGCCAATTCGGTCAGCAGCGATCCGCTGGCGATCGATGTGCTGCAATTTGATCTGAACGTGGCGTTCTGATGCGCAGCGGGGTTTTCACCGCCACTTATGTGCTGGCACTATGCGCGCTTGGCGCCTTTGCCCCGGTGAGCGCCGCCGCGCCGGTCGGGGCCTATGTACCCCCGCCGCCGCCGCCGCCA
>JAYUBN010000199.1:0-10170 GCA_043740855.1 Sphingomonadales bacterium | reverse complement strand
CGGCTAGTTATAAAACCGTAGATGATGGCCACCAGGCCAAATCCGATTGCTAATGTAATTGCATTCACCCGAGCATCCCCTGTGTATGGTTTCCCGATACGGGCCGTCCTTTTTGGTCGGTCCCTGTATCCGGCGGGGGGTATAGAGGCGTGCCGGGGCGCGCAAGCGCAAACGGCGGCGATCGGTCGATGTCAAACCGAAAGTATCGATCGGGGCCCCACCCACTTGCCTGTCCCGAGCTTGTCGGGGGACTGTCCGTGTGTTTTCCACGCTAGTAAGACAAGGCAAGAACGGTGCTTGGACAAGGTCAGCACGGACGGGTAAATTTCGTTCGCCCGGCTCTGGTATCAACCGTGCTGATAACCCAGCCCGTGCGCCTCGTTCAGCGGCACACCGTCCAGCCGGATCGGATCGGCCCCGGCGACCAGCGCCACGCCGATGCGACAGGCCGGGCAGGGGGGCTCGACACCGGGCGGCAGGGTGAACAGCAGCTGGTAATCGTCACCCCAGCGCAAGGCTTCGCTGCGGCGCGCTTCGTCAGTGACAATCGGTACTGCCGCGCTGTCGATCGCCAGCGTCACGCCGGAGGCGCGCGCCATGCGGGCGGCGTCGAGCAACACCCCGTCCGAGACATCCATCATCGCGGTTACGTGCGGCGCCAGCGCCCGGCCTTGCGCCAGCAACGGCTCCGGCCGCCGATATGCGCGGCTGCGTTGCGGATCGGGGTCTTCCGCGAGTAGCGCTTCCAGCCCCAGCATCGCGCCGCCGACCGCGCCGGTCAGCCACAGCAGGTCGCCGCACCGCGCGCCGCCGCGCGAGGGCACGGGACGATGCGTCGCCCGGCCCAGCGCGGTCAGCCCGAAGGTGCGAGTTCCGGCGTTGGCAATGGTGTCGCCGCCCAGCAGCGGCGTATCGTAAGCGGCCAGCGCTTCCGCCAATCCCGTGATAAAGCGCCCATCGTTCGTGCCCAGCGTATAGCCCAGCAGCACGCCAAGCGGCTCGGCGCCCTTGCTCGCGAGATCGGAGAGATTGACCGCGACCAGCTTCCAGGCGATGTCGGCGGGGTCTTGCCGCGCCAGGAAATGCACCCCTTCGGCCATCATGTCATGCGTCAGGATCAGCGTTTCGCTACCCAGTTCCAGCACCGCGCAATCGTCATCCAGGCCGCGTGCGGCGGGGTGCGTGGCCAGCGCGCGCAAGCCCCGAATGAAGGCGATCTCGCCGTTTTCCGCCAAGCTAACGAACCGCCTTGGCCACCGCGTCGAGCACGCCGTTGACGAATTTGGCCTCGCGCGCATCAAAAAAGGCATGCGCGACGTCGATATATTCGTTGATCACGGTGCCGGTCGCGATATCGGGGCGCGCCATCAACTCATAGACGCCTGCGCGCAACACTTGCAGCATGGTCTTGTCGAGCCGTTCCAACCGCCAGCCCTCGGCCAGTTTTTCCGATAGCTGGGCGTCCACTTCCGCCGCGCGCGCGATCACGCCGCTGACGATATCGTCGAAAAACGCAGTTTCCGCCTCGGCGAACTGCATGTCCTCGATCGTTGCGCCAAGCCGGTGGCGGTGAAATTCATCAAGCAGGCTGGCGAGCGGCGTCGCCTCCATGGCCTGCTGGTACAGCGCCTGGACGGCGGCGAGCCGCGCGGCAGAGCGAGCCTGCGCCCGCGCGTTCATCGCGCAAACCTTGAAAACGCGTTCATCGGGCTAATCTCACTTCTATCGATCTGGCATGGGCGGGCAGGCCCTCGGCATGGGCGAGGGCGACGGCGGCTGGACCGATGGCACGCAGCGCGGCCTCGTCCAGCTCGATAAAGCTGGTTCGCTTCATGAAATCGAGCACGGACAGGCCCGAGGCGAAACGCGCGCGGCGACCGGTGGGCAGCACGTGATTGGGGCCTGCGACATAATCGCCGACTGCCTCAGGCGTGTGGCGGCCAAGGAAGATCGAGCCGGCATGGCGGATGCGCGCGAACAGCGGCGCAGGGTCTGCGACCGCAAGCTCGACGTGTTCGGCGGCGAGCGCATTAGCCAGCGCCGGGGCTTCATCCAGGCTGGCGACGGCGATGATGGCACCATATTTTGTCCAGCTTGCGGTCGCTACCGAGCGGGTCTCGAGCGTGGCAAGTTCCACCATTACCGCCGCAGCCACGCGGTCGGCAAAAGCCGCATCGTCGGTGATCAGGATCGATTGCGCGACCGGGTCATGCTCGGCTTGGCTGAGCAGGTCGGCCGCAATCCAGGCCGGATCGTTCGCGCCATCGGCAATCACCAGGATTTCGCTGGGCCCCGCCACCATATCGATACCGACGACGCCGAACAACTGGCGCTTGGCCTCGGCGACCCACGCATTGCCCGGACCCGTTATGACGTCGACAGGCAGGATGCGCTCTGTGCCATAGGCCAGCGCCGCCACTGCCTGCGCGCCGCCGATGCGCCAGACTTCATCGACCCCGGCAAGATGCGCGGCGGCCAGCACGAGCGGGTTTACGTGGCCGCCGGGCGTCGGCGTCACCACGACGATGCGTCCGACCCCGGCCACCTTGGCGGGAATGGCGTTCATCAGCAACGACGAGGGATAAGCGGCGCGGCCACCGGGAATATACAGCCCCGCCGCATCGACGGCCCGCCAATGTGCGCCCAGTCGGACCCCTGCGGCATCGGTATAGTCGCGATCATCAGGCAGCTGCGCGGCGTGATAGGCGCGGATGCGCGACGCCGCGAGTTCGAGCGCCGCGCGCAGCGATGGTTCGAGGTCCTCGAAAGCTTGTGCGCAAGCCGGGGCTTCGATCCGCCAATCGGTTTCGCTGGAAAGCGTGTGGCCGTCGAAGCGCAGCGTCAGTTCCGCCACGGCTTTGTCGCCGTGGTCCTGCACCTGCTTCAATATGGCGGTAACGTCGCGAGCCACGCCGGGATCGCTTTCGCGCCGGTCACGTACCAGCGCCGCAAAGGCCTCGGCAAAACCGGGGTCGCGGGAATTGAGGCGAAGCATCAGGCGGGCGCCGTTTCGCTGACCAACGCGCGGAACGCCTCGACCAGCGCGCCGACGCGCGGATCGGTCTTGAGCGCGGCGCGGTTGACGATCAGCCGCGCCGAAATCTTCATGATGACGCTGGTTTCGACCAAGCCATTATCCTTGAGCGTGCGTCCGGTAGAAACCAGATCGACGATGCGCCCCGCCAGACCAAGGCCAGGCGCCAACTCCATTGCGCCGTTCAGCTTGACCACTTCGGCCTGGATGCCCAATGCCTCGAAATGGCGGCGGGTGAGGTGGGGATATTTGCTGGCGACGCGCAAATGGCTGACCTGGGAGTCGCCGTGCCCAGCCTGGCTTGCAGGTTCGGCGACCGACAAGCGGCAGTGGCCGACGTTCAGATCGACCGGGGCGTACAGTTCGGCGTAATCAAATTCTTCCACGACATCGGAACCGACGATCCCCGCTTGCGCCGCGCCATGCGCCACAAAAGTCGCGACATCGAAGGCTCGCACCCGGATGATCCGCATGTCGCCCGTGGCGCAGGAAAAAGACAGCGCGCGCGAGTTCTTGTCGTGAAATTCGGCTTCGGGCACCACTCCGGCACGCGCCATCAGCGGCAGCACCTCATCGAGGATACGCCCCTTGGGCACGGCGAAAGTCAGCGCAGGCAGCGCTGGAGCGGCGGCGGGCTGGAGATTGGCAGGAACTGGCATGGTCCGGCGCACTTAGAGCCACGCCGGTGAAAGGGCAAGGAATTGGCAGGCCAAACGCCAGACGGCGCCAATCACCCAGGCTTTGCGGCCATCCAGATGGTATGATTGGCTTCCACGCCGTACGAGTCGGCGCGGATGGTAATCTCATCGACGTCGAACCCGGCACGTTCCAGTCGTTCGAAGAACTCGGCATCGCTGTAGGACGACCAGATCGCAAGGATGCCGCCCGGACGCAGCGCGGCCAGCGCAGAGCGCAGCCCCCAATTGCAATAGAGGCGGTCGTTGGCCAATTGAATTAAGCCATCGGGGCCATTATCGACGTCGAGCAGAATAGCGTCGTAGCGTGCCGACGCCCGGGCGATCGCGTCATGGACATCCACGACTTCAATCGTAACCCGAGGGTCGGCAAGCGAGTTTCCGAAAAGATGGGCCAAGGGTCCGTTTGCCCATGCCACGACTTTTGGCACAAGTTCAGCGACGACTACGCTGCCGGTCGGACCTAACGCCTTGAGCGCCGCGCCCAGAGTAAAGCCCATGCCCAAGCCGCCGATGAGCAAGCTGGCGCCTTTGTTGGCCAGCCGATCGCAGGCCAAGGTCGCCAGCGCCTGTTCGGAGTGCCGAACCTGGCTGCCCATCAGTTCCTCGTCGTCGTACTGGATCGAGAAATCATCCCCCCATCGGACGAGATGCAACACTCCCCCGCCGGGGATTTCCGCAACGTCGATAAACTCGTAAGGCGCGCTAACGGGTTCCTGCCCGGCGTGCGGCACGAAAATGCGGCGGAGCTAGATTGCCGCCTGCACTGGCTCGATTTTTTCGAGCGCGACCGTTTCTGCCAGTTTGTTACGGGCATGCTGTGCGACGATCGCACGTTTGTGACGCCTGTTGACACTACGGATATTGGCCATGAAATTTTCCTGTAAGATAATGACGCAGTCGCGAGGATTTGCCTGGTTGGCTTTGGCTCCGCGCTGGGTTGGTCCTCATGGTCACAGATGGGCGCGAATGACAAGGATTGATCGATTGGGCCGGGCGAGCGGACGCCGCGAAATCTACGACAATCTCGCGACTTTTTTCAGTCATAACCAATCGACAAGTTCATAATTATTGATTAGTCGGCAATTCGAGCCAAATTTTCACAACAAGAAAGATAATTCCATGGCGGATGAAAACCTTTTGACCTTTGTTGCCGATATTGTTTCCGCACATACCAGCCACAACAGTGTCAAACCCGCCGAACTACCACATCTGATCGAAGCCATTTATGCTGCGCTCGAAGGGCTTGGCAAGGCGGCGCCCGTAGTTGAAGAAAAGCGCGAACCGGCGGTGTCGATCCGGTCATCAGTCAAGCCGGATGCGATCACCTGCCTGGAGTGCGGGGCACGGCAAAAGATGTTGAAGCGTCACCTTGGCACTCATCACCAGCTTACGCCCGCCCAGTACAAGGCGCGGTGGGGCCTCAACGCCGATTATCCGCTGGTTGCGCCGGACTACGCTGCCACGCGCCGCGAACTGGCGGTAAAGATTGGCCTGGGTCGCAAACTGGGCACCAAGGTGAAGTCCGCCGGCAAGCCCAAGTCGGGCGCCATCAAAAAGCCAAGGGCTGCAAAAGCGGCGACGGCGGCCGTCGGGGCTTGATCGACGCAGCCGCACATTACATTGACGCCAAATTCGGCCTCACATGAGGTGACTTCGTCATTGCAAGCGCGACAGCCGCGCGCTTGATCCGGTCCACCCGATCCTCCCCCGCCGGGGGAGGCGTCAGCCCGCAGGGCTGACGGAGGGGGACCTTGATGGTATTTTGATTTTCGCGACATGACGATTTCGCCCGGCGAACCCCCGCTGTCCCGGTAATCGGGCATCTGCTCCAATGGGGGGTGAATTTTGCGCCAGATTAACGGCGCTTTGCCGTAAATCTGGCGGGTTAGCACGATACCGCTGGCTTCCTGATCGTGCCGACTGCGCCGATAATCAAGGGACCGTAATTGTGGTCTGCGCGGCCGATCGCCTGTTTTTGCCATTGGCCAGTTGCACGCGAACGATACGCATATTGCGCTGGTTGACGCGAAAGAAGGCGTCGAAGATGTCGCCGATTACCGGAATAGACCCAATCGACGCGTGAACGGTCAGATTGGCTAGCATCCGGCAAAGTGCGAACCGGCTGACGCCAAGGTTCCGGGCTTCCCAAATGACATAGCTGGATAGCAGCGTCGTAAAGACGTCGCCGATGCCTGGGACGAGGCCGATGATGGCGTCGATGCCCACACGTTTGTTGGTGCCGGGGAGGACGAAAGCAGAATCAAGCAAGTGCGCCACGAGTTCCATGCGGCGAACAGCGTCGTCCTGGCCTGCCCCCGCTGCTCTCAATTGTTCGAACGCCGTGCGCGAGAAAGCCCGTTTATCGATCATGCCAATTGCCCTTGATTGCAACCATTAGAATTGCAGCAGGATCTGGCGTCGAAACTCCCCAGTTCAAGGATCTCGGGTTTTGGGTCTCCGAAAATCACGAAGCGCGCGCTTGCGGCAGCGCGCGCTTCGAAACCGGTTCGGTGGTACGACCTATTTGGTCGCGTATTCGCCAGGCTGGGCGCTGAAATTGTCGCGAGCAAAGGCGCGAGCCGC
This sequence comes from Sphingomonadales bacterium, assembly GCA_043740855.1. Lineage (GTDB taxonomy): Bacteria > Pseudomonadota > Alphaproteobacteria > Sphingomonadales > Sphingomonadaceae > Novosphingobium. The sequence continues at coordinate 3,855 of JAYUBN010000199.1, read as the reverse complement.
AGCGGACGTCTTGAACAGCTGTTGCTGCGGTGCGACATCGACGATGGGGTAGCCTTGCGAATTGTATCGCGTGGTACGTACGGAAAGGTGAAATTGTCCTTCTGCATCTTTTTGGATCAGAAAGGGACGCATCTTGGTATCGGCCATGCTTGCCTACTCTCGGGTTATGTTGGGCAAAGTTGCCGCCATGGGAGTGCAGGCCATCACAGAACCTGAAAGGCATCGGTGCGGCTGGCCGTAGCCAAGCCGCACCGCACCGTATTTTAGGCGGACTGCAGGTTTACAGCCGACACCTTGCCACGTTGATCCTTTTCGAGATCATACGAAACGCGCTGATCCTTATCCAGGGTGCGCATGCCGGCGCGCTCAACGGCCGAAATGTGCACAAACGCGTCATTCCCGCCGCCCTCAGGCGCAATGAAGCCGAAGCCCTTGTCGGGATTGAAAAATTTAACGGTTCCGATAGTCATATGGGTATCCTTTGCCCGTACGGTTCGGGCATGCCCCAACAGCGGTGCATCCCGGCATTATGAGGCGAGAAATGGACAAAGGGGAAGCAAAGGCAGCCCGATATCCGTCGCGGGCGACGTAAGCCTTGCTCTTCTACAGCGACATTCTGCATTTTGCAATCAGTTCCGACGGGGCCGCAATTGGGATCATCGCATCAGAGGAAAAAATTGGCTAATTCGCGTCAATTCAATTGGATATTTTTCTGCGGTACCTGGCCTTTATTTATTGGCAGTCGGGTATTGTCGCTGCTTGCCGTTCAGCAATTCCCGTCGTTTTGCTCCGCTCCTGCGACGAGAGCCATGAAGTTCCGCGCCGAGTCCCGCTCCTTTTCATCCTTGAACGCGACGTCGATATCCGGCGCCGCACCCAGCAAGTACATCATGGTCCAAAGCGCAAAGCGGCGCGCCCGGTCTTGCGTAATGCCAAAATCGACTGCCATGTGCTCGATACCGGCACTGATCGCAGCGGGCGGGATTTTCGTCAGGTCGGCGGTGCCGAAATAGCGGCGGAACTGGTCGTCCAAGTCGATTTCAGCGCACTCCGTTTATGTGATTTGCTTATTGTGATTAGTCTGCCGGCAATGCCAGCCATATATCGACTCCGGTGATAAATTCGAGAATAGCGGGCAAACGACGCGTACCGATCTTTGCAATTCACCCGCCGGATCAGGCACTCCACATCGATATCGACTTCTCCCTTCATCCCGCTAGCTTGTCAGCATGTCAGGAGCCCGGCTGTGACCCGCTTTACCGTTGACCTTGCCGGGACGCGGCACCGGTTCGGCACACTGGTGCAAGTGCTCGCGGCGGCCAGCCCGGAACGATCGGGTGACCGGCTGGCTGGAATTGCGGCGGTCAGCATGGAGCAACGCGTCGCGGCGCGGTTTATCCTGGCCGATATGCCCTTGGCGCTTTTCCTGGGTGAGGCGGTCGTTGCTTATGAGCAGGACGAGGTCACGCGCCTCATTATCGACCGGCATGATGTCGCCGCCTTCGCCGCGATCGCCCATCTGACCGTCGGCGGCTTTCGCGAATGGTTGCTGGTGAACGAGACCAGCGGGGCGGAGATTGCCCGCGCCGCGCCGGGTATCACCCCGGAGATGGCAGCAGCGGTGTCCAAGCTGATGCGCAACCAGGATCTGATCGCGGTTGCCCGCAAGATCCAGGTGGTCACCCGTTTTCGCAGCACGGTCGGCTTGCCCGGACGGCTGGCGGTTCGGCTCCAGCCCAATCATCCGACCGATGATCCCGCCGGCGTGGCCGCTTCGACGCTCGACGGATTGTTGATGGGGGCGGGCGATGCGATGATCGGTGTCAATCCGGCCACCGATGACGTCGATGCCACCGCAAGGCTGTTGCATCTGCTCGACGATATCCGGTTGGCTTATGATATCCCGACCCAGTCCTGCGTGCTGGCGCATGTCACGACGACGCTGGAACTGGTGAGGCGGGGCGCGCCGGTCGATCTGTGCTTCCAGTCGATCGCCGGGACCGAGGCGGCCAATCGCGGCTTCGGAATCGATCTTGCCCTGCTTGCCGAGGCGCATGCCGCGACCCGCTCGCTGGGGCGCGGCAGTTTTGATAAAGATGTGCCGCCAGGCGGCACGGTTGGCAACAACGTGATGTATTTCGAAACCGGACAGGGGTCGTGCCTTTCCGCCGGGGCGCATCACGGCGTCGATCAGCAGACGCTGGAAGCCAGGGCCTATGGCGTCGCGCGCGCCTTCGACCCGTTCCTGGTTAATTCGGTGGTCGGCTTCATTGGCCCGGAATATCTCTACGACGGCAAGCAGATCGCCCGCGCCGCGCTGGAGGATCACTTTTGCGGCAAGTTGCTGGGCCTGCCGATGGGGGTGGATGTCTGCTACACCAACCACGCCGAGGCCGATGGCGACGATACCGACACCATCCTGACGCTGCTGGGGGTGGCAGGGGTGAATTTCATCATGGGTGTGCCGGGCTCAGACGATATCATGCTCAATTACCAATCGACCAGCTTTCATGACGCGCTGTATCTGCGCGAAGTGCTGGGGTTGCGACCGGCGCCCGAATTCGAGGCATGGCTGGAACGGATCGGCCTGGCCGCCAACGGCAGGATCGGCGAGACTTTGCCGGCGGCGCTGGCGCTGGATCGCATCCCGGCGCTGCGCTGTCATGGCTGATCTGCCCGCCCTTCTCGCACTGCGCGATCGCCTCCGGACCGTGACTCAGGCGCGGGTGCTGCTGGGCCGGGCCGGGCAGGGTTTGCCGACCCGCGCCTTGCTCGATTTTCAGCTCGATCATGCCAGGGCGCGCGATGCCGTCCACCGGGCGCTCGAACCTGCCGGGTTCGCCGAAGCGGTGCATCTTCCGGTGATAGAGGTACGCAGCCGCGTCGCCACCCGCGCCGAATATCTCCACCGACCCGATCTTGGCCGCCGCCTCGACCCACAAGATGTCGCGCGGCTCTCTGTAACCGGAGACGAACTTGCGATCATCGTTGCCGATGGCTTGTCCGCGCCTGCCGTTCACCGTCACGCCGCGTCGCTGGTGGTGGCGCTGATCGCGCGATTGCCCGGCTGGCGAATCGCGCCGATCGTTCTGGCGACGCAGGGGCGGGTAGCGCTGGGCGACGAAATTGGCGAACTGATGGGTGTCGACTGCGCGTTGATGCTGATCGGAGAGCGTCCGGGCCTCAGCGCGCCCGACAGTCTGGGCGCCTATCTCACCTGGCAGCCGCGCATCGGCCGGATGGACAGCGAGCGCAATTGCGTCTCGAACATCCGTCCGCCCCATGGCTTGAGCTATGAAATTGCCGCAGATGCCATTGCTGCGCTGGTCACGGCGGCGCGACAGCGCCGATTGACCGGGGTTCATCTGCGCGGTGATGTGGCGCTGCCGGAGTATGCAAAGCCAGCCTGAGCTTGTGTTATCTCATCGTTTAAAGTGTCGTGCCATTAATCTGGCGTAAAATTCTTCCTCGGTGCGGGAGGTGGCTTGCGCAGCGAGACGAAGCGGGTGCGTCCGACCGCGAAGAACTAAATCTCGGCCTTCACCAGCCAGTCGTGAAAAAGCCGCACCGGCCGGTTTTCCAGCGCTCGGGGGCGGCAGACGAACCAATAGCTATAGGGACTCTCGATTTCGAATTCGAACAGCCGCGCCAGGCGTTCGTCGTGGGCGCGGTTGAAATGGTCGTCGTGCATGATGGCGATGCCCAGCCCTTGCGCGGCCGCCTCCAGCACCAGCTGGCCGCTATCGAAATGGTCGATGGCCTGCGGTTCGAGCGTAGCCAGCCCCAGTGCGGTCTTCCATGCGTCGAACACCTCTGGCAATTCGTTGTGGACCAGGACGGTCTGCTGGGTCAGTT